>NZ_CP104040.1:3000000-3300000 GCF_025152745.1 Rhizobium sp. WSM4643 | reverse complement strand
TTGCCTGCTTATCGACGGCGACATGCGCAATCCTGGTGCTACCCGGGCGATCGGCCGCCATGCCGAGGCCGGCTTGCTCGAGGCGATCGTCGACAGCCGCCCGCTCAAGGATCTTATCCTTCTCGATCCCAAAACAAAGCTCGCATTTTTGCCGACGGTGGCACGGTATCGTGTTCCGCATTCGTCGGAGCTGCTTGCGTCACGCGGCATGGATCAGCTTCTTCAAACGGCACGTCAAAGCTTCGATTATATTATCGTCGACCTGCCGCCCTTGGCGCCGGTTGTGGATGCACGCGCCATCAATTCGAAGCTGGATGCGGTGGTTTTCGTTATTGAGTGGGGAAAGACATCGCGCAAGGTCGTGCAGTCGACCCTGCTGTCCGAGCCGGAGCTCTATGCGAAATGCGTCGGCACTATATTGACCAAGGTCGACCCGTCGCAGATGAAGCTTTACCGGACATTCGGTTCGAGCGAGTATTATTATAAGCGGTATTCGCGATACTACACCGAAAGCTGATGTTCCGCGGTCAGGTCGTTTCGGTTACCAGGATCGCTTTCGTTATCGTCACCGTCGTCTTTGCAGTGCTGGCCGGTCGAGAGCTCTCCGCTTCGATAAGAACGGCCAGCATCTCGATCGTCGCCGAAAGGATCGAGCGTGGGGAGACCGTCGCGGATGATGTCGTGACCAAATATGCGTTGCGTAGTGTCGACGTCGTTGACGGACATTATTGTCGATCAGACATCGTGGCTGCTGGCGTAACCCTCGTTCTGGCGCAACTCGATCGGCAGAATGTTAATGTCAACTACGATGCCTGGGCCGTTGCGGCGTCGAGTGCCCGCCAGTATCTGCGGTATGCGCTTTCATGCATGCCGACGAACAGCAATTTTTGGCTTCGCCTTGCGGCCGTGGAGTCGACAATTGCGGAAGAGCCGGTCGCGATCGCAGAGATTATGAAGCGTTCGGTCGTGCTCGCGCCCTACGACCAGGTGATGATTCTGACGCGGTTTTATTTCTGGAACGATTTTACCGATGCAACGCTTGCCGCGGCAAAGCGTGCGCTCGATAGCGATCTCACGACGATGCTGAAACTGGGCGATCGTTGCAGGGTCAACGCCACGATAAAAGAGATCAGCCCACAGCTTCGTCCAATCTTCGATCAAACCTGGACGAGCGTTGGAGAGGCTGCGACGGCGCGATTCCGACAGCGTTGCAGCAAGTAATCGCAATGCGGTTTTTTTAGCCGCATGCAAAGAATACCCAACGCCCTGAATTGGCGATCTCACGGGAATTATGAAGTATTGATTTGCAAGTTTCGGCGGTCATGGCAGGTCGAAACATAGAAACTGCGCTCGAAAGTGTCGCGTCGCTCGCGATCCGTACGGGACTGGCTAACTAAGTTCGTAAGCGCTTCGTTATTGAAGAGGGCTTGATCTGACGGCCGGCCTTTTCCCAAATTTGTTTATCCGTCGGCGCAGAAAATCATGAGATGGCTTGTCAAAGAGATAATAGCAGGCGACGCCAACTACCATCAGCGCCAAGAATGTCAGCGTGAAAAGAAGCAACTGCTGGCTCAGCGCTATATCCCGCCGTTCAAGGCCAGCCTTGGAAAGCAAGTATTTGCAGACGGCGATTGTAATCGGGTGCGATAGATAAGTGGCATAGGAGGCGTCCCCGAGCATCTTTAGCCATTCGATCCGCCACACTCTGTGGTTCTTTTCGTAGGACAACGCCCCAAAGAGTATCAACGCCGCAGGAAGGCCCCACATCAAAACACGCCCGGCAGTGCCTTCCAGTGGCTGCATAATGAACGAAAGTGCGATGCCGATTAGGCCGGCAACGATGAAAAGCAGATCCGCGCCTCTGGTGAGAGAGCGGCCAGACTGGTGCCAAGCTGCTATCAAAATTCCTGCAGCAAACTCCACAAGCATAGGGGACGTGGCTACCTCGAATGGCGCATTTTTGAAGGGGAGCGCTCCAGCCAGGACGAGGGACACTAAGGTCAGGGTGATGCACGGTAGGCGATAGCGCTCACGAAGCAGCAAGGAAAGCGAAAAAATCAAATAGAAGAACATCTCATAGTTGAGTGTCCAGCCGACATCCAAGGCAGGTATTATTTTTCCGCTTTGATCGTAATAGGGGATGAAGAACAATGACATAACAACCTGTAGTGGCTGCGACGTATGGTTGTTAAACGGCCCAGGTGATAATGTCACCCCGACAACGAACACGGCAGTGAAGAGCCAATAGAGAGGAACGATCTTTATCAAGCGACGCGCTAGAAACTCGCCCGGCCTCGTTTGTTTGTTAGCCGTTACGGACCACATTATGAAGCCGCTGATCAGGAAGAACAGATCGACGCCGGCAGCCATTGGTCGCCAGTTCCAGCCAAAGATTAGTCCAATGTGGAAAATGACCACGGCAGTGGCGGCCAGCGCCCTTAGGTACTGAAGCGAGTAGATCATCAAAGTCCCCGCGCTAATGAGAGACTCTTAAACCTGCCTAGCTTATCATTGTCAAGAAAGTAGGGCCTCCCGAACACGACCGATATGGCGTCAACATTTCACATCGGCGGGTACCCCCTGATGTTGCTGGACAACACGGTGGTATGAGACCCGATAGGCGGACAGGACCAGAGGGCCGTTTACACCCACCTCGATTTTATCGGGTATTTCCGACAGACGGGACGCCGCTTTACACAAGCCGAATAGGAGCGCTGCGTAGGATGCCGGAACAAGCGCGGCCCGATAAACCGATGCCCGGATGGAACGTAATTCGTGCGTTTCTGGGCGTGGTCGTTTCGCGCCTTGCTGAAAGCCTCGAAGCGATTTATCTGGTCGCAGACAGCTGAGCACCTATTCTCTTGAGGAACTCAACTTGCATGAACAATGCCCGCCGTCTGCGCGGCGGGCATCGTTTATTGACTGGGTGTTGACGATCAGACGCTGGCGCCGGAGACAAAATCCGTGCCCGTGATATTGAGCGTCAGAATGCCGGCATCGGTGTGGCCTTCGCCGTCCGAGATCTTGTAATACTGGACGGTTTCCGTGACGTGATCGCCCGGAGCGATATCCGCTGCCAGATCATAGGTGAATGAGCCATCTGCCTTCACATGGAACGTACCGTAGGCGCCGGTGACGTTGGTCGTTGCGCTCGGATCGCCGTTTACAGCCTTGCCATCGAACTGACGGAGGAAGAGCTTGCCATTGTCGCCGGCAATATCGTTGTCCAGGGCGTTGCCGCCAATGACGTCGCCTTCGTTGAAGCTGTAGTGATCGTCGACCGCAATCGGCTTGACCTGGGTTACGCCCTGAATGTTCAGAGTGAACAGGCCAAAATCGGTATGACCGCTGCCGTCGGAGATCTTGTACGAGACCTTCTCTTGGATCAATTCACCATTGGTGAAGCCGATCTTGGCAGCGTCGCTCAGGACATAAGTGTAACTACCGTCAGGCTTGACGAAGAAGGTGCCGTAGTCGCCCTGGATCTCTGTGACCTGGCTGTTGCCGCTCTTGGCGCCAACGCTCGCACCGTCGAAGGCGCGCAGGAACAGGTGTCCGTTATCGGATGAGTCGTTGGAAAGCAGATTTCCTGAAATGGCGTCAGTTTCCAGGAATGTTGCACTATCGTCGGTTGCGTGAACAGCCATCGGTTCTCTCCTTGAATTGTTCTTTGCTAGGTCAATTCTGACCTTTAGCGAGCCGCCCGATTAAGGATATCTTAATACTGAGAGTCAAGGGTGTAATTAACAGCAAGTGAACGTTTTTGGGGTGTATTGTACAATAATGACACACATTGAACTCGCATAAGGCAATGAAACGCCAGGGGATTGTTACGTTTAAAATAAGAGAAAATGTCGAATAACAGATACGAATCCATTTTTCTTCAGGAGATAAGGATGTTTATGCAAAGGCAATTTATAAAAATACGCTGAGGTTCAGATGTGCAGATGAGATATTGACATAATCACTACGGGCTATGGCGTGGGATCGCTATATTGTTTCGTTCCCCGCTCGATCTCATGATTTTCGGCGAAGTAACTGATGTCGAGCTCTTGTCACATATGTTTATCGGGTAACGTTTCTTTCGAGGCGCAAGTTTCGCAAATTAATATGCGTGTCCTGGAAGATAGTCTTAATGTCACCGCTGATGTCAGCCGACTTATTCATAATTGTGCAGCGCAACTTTTTTTGCAATGCGAAATATGAGAGAAGCGAAGATAATTTGTAGAGGATGTAAGAATTATCGCGAGATAGAACGCATTTTAGTGTTCCATTTCAGGAGGCAGAGAGGGGTCCGCAGGTAAAAGATTTTCCAGTATCTTTGGGAGATCATGGCGTGACCGTCTACTATGTAAATTCGGCAACGGGATCCAATCAGAATAGTGGGATGAGCGAGCAGTCGGCTTTCGCGACGCTTTCCGCAGTCGAATCCTTGAGGTTAAAGCCGGGAGACAACGTGCTGCTTGCCGCCGGAAGCGTGTTTAACGAACAATTCGACCTGAAATACTCCGGCACTGTCAGCTCTCCGATTACCATTGGTAGTTACGGCGTTGGCGATGCGCCGGTCATTCACAGTAGCAATGACGGCATCCACGGATCGAAAGCGTCAAACATCATTGTGGAGAACATCAAGATTGCTGATACCGGCGGTGGGGCGATATACGCGGGAAATGTCTCTAACTGGATCGTCCGCAACGTCGAGGTCGAAAATACCGGACTTGCCGGCAAGCCCGGTTCCGTCAATTTCCAGAGCAGCCAGAACATTACCATCGAAAACAGCAAGATTTCCGGGGTGAATGGAGACGGCATCTGGATGGATAGGGTGATTGGCGTTACCATCGTCAATAACCTGATCGTTAACAGCCAAGGCGCTGCGGCGGACGCCGTTCAGTTGAACGACAGCAGCAATATCCTGATCAAGGGTAACCATCTGGAGCAAACGGAGACCAATAGCGCAAAGGGCGTTCTGGCGCTTGTTCGGGCTGTAAATGCAGTGGTCGAGGACAACACCGTGGTCGGCGGCGGTTTCGGGATAGGTGCCAACGCGGGCACGAATATCGCCATCCACAACAACGACATCTCGGGATACGGCGGCTATAGTTGGTCCTACGGTATCGGCCTTGGCGATCAGGGCAATGCGACAAACTATGATATCAGTGGAAACTATATTCATGACGGCGTCTGGGGCGTGTCGATCAGCGCTGCAGGTTACCCGAGTTATACGCGCATCGATATCGATATTCATGGTAATGTCTTTGACGACCTGTCGTCTTCGGCGCTGAAGGTCGACAGGCCTGCATCCGGCTCTTTTCATGATAATATCATCGACAGCGTGGTGTCGACGTTGACAATGCCGGTCGCAATTGCCCTCCAGAGCACCTTTTTGATCAACGATAATAAAACGCTGGAGCAAGCGCAGGCCGAACTCGACGCTGCGACTGGCAACACCCCGTCCAACAGTGAGACGCCTACCACACCGGTTGTGGAGCCGCATGTCGAACCGTCAACACCGACGCAGACAAGCACTCCGGCGCCCGCGACTGAAGCGCAGGTTTCCACCGCACCCACCGTCGCCGTTCCCAAGATCGTCGCAGCCCATGACAGCCTGAAGATCTCGACGGATACGGGCAGCGCCTATCATGGCAACCTCCTCGAAAACGACAGCGCAATCAATGGAACCGTGCTGCTTCGTCGCTTCGGTGACAGTGCAGTGGATAAGCATGGCCTGACGCTGACCGGGAAATACGGAGTCATCCATGTGGAGAGCGATGGTGATTACACGTATACGGTCGATGCGGTGAAAATCGCCGGTCTCAGCGGAAAGGTCAGCGAATCCTTCCAATACAAGATTTCTGACGGCGCTTCTCACATCGATACCGACTCGCTCGGCGTTTATATCGATGTGGACGCGTTCCATAGCAGCCAAGCATCGCACCTGCTGGTTTGAATCACGCCAAAAAGAGCGCCGGCCCGCTGTTCAACATCTGAGAGCTTGATGATGAAGGGGTGTCGCGGCGGTCGAAGGTGCGGATAAAAGATAGTTCCGCCGTTCAAAGGAAAAATGAACTATAGATTGAATTTACAGTTAACGCCGGAGTAATCGTCGCACATATGCGCGCGATACGTTCATCTCTCTGCGCCGTTGTTGGGCAATTTGCGATTTTCACTTGCTTAGGTTGGTATATTTAGCGTAGCGTCAAGACAGAATCCCTGAAACCGCTCGTTATAAATTGGAGTTTTTGGCCACTTTTTGGTTGGATTCATGTAATAGGTCGTGGGCTTGCAAGCGGGTCCGGCGCCGGTGCCGGGGGTCCAATGCAGTCGTGTCATTGATCGGGCGTGGACCCGGAGCTGGAGTTGCGCCGGCATATTTGCTTTCGTGCGATGCGGTAAGAGAGGGATTATTTCGTGTTTCAGAATTCAGCAGCTGATGTCAGCGAGCCATCCAAAGCATTAAAGAAATGCAAGGGGGGGCTCGTTTTCATCGGAATAGCAAGCGCGCTTATTAATATCCTATACCTTACAAGTTCATTTTTTATGCTTGAGGTGTATGACCGGGTCATCCCTAGTAAAAGTATACCATCGCTGGTTGTCCTGGCAATACTTGCGTTAATGCTTTACTGTTTTCAAGGAGCGTTCGAGGTTCTGCGAAGCAGGATGCTTGTACGTGTTGCCGGTGCGCTTGACGAGATGGTGAACGGACGTGTGTTCCGCGCGCTGATCAAGGCTCCGTTGAAGGTCAAAATCGGCGGCGACGGGCTTCAGCCGTTGCGCGACTTCGACCAGATCCGAACCTTCCTGTCCGGTATGGGGCCGACAGCGATGTTCGATCTGCCCTGGTTGCCGTTCTATATCGTGATCTGCTTCCTCTTTCATCCGGCGATCGGATATATCGCGATCGGTGGATCGCTGGTTCTCGCTATCCTGACGTTCATGACCAATCAGGGAACGCGTACGCTCTCCAAAAAGCAGTCTGACTCCGCCAATATGCGGAATGCCTTCGCGCAGACCTCGATCCGCAACTCCGAGGTTATTCACGCCATGGGCATGGCAGGCACGATGGCCGAAATCTGGGACCGCAAGAACAGTGAATATCGAACGATCACCCGGCAGGCATCGGATGTCGGCAACGGATATGCGACCTTGTCGAAGATTTTCCGTATTGCTCTGCAATCGGGAACGCTCGCGACCGGCGCAATCCTGGTCATTCAAGGGCAGGCCTCTTCGGGAATTATCATCGCGGGCTCGATATTGACCTCGCGCGCCCTGGCGCCTGTCGAAGCGGCGATTGGAAATTGGCGTGGTTTCGTTTCTGCTCAGCAGAGCTGGGCGCGGCTTTCGAGCCTGCTGAAAACCATTCCTGAGATTCCAGCCCCCCTTGCGCTCGCGGCTCCTACCAAGCAAGTCACGGTCGAGGGCTTGGCGAGTGGACCGCCGGCGGGTCAGCGCCTGGTCATCTCCGATATCAGCTTCGGCTTAAGGGCAGGGAGCGCGCTTGGTGTCATTGGTTACAGCGCCTCGGGTAAGTCGTCGCTGGCACGGGCGATGATGGGTATCTGGCCGACCGTCAGAGGGTCCATTCGTCTCGATGGCGCAGCACTCGACCAGTGGGATGGCGACGCGCTTGGCCGGCATATCGGTTATCTCCCGCAGGATGTGGAGCTTTTCTCGGGGACCGTCGCGCAGAATATCTGCCGTTTCGCGAAGGAGATGTCGCCTGAGACAGTGGTTGCCGCAGCGAGAGCGGCGCGTGTTCACGATCTTATTCTTCGTCTACCGAACGGTTACGAAACCGAAATCGGCGAAGGCGGTGCTGCGCTTTCGGCCGGCCAGAGGCAGCGTATCGCGCTTGCAAGGGCGCTTTACGGCGAACCATTTCTCGTCGTGCTCGACGAACCGAACTCCAATCTCGATGAAGAAGGCGAGCGGGCGCTGAGTGCCGCGATCATGAGCGTGCGGGCGCGGGGCGGCATTGTCGTTGTCATCGCACATCGGTCAGGCGTTCTGGCAGTCTGCGACTTCGTGCTGATGATGCAGGAAGGCCGTATGATCGCGTTCGGTCCCAAAGAGGAAGTTCTGGCAAGGGTCAGCCGACCGGAAGCGGCACGTACGCCGATTGCCGAGCGCGTGGCTCAGCTTAAAGTCGTCGTCGACGGCATAAATGCGGCCGAATAGGCCAGAAGGAAGATTGTGATCAAGGTTATCAGTGAATCGAAACGCTCCCTCAATCGGCATGTTGCCGTTGTCGGTGTGTTGTCGATAGCCCTCGTTTGCGGCATTGGCGGTTGGGCGGCGACGTCAGAGCTGTCGAGCGCAGTCATCGGCGAGGGCGTAATCGTCGTCGACGGCGATGTAAAGAAGATCCAGCACCTGACAGGCGGTATCGTGTCGGAATTGCTGGTCTCGGAAAACGACCATGTGACGGCAGGGCAGGTCCTGATCCGGCTCGATGGAACGACGACCAGAGCGAACCTCTCGATTGTCGAAAGCACGCTCGCTCAGCTTTATGCGCGCCGTGCCCGTCTGAAGGCGGAACGGATCGGCGCCGAATCGTTCGAGGTCGAGGAAAACATCAGCGATCTGACATCCAGCACTTCCGCGCAGAAGCTTCTCGATGGCGAGCAGAAATTGTTCGACAGTCGCAGGACGGCGCTCATCGGAATGAAGAGCCAGCTGGCATCCCGCAAGGATCAACTGGCCGAGCAGGTAAAGGGGTTGGTCGTTCAGATCAACGCCACCAACGATTCCCTGGGCTTGATCGAACAGGAGCTTGAAGGCATTGATACGCTCTACAAGAAAGGCCTCGTCACGCTTCAGCGTTTGAATACGCTCAAGCGCGCCCGCGCCGATCTCCAGGGCAACAGCGGCCAGGAAATCGCAGCTAAGGCGGAGGCCGAAGGTAAGGCAATCGAGATCGATCGCCAGTCGATCCAGTTGGATGAGGACCGTCGTTCGGAAATTGCAAAGGACCTGACCGACGTCGAGGCGCAGATCGCCGAATATGAAGAGCGCCGCGGAACCGCAGTCGATCAGCTGCACCGTCTCGACATTACCGCACCGTTGACTGGGCGAGTTCACGAACTTTCGGTTCACACCGTCAATGGTGTTATCGATCCCGGTCAGACGTTGATGCTCGTCGTTCCCGAAAATAACGAACTTACGGTCGAGGCGAAAGTCGCCACCCGCGATATTGATCAGGTTCACGTCGGCCAGTCCGTCGATGTGCGTTTCAGCGCTTTCGATCAACGCACGACGCCTGATGTGAGCGGTGAGATTACCTCAATCGCCCCTGATATCGTCAAGGATGAGCGCACGGGCATCAGCTACTATCCCCTGCGCGTCAAGCCGAAAGCTGAAAGCATTGCCAAATTGAAGACGATAAAGCTCTATCCCGGCATGCCGGCCGAGGTCTTCATCAAGATCGGCGACCGGACCGTGATATCCTATCTGACGAAGCCGCTGACCGATCAGATGCAGCACGTATTTCGCCAGGAGTGATTGGCGGCTGTTTCGGGTCGTTAGGAGCCTTAACATCTCAAAGCAGCCGGTATCATCCGCCAGGCTGAGGTTGGATAGTTTCGCCTTGCTCGAATGGGCATGAGCGGCCATTTCACCAAATTGTCTCAAGCCTGCTGCAAGGTCTCCCCATGATGTGTTTGCTGCTTTGGCGAGGGGCGCCGACTGAGAAGCGATCGGCTTATGGATTGGTTTTGTTTCTGGCGTGTCTGGTCATGTTTTCAGCGGTCAAAAACGGCCATGCCGATGGTGCTCAGCCGCTGAAAATAGTGGCTTTCGGCACATCCTTAACGGCTCGCGGGGGATGGCAGCCCGCTCTCGAGACAAGGCTTGCAGCCTGCCTGCAAAGGCCCGTGAAAGTCGAGAGTGTTGCAAAGAGCGGCGAGACGTCATTATGGGCCCTTACCCAAGTTGATCGCGTGGTTGCCGCGCAGCCGGATATCATCCTAATTGAACTCTACGCCAATGACGCAACATTGCATCGGTTCGTGTCGCTTGCGCAAAGCCGAAAGAATATCGGCGACATTCTCGACCAACTCCAGCAGCGCCTGCCGAAAGCGCGGATCATCGTCATGGCCATGAATCCGTTTTCAGGATTGCGTGGGCTGATCCGCCCCTTCGTCAATAGCTATGTCTCTGCACATCAGGCGGAGGCGGAAAAACGTGGTCTGGAGTTTGTCGACCACCGGCCCAACTGGGAGCGTCTTACACCGGATGACCTGGCCACGGCAATTCCCGACGGCGTGCATCCTCAGCCCGACATGGCCTCCAAAATCATCGCGCCTGAACTCGTCAAACGTATCGCCGGCAACAATTGCGGAGAGTGAAAAGATTTCTCAAATCCGTCACAGATTTTGGCGGCTTCCAGGTCAGACGGCCGCAATATAGGTTTTCAAGTAGGTGACCAGCGAAGCCCGGCCGGCCTCCGACGAATCTTCGTGAGACGGGCTATCCAGCTCTTCAAGCAGATAGTTCCTGAGATCGTCATCGGTATGTGCGACGTAGATACCCGGTCGGCCTGCGAGCTGACCCACCGTGGCAAGCTGATGATCGTTTCGGTGCTCGCCGAGCGCCGCCTGTCGGGGAACGAGAATGATCGGCTTCCCAAAACGCTTGGCCGTGAGCACTGTACCAATTCCCGCATGAGAGACGATGACCGTTGCATCGCGAAAGACCTTATCGAAGTCCTTAGGCTCGATATTCTTGATCCATTTCATATTCTGTGGCGTGTAACTGCCTCTGCCGATCTGCGCCAGAACCGGTTTGGACAGTTCCTTTGCAAAGGTGTCGACAGACCTGACGAGGCGATCAAACGGCAGCTGTGTTCCGACGGTGACAAGGATCAAAGGACAGCTCCTGCGTAATGGGGGCCATCCGGCCGCGACAGATGTTGCCATTGCGTGAGCCAGAGCGTTGCAATATGGCCAGCCAATTTACCCGATAGGGACAGCTTCTCGACATTGGCGACGCTATCGATCCAGATCGTCCGCTTGCCCGTCAATTTGCCGGCAAGCAGGCAAAAAAGCCCAGGCGCCGCACCGGTCGAGATAATGACGTCTGGCCTCTGCTTGATGACGATGGAGAAGGCGCTGAAAAAGCACCGGATCGACATTGCAATCGAGTCGCGGCTGCAATCGGGAAGGACCAGTCCGTCCCGAATGTCGTATTTTGCAAGCAGTCCCGGGATGGTCGTCGCAAAGACGATATCGCAGCCCTCGAATGCGCCGCGCATGGCCATCAGCTGCTCCCAGTGGCCGCCTCCCGACGAGGCAGCGAGAACCTTCAATTTTTTCTCAGCCATAGACAGGCATCTCCTATATTTGACCGATGAAGCGCGAAAAACCATTCGGTTCGAATAGCGGCTGTGTCACGATAGTTCAGTAGAAGTGTAGCATTTTTGGCCCGGTTGGTTGAAGCCTTGAAGTTCATGGACAGCCAATCACTCATGAGTTTTCATCTGGAAGATAATAAGGGTCAGAACTCTTCCAAGGGGCGCTCTTGCAAACAATATCAGAGAGCGGCATTGGGCTTGTATTCCTGATATGCATGTCCAAGAATTCCATTAACCATGCCCGCACCGCGCAGAACATGGGTGAGGGCTCGCATGCCCCAATAGGGCGAAATCAAGATCGCCGGCAGCATGAGCAGTCCAAGCACGACTCTGGTGGCGCCATAGGCCGCGCGATAGATCCGGCGCTTGAGGTTGCCATGCAGGACCTCGCTGACTGCGAAGGTATTGCCGAGCCGGTATTGTCTTTGCAATACCCATTTCCAGGTCATCCGGCTGGCAGGAACGATATCATGGACAAGCGCCTTATCAGCCCAGAAAACCTGCATGCCACGGCGAATGGCCTGATTGAAGAACAGATAATCCGTGCCCCCGGTGAAGCGCATCTTCTCTTCAAAACGCAGATTCCATGAGCGGATCAGGGGATAGTCGAACATGACGTTGTTCGAGGCGGCATAAGAAATGCGTTGGCCGTCTTTGTTCTTCTTGCGCTCGAACACCCTTGCCTTGATGAAATATTCCGGCGGGTTTTCGGGATAGACCGGTTGGACGGGGCCATAGACGCAATCGGCGCGGTTTTTCTTCCTTGTCTCCAGCATCGCGTCCAGCCAGCCGTCGACCGGCCATTCATCATCGTCGAGAAAGCAGAAGAGGTCGGTGCCGAGGGGCGCTGAATCCAGCGCGCGATTGCGCGCAAACGGTATGCCCTGGTTTTGTTCGATGACGTAGATCAGGTCGTAGGCACCAGTCTGGCCGAAACCCTCCACCGTGGCCTTTGCGCTGCCGGCCGCATCATTATCCACGATCACCATAGTGAGATGATAGGGGCGATCCGGATGCCTGACCTGGCGGGTCATCACGTCGAGCAGCTTGGCGATCCCGTCGAGGCGTCGATAGGTCAGCACGCCGACGGCGATATTCAACGGTGCGTTGCCTGCTTCTGTGACGACGGATGAATGCGGAAAAGTCTGTTGCTGATTCATGACTGTCCTCTCCGCAGCATATTTCCCAAACGTTTGCGCGCCGCCATCAAGGCCACTTCGGTTGCTGCAGCGCCGAACGGACCGCCGGCCACCGTGTTGCGAGCTTCGCCCCTGAGCTTCAGCAGCGATGTCGTTTCGGCAATGCCGCCGGCCACCAGGCTCTTGCCGAGTGTTTGCAGCCCGTCATAGCGGCGTGCCAGTTCCAGCCCAGTTGCGATCATGATCCGCGGGCGCAGCGTCTTTGCTCTGCTTGTACCCGTGTAGCGGTTCGACTCATGAATGCGCTGAAACGTCAGCGGTGTTTCGACGATCGCGCCGCGGCCGAGAAAGGCAGCAGCAAACTTGATATAATTGTCGCTGAGGACGACGTCTGTCGCGACGGACATCGGCAGGATCTGGGACAGCAGGTGGCGGCGGAAGCTCAAGCCCGATGTCGGAACCGGAAGCGAGGGAAAGCCGCCCCTGCGAAGCGTGTCCCGCTTGTCGAACAGTGTCACTTGCAGCGTTGCAGGCGGCAGGTCGCTTTCCTCGGTCGTCACCCGGTCGAAGCACCAGTCGATCTCATTGCGATCGTAGATCTCGGCGATACGAGCAAGTTTGCCGGGCAGAAACGCATCATCGGCATCGAGGAGAAAGAGGATATCGCCGCTTGCGGCCGCAAAACCCGCATTGAAGCTCGATGCCTGGCCGCCGTTTTCCTTCAATACCGTCAGGATCCGTTCCCCATAGGAGGCAAGGATCTGGCGGGAATCGTCGGTCGATCCGTCGTCGACCACCACCACTTCGAACTCCGGATAATCCTGCTCGAGTGCGCTATCGATGCAGGCGCGTAGATAGGTCGCGTAGTTGTAGTTGTTGATCAGAACGGAAATTTTCATGCCCATCCCCTAGCGATTTGTAACCGGTATCGACGGTGCATACCGCCTTACGCCCGCTCTATAGCCGCGCATATAGTAGTTCTTCCAGATTGCCCAGAACCGCTTCCTCGAAGAGGGCGTGGGATAGAGCAGGGCGGCGCGCAACGCCCATTGCGCGCTCTCGATCCAAGTCTTCACGGGTACACCCGCGATCCGCGGTCCAGTTGGGACATCCTGCGGAAAGAGCGCGGGTACGCCGTATCCAAGTCGTTCTCCGCGCTTCTGAACCCAAAGCTCATTCACGCTGGATGCGGGAATCCAGTGATGAACGACGGCCTCGGCGCAACGATAGGCTTGCACCCCGCGCGCCGAGAGGCGCATGATGATCTCCTGGTCTTCGCCCATTGCGAACAACCCTCCCGGTAGGGGGCCGAGATCTTCTCTATATCGAACGTCCGAACCGAGAGCGCTCCGTCGCACGATAGTGTTCGGTCCCCACACTTTCGTAGGATCGCAGGGCCCGCTGATCTGCTCGTCGACAATCGCAAAGGTCGATCCCATAGGAATCCATTCGAGCAGAGGATTTCCGGTCGGAAGATGCTCCCATTCGGCAACAATCCTGCCGCCAAAAATGCCATAGTGCGGGTTGGCATCCGCGCAAGCAGCAATTTCGCGAAGCCAATCAGGTTCGGCGCGTATATCATCGTCGGTAAATACGACAAGAGACCCGCCGGCTTTCTCAAGTGCGGCGTTGAGCGCGCTTGATTTGCCCGGCTGCGAATGTTTCAGGATCAAGATTGGCAGGCGCTCGCGATACGTCTCCAATAGATCCATTGTGTTGTCTCCGCTGTTGTTATCGACAGCAATCAACTCCCACTGATCAGGGGATAGATCCTGATGAACGAGGGATTCCAAGGTGTGCTTCAACCTGCGGCTTGCACCATTATAAGATGAAAAGACGACACTGATTTTAGGATCTGCCATGCCTCATGGACTCCTTTTCGAATCTACATTGGCGGGCCGCCTTATATCGATCGCCGGTGTAGTTTCTTGAAACGCCCTAAAACACCAGAAGCCATCTTGACCAACTCCGACTCAATCCCAACTTGCGATCGGCCACTCATCACCCAAAGCAAGGCGTGAACGCAGCAATAGACGCCGCCCCCAAGCAGGACGGTTTCGACAAGCATCTTGCCCGCGCCCAAATTGGTCGCTATCGGCGCCGAAAAATCTCGTAGCGTCAGGAGTGCTAACACCATGGCGCCGCCGCTGACCCATGACCGCCAGGTCACGAGCAACTGCCGCCATGGACTAAGCCCGGTCAAGGATCTGACGATATAGAAATTGACAATCGACACCACTACGCCTCCGGATATCACTCGAGCAACGAGCAGACCAACGAGGCCAAAGAAATAGAGGCCAGTCAGCACGATCGGCACTCTAAATATGAGGAGTACGATGCCCCTGTTGAAAAGAGTTCGGGTGGCGCCCAGAGCATAGGCAAGAGCGTTCGAGGGGCCGAACACGATCTGCATTCCAAGTACCGGTGCGATAAAGTGAATAACAGTGACGGCAATAGACCATTTGGGTCCGAGCGTCAGATACACGAAAGGCTCGGCCACCAACGCAAGGCCGACACCCATCGGAAAGCCGATCGCGAAAAGAGAAGCCTGACTTTTCTGGAAAGCTTCATTTAATCTCGCCTTGTCTCCAGTCAATTTTGCAAAACTGGGAAACAGGACCCGTTCCAGCGGCTGAAACGCGGATTGCGTAATCATAGCTGCGATATTGTTGCCGACATTATATGCGCCAAAGCTCGAAATTCCGAGCAGGCCGCCGGCAAGGAAGTTATCGAAGCGATTCCCGATAATCGTAACGAATTGATTTAGCGTAACCCAAACTGAAAAGTTGGTAAGTTTTCGCCACGAGGACAATGTGAAGTGGGGAATATAAGGCGCCCTAATATAAGTCGCGACAATTCCGGTAGTGGACGCGGCCACCGCACCTGCGACGATTGCCCAGTAACTCTCGGTAAACCAGGCGACACCGACGGCTACGACCAGTTGCGCGGTATAATTCAACGCCTCGTTTTTGGCGACCGTACCGAAATCGAGTTCCTTCGCGAAGGTTACGTAGTAGGGACTTCCTAGTCCGCTAAAAAGCGGGCGCACTGCGAGGCCCGTGCAAACGCCAATAAGCCTAGGGTCGTTATAGAGGTGAGCCATAACAAATCCACTGATCACCATAACAATCGCCAGCAAAAAGCCGCGAATTGCACTCAGCGTAAAAGCAGTATGGAAATCAGCCTCCTTGTTATCCTGATGATGAATGAGGGCATTTGCCAGAGACAAGTCCGTCACTGATGTCAGGATAATAAGTAATGTCGTGCCCAGCGCCACAAGACCAAAATCTGCGGGCACGAGGATACGTGCGAGGATTATCGTCATCGCCAGATTTGCGAGGCGGCCATAGAAGACACCTGTCATCAACCAGAACGACGCTTGGAGTGTCTTCGCTCCTATCCGCTTGGGTGCATTTGTCATGATGATGCCTGCTCTACAAATTTTGCGTCAATTTTTGCGTCATGCAACTGCGACGACAAGGATGCCTGGATGAGTGCGCCTGCCGACCAAGCCGATAAAGACTGTTCACGAATCTTTGGCGCGGCAGCTTGAAAGAATTCATCCAGATGCTCGGTGAATTCGAGTACGCGTTCGGTAAAGCTCACGGGTTCGATGTGCGATATGTCTGTTACCCATTGGCTCTGAGACAGACCGTTGTACAGTTCTGTGGTCTTGAATTCATATGAGATTGGAAGCACCGGCACCCCGGCACACAGTGATAAAATAGCCATGTGCATGCGTGTGGAGATCACGAAATCAAAATCGGCCACTTTTTTGAGGAGTGCATCGGGGCCATAAAACCCTGAATCAACGGAGACCGATTTTTGTGTCTCTGCATCCAATTCGTTAGCAATCCCCTGGGCGACAATGGAGTCATCATAGTGGTACTCGGCAATGCCCTGGCAAGTTGACAGAAACGTGACCTCTGCATTCTTTGTCTTCACCAGCGCTACAACTGCTTGAGAGATTGCATTTCTGTATTGAGCCATACCTTGCTGTGGCGAAAGTCCGTCAAAATGTGCCCAGTCACGGACGGATATAGCGACTTTGAGCTTTTTTGATCCCCCTGATTGCGGGCGCGCTGATAGACGTTCCATATCTGCAAAGGCAAAAACGCTATCTGATACAACTTTAAGACGATCATGCTTGACGCCGATAGCGCGCAAATTACCTTCGGATTTTACATCTCTCAAAAGGGTAAATCTGGCTTGATCGATGATAGATTTAATTCTGCTCTGGTTTTCCCGTTTGTTGAACGGGCCGAGTGACTGCGTAAACAATACCAGCGGCTTTCCAAGCATTAAATCCTTTTCGAATTCTTCAAGGCGAGATGAAATATCGTAGTGCTCAACGAGGTATGTCCCCCCTGTGGATACAATAAGGTCTGCCTTGGCGTAGAGTTCGATATTTTCGCGAACTTGCTTGTTCAGAAGCGGACTCCAGCCGACGCTTCCATTATTTCGCGCCGAACTCAGCAATCTCCGAAACTCATGCTTTTTTAAACGGTCGATATTGCGGCGCAACCGTATCGCGAAGCGCTTCCCAACGAATGGGAGCGAAATCGATGGTGTTGCTGTCAGAGTTGTTGTCAGCGGTCGAAATCTGATGTCAGGATAATATCGCGCTGCAACCTCTGGGTTACTGTCAAAAACGACAAATTCACTTTTCTCACCGAATGCGCGTCGCAAGATCCGCATTATTGCCAGCGCGATCGCCGCATCACCCGCGTTCAAACAAACGGTATTTTCTATCAAAATCAACATGACGACCCATCAGATCCTTTTGTTTGAAGCCATTAAAGCACTTGCTTAAATAGCATCATCTTATACTACTCAGAGCTGCGAGGAGTTTTTTGGCCTGCTTTTCTTCGTTATAATTTTCTTCGATAATATTTCGTCCTTCGCGTCCCATCGATGCGATCTTTTCGGGGTTCACCGCAAGTGTTTGCATTGCCGCGCTTAAGGCCTCAACATCGCGTTCAGAGACCAGCAGACCGGACTTTCCGTCTGCGACCAATTCCGGGATACCGCTGTGATGTGTGCTAATAACGGCAAGGCCTAGAGCCATGGCTTCCATGATCGCAACTGGTATGCCTTCCATATCGCCATCGGCAGCTGTCACGCTCGGCAGTACGAATACATGCGCTTCATCCAGGAGCGTGCGCACCTCGTCATGCTGAAGGCTTCCGTGCAAGACGAGACGGCTGCCTAGCTGATAATGGTCGGCGAGCGCGCGAATGTCATCGAACAGCGGGCCTGATCCGATCAAGTCGAGGCGGATGTCGAGATCGGGCTGGCTGGCGACCAGCTGGGCAAATGCCTCAAGAATATAGCGGTGCCCTTTCTTTTCGGTCATACGGCCCACTGAGATCAAGCGTAGTGGCTGGTCGGACCTTTTCACCCTTTCCCTGAAGCGAAAGGCCCTGCAATCGATGCCAAGGCGCTGGGTGCGGATCTTCTCTGGCGGCGCGCCGAGTTCGATCAAACGGCGGTGCCAGAGATCGCTGATCGGCAGCAGAAGGTCTGCTTGCTCGAACAGATCGTGGTATAGGTCGGCGCGCTTGTCCTGCATATATTGGGTAAGGTCATAACCATGAAAAACCACTGAAAGCGGCGCTGTGCCGAGTCCGAGCTTCTTCAGATCCGCCATGAATTGACCGGCAGGACCAAAATGGCAGTGGATCACCGGCCTCTGGCTTTTCGGTTGCAGTTTGGCAGCCACCTGGAGCTTTAGCGAAAAGGGCATTTCGCGCAAACCATTAGCCCGATTTTTCATGCTGGCACGGAGTGCAGCGCCAATGCCAACACCGCATTCCGTCATTGCTCGAGCAGCTTGCAAGACCCTTCTGGATCTGGGGGGGCGAACGCCCGGCGACAGCACAAAATCTACGGCGTTCGAGAAGCCATATTTTGCCGGCAGATCGGACGCCCCGACTTCCGCGTGGCGCAATGCGACAACCCGCACACCTGCCCCCTCATCACGAAGACTGCGCATCTCATTGAATACAAAGGTCTGGCTGAGCTCCGGATAGTTCAGACTGAAATAGACAACATTCAACTCGGTCGTCATCGTATTCATCAGCGAACACTGGCTCCCTGTATGGTTTCGGAATAAATTCTCTCGTAGTTTGCAAGCATCGAATCCATCGAAAACTGCTTTGCACGGTTACGGCAGTTCTCGCGCGACAACTGGCTCGCCTCAGTGAAAATCTGCTTGAAATTCACGTTCGCATTCCGCTCGACGAAAATACCGCTGTCCTTGTCGATGATTTCGGGTGCCGCACCGCTTTGATAAGCAACGATCGGCGTCCCACAAGCCAGTGCCTCCACGAAAGTCAGGCCGAAGGGTTCATCCCATTCAGGCAAAAATACCGCCACCGACGCTTTGCCGATGGCAAGTGAAAGCTCGGAATGATCCGCCAAACCATGATAGACTGCGCGTTCAGGATCCAACAGCGGTTTCACCATAGTCTCGAAGTACGACGTGTCTTCTGCCAAGCCGTATAACGAGATGGAAAATCCTGCCTCCAGGGCAGCTCGCACCGCCATATGCGGCGCCTTCTGGCGATTTATTCGGCCATACCATATGGCCGTTCTCTTCCGATCGGGTTGTTCGCTGAAATGCCAGCCATTTAGATCAACGCCGTTATAGGCGACCTTGCTTTCGATATAGGGGCGCCAAGATTCTTGTAGAAATCGCGAAACGCAAACGAAATCCGAGCCCTTTTTAGACCTCGCGGCCTTAGCGCCTTCAACCACTTCCTTGAAGACGGGCGTATGGATCGTCGTCACCACCGGAGCGCCCAGTCGATGCGCATTCGCTAGGGGGTATTTCGATAGTGAATTGTTGTGCACGATATCGAATTTGGAAGCGCAGACCACATCGATCATGTGCGAATATGCTTGATCCGCGATCCGGTTTCTTTGAAAGCGCCGATATTTTTCGATCCACCGCCCGTCATGTTTCTGCAGGTGCTCAGAATTCAGTACGGAGCTATCCACGATCGGGTGCAGAGGCAGTGAGCTGTCGCTATCTGATGCGGCGAAAAGTTTTACGTCATGCCCGCGGCTGACGAGCCCGCGCGTGAGGAACCACAATTGTGATTCAACGCCTCCTCGAAAAGGCTTTCCGATCGGATGCTGGATGGGTGCGATAATGGCAATCTTCATGCAGGATCGCCTTTCAAGGCGCCCCGGCTATCCTGCCCTAAAGACCTAATTTTCCTAAAGTTTCCAAGTCGCCTCCGATATTCCCATGCGGCTTTGAAACGCGTTTCGGCGTCGCCCATCCATCGCAGGAGAAAATATCTGAGAAAGGCATAAGCCATAAGCATCGTGGACTTGGCCGGAATTCCGAATACAAAGAGGGGCTCCTTGAACCAGGCGGGCATCGTCACTGGCTGTCCCAACCCATAGCGCTCCGCGCGCCCCAGTATCCATTTCTCGGAAAGATAATCAGCAGGGACGATGTGCCCGACAACGGCAGCATCGGTATGGTATGCCTTGGCATCGATACCGATGGCAAACATCGTATCCTGCCCCATTGCATATTGGGCAACACTCGCATTCGGCCCCAATCCGGCATTGGTGCGGTAGGCGTCGCCCAGGCTCGCTCGACGATAGGCGCAATTGGGACCGTGGACCCAGGCACTCGGTATTTCGCCCACCGGCACCTTCGAATTGTCGGCATAAAGGATATTGAGTGGCGCCCAGCTCAGAACCCATTCTGGAGGCGTCACGTCCCAAGCGGGCTTGATGAGGCCACTGAAGATATTGAAGTCGTGCCTCTCTTCCGACACCCGCAGAAACGTCTCAACCCAATCTGATTCGGGGATAACGTCATCATCAGTAAAGATGACAAGATCACCATCGAGATGCTTGAAACCGGTTTCGAGCGCATTTTCCTTTCCCTGCCTGGGCTCGAAATAGATCTCAAGCGGCAGCCGGTCCAAAAAGGCGTCGAGGATTTCGCGCGTATTGTCCTTGCTGTTGTTGTCGACGGCCACGATCTTCCACTGATCGCGCGGAAGCGTCGTCTTGGTCAGCGCCTCCAACATCCGGGGTAGCGTCTTTGCGCCATTATAGGTCGAAAAAAGGATGGTGACCTTTATCGTGCTCATATTGCTCTCTCAGACGCGTCCGAAGGCCGCTCAGCTTTTCTGGAATTCCGCATCGGGACGGTAACCGCTGTCTGGATCCATCCGGCCGTAGCGGGAGATTATTTTGATGTCGCTGCGGATAATCTTTGCCGGATTGCCAGCGACGAGCGAGCGCGGCGGCACGCTCTTGGTCACCACCGAGCCCGAGCCGATGACGGATTCGTCGCCGATCTCGATGCCGGGCAGGATGATGCTGCGGGCGCCGATGAAGCAGCGTTTGCCGATCCTCGTGTGAAGGTAGAGCCCGCGTGTGAGATCGTGGGTCAGAATAGCAGCCTCAAAGGCGACGTAAGTTTCCGCGCCGATATGCAATCCCCTAGGGTTGGTCTTGTCGAAACGCACGCTCAAGGAAAAGCTCGCCGTCGGATCGATGTCCATTCCCCAGAATTTCGTATAATAGAGCCACTTCGCCTTCACAAATCCGTTCCGTAGCGGCCGAAATACGTTCAGTCCCCACTTCGGCTTTTTTCCCGTCTGCACCATCAAGTCCGACCCCGGCTGGAAAATTCGTCTAGCACGGAACTGTAATAGTCCTCGAGCGTCCCCGTCTGACGACGTAAGTCGAAGCGCTCGGCCACCAGAAGCGGTGCCCGCGCGCTAAAGGCTGTCCACAGGGTCTGGTCGTTGAGCAGTCTTCCGACCGCGTCCGCCATTCCCGCGACATCCCGCTCCTCCACGAGATAACCAGTTTTCCCCTCTTCGATCGCTTCGCCGACGCCTCCCGAGCGAAATGCGACGACCGGAGTACCAACGGCTTCCGCCTCGAGATTTGCGAGGCCGAAAGCTTCGGCGTGACCATTGTCGAGGGTCACACTTCCATGGAGATAGAGCTCCGCACTGGCGAGCAGATCTCTTATCTCAGTCTGCGACAGATTTTCATGGATCGTGACGCTTGGCAAGGAACGACGCGCCAGTGCTTCGATTTCCTCCTTCAAGGGACCCTGGCCGACCATGACGAATTCGACCGGGGTGCCGGCGGCGGCCACACGCGAAAGCGCGTCGATCATGAAACGATGGCCCTTATAGTCGACGAAGCGGGCAATTGAAACCACGAGCCCTTTTTTTCGGGGGCGGGGTTCCATTTTGAAGAGATCGAGATCGATGCCGATATGATGGCGATAGACGCGTTCGGCTGGAAAGCCGAGGGCCAGCAGCCGGTCGCGGATGAAATCGGAAACGGCGATGTTCCAGCTGTTCCAGCTGGCCATCTCGCTCCGGCCCTTGGCGAAGAAACGCACCTGATTGAAGCCGCCCGGCTTTTTCGGGTCGCCGCGATAGGTGGCATCGAAGCCGTGAAACGTCGTGACGAGCGGCTTGCCGGCGGCCCGGGCCAGCGGGCCAATGACATAGCCGTTCTTACCGAAATGGGCGTGAACGAGATCGGCTTTGCCGATCGCAGGAAAGAGGAAGGGAAGGCCGATCTGCGGGATTTTCAGCAGCAGTTCACCGGCCCGCGCAATGGGAGACCGACGGATGTCATGAACCGGAACAGTGGATTTTTTTGTATGCGCCGAAGAAATTCGCGAGCCGGCAAGAATTTCAGCTTCGAAAGTACGAAACGCTACCGCCTGGTTGAGAACAAATGCCTGGCTGGCAGGCAAAAATTTTTCCACATAAATAACGGCTTTTTTCATGAATCTGTTCGCGTCTCCGTTGTCTTATGCATCACATCGCCTCTATTGCCCGCCGGACACCGTCAACCGCACTTCTTGGCGCATTATTTTCGTCGTAAAGATTAACACGCTTCGTGCAAGCGGCGGCGGGATCGGCCGCTTTCTCATCGCGCTCGCCGTATTTTTCCGACATGCCCCATACTGTCACGCCTTTCAAGTCGCCATGTTCGGCCGCCACGGTGATCACGTCACTGAAAATATCGGCGTAGGATGCCGGCGTGAGGGCTTTGTCGCGGTTCAGGAAGTGGCAGGACGCATCCAGTTCGGTGATGAAAACGCCGACACCCATGTCCTTCAACGCCGCACAGAAGCGCCCCATTCCTTCCGGATCGATCCGGTCGAGTCCGGGGCGGAAATGCGCTTGCAGCCCCACCGCATTGATCGGCGTTTTTTTTGCCACGAGATCCTCGACGATTTTCAAGATGCGCGCGCGCTTCTGTTCGAACACGTCGGATTTTTTCTCCAGATGCGTTTCGTTGAGTACCAGCGTTGCGTCGGGATTGGCCTGGTGCGCCATGTCGAAACTCATACGAATATAATCGTCGCCAAGAAGGCGTCGGAAAACACAATCCCGCAGATCCGGTGCATCATACTCCAACGGTTCGTTGACCACATCCCAAGCATCGATCGAGTTCTTATAGCGAGTGACAACCTGTTTTATATGACGGTTCATCGCCGCCTGAATGGTCTTTGCGTCCGTGATATCAGACACCCAGCCCGGGACGCGATACCAGATCAGCGTATGGCCATAAACCTTCATGTTGTTTTTGCGTGCAAATGCAACCATGCGGTCAGCACTGCCGAAGCTGAAAACGCCTGGTCTTTTTTCCGTCGCATTCCACTTCAGCTCGTTTCGCGGCGTTATCGAATTGACGTTGTCGATGTAGATCTCGGAAGCGATTGGATCGTTGATGTTTTGCAGGTCGATTGCCGATCCGAATCGGAACGACTTCTTGTCGGCAAGGGCGCGTAAGCCTGCAGCGGCAGGCACCTGTGCCAAGGCCTGGCCTGCACGAACATATAACAGCGCGAGCGGAAGCGAGGCGAGGAAACGTCTTCTATTCATTCTATCTCTCTCTGTTAGCTTTTTCATGTGCGCGGTGGAATTTGAAGGACCGAGCTCGTCGGCACCGATCCGCCAGGGGATTCGCGTTCAATTCAGCAGGCTAATGCAACCTCAAATATACTTTCCCGGCAGGGGACATTGTCAGTGTCTGCAAGACTTTTCAGCATACTCCAAGATATAGACCGCTGGGGGAGGGCGCCGGTGATGGAAGATTGGTCTAGCTATCTGACGAGCTATTTTTATATGGCATTTCAAAATGCCGTTTTTTTTATGGCGACCGTCCGAAACGATCTATCTCTTCTCGATGACCGGCAGTTCGCTGCCCTTGTTCTCGACATCGTCGGCGTCATTTTCCTCCCGTTCGCAGTGATCGTCAGAATGTCGTGCGGCTGCGTCGATCGGAGATCGTCATTCGCTCGCTGAACGATGACCTTGTGCAAGTTACACAGGACCTCAATGCCGAGCGTGTCTGGCGCCTGGCGGGTGGGGACAGCACCGAACGGCCGAGTGCGGACAGCTTGAAAAGCTCTACAAGATTCTGGCCAGACATCGTGACGATGTAAGTCACATGGCGTGACAGGCCGGTGCTTGGGGCGAAACCGGAAATCGACAACATGTTCGCCTTTCTCCAGGTCGCGAAGATGCTCTATCTCTTTGTTTTCGCGCAAGTCCTGTGAAACCGTTGCACAGTTTTGCTGATGCGAGGATTGAAAGAGTTAAAGCGTCCTTTGTGCGTCTGAAACTACGCAGGGGCTCTAATGCGGGTGTTCCCGACTTTCTGCCGGGGCCTCGGCATCGGGAGGCCTGGAGACTGCTTCCGGTTGTGGGCTGCCGGTCTCGACCGCGGGGTCCGGCAATGGCAGCCATATTCTGCCGGAAAAATAGTTTCTCGTTCTTTTCTGAGCTCCTGAAGTCGCATCCAGCGAGAGTGTGAAATTGTAATTCCCGGGATTGAGCACCTCGCGGGTGAAGCTGATGCTGGCTCCGAATCCGTCTTCCTTGATGTCCCTCAGATTCTTGATCGCGTTCAGGGTCTCGTGAAAATCGAGCCACTGCGGTTGCCGCAGCATGATTTCGAAAATTCGCAGAATGCCGGGATCGAGCTGGCCATTTCGATCAGTCTCGGGATTGATGATTTTCACGCGCATATTGTTGATCGTGCCGGCGGCGTTGCCGCGAACGATGACGAAGATGGACTTTGGGAGCTGATCCTTTTCCCGCTTGCCGCTCTGCTCGAAAAAGCACTCGAATGTATCGGCGTTGAAGCTCGCCGCTGCCCAATCGCTGGTCTCGATGCCGGCATTGCGCAGTGCCGCACACATCGCGGCGCCGGATATCCGCCATGTCCGTAGAAAAGTCGACGCGGCCTCTACCATCGGCGGTTCGATGGCATGCAAGGGAAGCTTAAAGCTGGCTGGGGGCATCGGGCGGGGAAGGGGTTTGGGTGGAGGCGGCCTCACCTCATGGGGAAAAAGATCGAAGCCAAAATAATGGCTGACTGTCTTTAAGTGTTTCATGTCGTTGGAAAGCAGCACCGTCCCCATGACCAGTGAGAGGGAAATCGCCAGCAGCAACCAGAAGACCACGGGAATCCGCGGTTTTCCCACCGGCTGTTTCGCATATGCGGACGACGAATTATCGGGCAAGCTTGTCTTCTCCGGCGCGCGAGAAGGGTTTCGATCGGGCTGGCTAGAGCATTTCCGTTTTTCTCCAAGCCACGGAACCCTCTATCTTTTTGTTTTTGCGCAACTCCGGACACAAACCGCTGCGCACTTTTGCTGGAATTGCTCTAGATCCAGCATATACATTCAGCCGTTAAATATCTTTGGCTTCGTGTCGGCAATTGGGCACCTTTGTGCCTCGTCATCAGGAAGGCGCGCTGCATATTTTGGATACCGGCTTCGACAATGTTCGTTTGAATATGTTGGAAGGATTGCCGTTTTCGCCAAGTCGATGATCGCTGTTGCGCAAAAGCCTCTTAGACACGGCGTCGGAGCGGCGCTGGTTTCGAACGGGATTCGTCCGCTGCGACATGCGCGATAGCAGCACCGCGCCAAATGGCACCCCGTTGCAATAATCCACAAGTTGCTTTTACTGGTGCACGGCTGAAAAAAACCCTTGCGAAATATTTACTTTTAGTTGCATTCTTGCTTAAACTCTCCATTATACAGCTGGGCGTGCTGATAACGCGGGAGACTAATTCACATGAAGGCTAAATCGCCGAATTCGATCGACGTCTATGTTGGCAACCGCGTGAGAGTTCGGCGGAAGACGCTCGGGATGACCCAGAACGGCTTGGCCGAACTTCTCGGCATTACCTTCCAGCAGATCCAGAAATACGAAAAAGGAACGAATAGAATAGGCGCCAGCCGCCTTCAGCGCATATCCGAGATTCTTCGCGTGCCCGTCGGCTTTTTCTTCGAGAACGGCGGCGCCGGACCAATCGAGGGCGAGACGAGCGAATTGAACAAGTTTTTGTCCTCGAAGGAGGGGCTGGCGCTCAACAAGGCATTCATCGCCATCGAGGACCCGAATATCAGGCAAAAGCTGGTTGCGTTAGCCAAAAGCCTGGCAGCCGCGGGGTTGCCTGAAAGCGACAGTGAGTTGCACGATTCGGTTGTGAACAGCTGAGGACGGATCGTGCTCCATCTGCAGACATTCGGCGATCTGCGGTTGATCGAGACGAATGGCGACCCGGTTCGTTATCCGATCAAGGGCCTGTTGATGATGGCCCATCTCTATGCCGGCGCGGACCATGAACTCAGCCGTTATGAATTGGCTCAGTTTCTATGGAACGACGTCGAAGCTGACCTGGCGCGGCTCAATCTGCGCAAACTGCTTTCCCGCATCCGCGATACAGACGGCGGTCGCGCGGAAATGCCCTTCGATTTCACCGCCACCACGGTTCGTCTCGACACGCAGGCAGTTTCCAGCGATCTGGATATCTTTCGCACAGGCGGTTCGCCGCTGGAGCGGCTGAACGCGATCGCCGAACTGACCCAGCGCGGCTTCATCGGAAATATCAAACCAGCGACAAAGCTGATAGAAGCGTGGATCAGGGCGCAACGGGACGCTCAGGCGCTGCAGTTGCGGCAGGCACTGCTGGATGCGCTGCCGGACGCGCAAAAGCCCGGCGCGGCGCGCACCATTTCCAGCGCCGCCCTGCAGATCCTCGAACGGGATCCGAATGACGAGCAGGTCAGAGCCTTGCTGCACCGGCTATCCGGCGGTTCGTCCCTCAATGAGAGATTGCCGAACGGCGACGACCATGCCCGGGTACAGGTGAAGCGGTCAGAGGCCGGTGGTCAGACAACTGCCGACATCGAACGTATATCGCCGATACCGCTGATCTTGCCTCGCCTGGTGCTGCTTCCTCCGACATCGAAACATGCCGATGCCGGACTTGCGCTTGCCAACGCCCTGATCGAAGACGTTACAATCGAACTCTGCGCGCTACGAAACATTTCCATCGTCGCGCCGCATACGGCCGGCCAGATCCGCCGCGATTCCGAGAAGGCTGCCGTGGTCGCGCGTCATTCGATCGCCTATCTTCTGGATACGAGGCTCTCCGAAGAGGGATTATTCGCCCAGCTGGTTTACTTTCCCACGGACGAGATTATCTGGGCCAATCGCTTTGCGATGACGCCCGATATATTGCCACGGCAAAGACGGTTGATCGCGCAGCAACTGACCTTATCGGTGGCAAGCGAGCTGGCTGAAAACGAGGAAGAGCGACTACGCTTCGAAGCCAACCCGAAAGCTTATCATTCCTATCTCGTCGGCTCGAGCCTGATGAGCAGGTTGACGTTGCCGCATATCCGCCGGGCAAGGAAGGCATTCAAGCAGTCCCTGTTGCATAAGCTGGATTTTTCTCCGTCATTTACCGGGCTGGCCAGGACCTTCACCAGCGAGTGGCTCGTGACGGCGCAGGGAAACAACGAGCTGCTGCATCTGGCCGAGCAGAATGCGCTTCGGGCCATCGAGCGGGATCCAGAATCGGCGGCGGGTCATCGCGAGCTTGGCGTCACCAAACTCTATCTCGGCGATGTCGATGCCAGTGTCGCCGCACTTCGTCTGGCGGAAGAACTCAGCCCGCATTTTGCCGATGTCATCTACAGCCATGCCGACACGCTGGTGCATGCATCGCGCCCGGGCGATGCGCTCGCCAAGATCAAAAAGGCGATTTCGCTCAATCCGATTGCGCCTGACGCCTATCTCTGGTGTGCTGCGGGAGCGAGTTTCTTCCTGGAACAATACGAGGAGGCCATCGCCTATGTCGAGGCGATGAAAGACAAAGCGCCGGCCCATCGCATTGCTGCGGCCAGTTGCGCAATGATCGGCGATCGAAAACGGGCGCTTTTCCATCGGCAACGGGTCGCAAGCATCAACCCGGCCTTCGACGTCGAGAAATGGCTTGCCATCGTTCCCTTCAAAGAGCATTGGCAAAAAGAGCTGTATCGGGAGGGCCTATTGAAGGCCGGTTTTTAACAATAGCTTAGGGGCATTACATGGCGAAAGCTGTCATTGTAGGTATACCCGGTGAGGCGGATCTTTGGCTTGCCGATCTCGGCGCAGGTGCGGTCAAGCCTCTCAATCCGACGGGGGATTTGGCGACCGCGAACGACCTGCGCAAAGCCGGCGGCACATTTGTGAAGGGCGTCGACCTTGCCGTTGCCGTCTCGTCGGCGCAGGTTGCCCTCTCCGGTCACGTCGACGGCTGAGCCGGCATTCTGACGGATCGGTCCATATATTCCGACAGGATCATGTCGCCGCGAGAAACCCTTTCCCGCGTCGAACCTCTTTTGGCCGGGTTCGGCATTACCAGGGTTGCGCGACATACCGGACTGGACGACATCGGAATCCCCGTCTGGTGTGCATATGCCCCGAATTCCCGCTCGATCGTGATTGCCCAGGGAAAGGGCCTGACCGATATTGACGCCAAAGTATCCACTATCATGGAAGCCCTCGAACGGGCGGTTGCCGGCGAACCCGCCGTCGATCTCGTCCACGGCACCTCTTCCCGTCTGCAGGCGATGGGATGCAAGACCGACACGCTGAACTGCCTGACCGCTCTTCATAAACCCGATCTTGGACCGGACGAGGAGACGGAATGGGTTGCCGGCATCGATATCCTCACCGGCGAGGAGGTCTATGTCCCCTTTGAAGCGGTGGTGCTCGACCGCACGCGTGACGCGCGATACTGGATGTCTTCAGACGGCCTGGCGTCGGGAAACAATGCCGAGGAGGCGATCTTTCATGGCGTTCTGGAGCGTATCGAGCGTGACGCCCATGTGCTGTGGCAGGTGGGCGCGGAAGCGGATCGTTATGCCGGCTGCGTCGATCCCCGCGGCTTCCAGGACGTCGCTTTGGACGGGCTGATCGACAAGATCGAAACATCGGGATTGGCGCTCAGGCTCTTCGATATCACCAGCGACATCGCAATCCCCTGTTTCACCGCCATGCTGGGTCCTGGGGATGCCGTGCTTGGTTCCCGGGACCTTCACGGAAACAGGGACATTCGCCTCGTCGAGGTGACCGGCGGCACCGGCGCTCACCCGTCTCCCGTGCGCGCGGCCATTCGGGCGGTGACGGAAGCCGTGCAATCTCGGTTGACCTATATCAGCGGAGCCCGCGACGATATCTCTCCCGCAACTTTCTCACGATCCTTGCCGCCGCTGATGCGGCAGGCCTTCGCTGCGGTTGCCGCACCGCCGGCTGCCGCCATCGGCCTTGATGCGGTTGCCAGACATGGGCAGCAGGATCTGGCCCGCTTGCTGCAGCATGTGCTTGACCAGCTACGCGGCAGGCGGATCGCTTCGGTGATCGCCGTGCGCCTCAGCGACGACACGCTTCCCTTCAGTGTCGTCAAGATTGTCATCCCCGAGCTCGAAAATCCGGAGGGGGAGCGTGCCCAGCGGTTCGGAACAAGGGCGCTTGCCAGGGCAATAGGGTTTTGAAGATCATTTTCGCAGGTCCCAGTCTTCCCGATGCGGCGTCGCTTGCCGGCGAGGGGATATGCGTCCTGCCGCCTGCGACGCAGGGCGATGTCTTGGCGGCGGTGGAACAGGGCGCCAATGTCATCGGCCTGATCGACGGCGGCTTCCAATATACCGCACCGGTCTGGCACAAGGAAATTCTCCATGCTCTTTCGCTGGGCGTCGCGGTTCTCGGGGCGGCAAGCATGGGTGCGTTGCGCGCTGCCGAATGCCATCCGTTCGGCATGATCGGGATCGGACGCATTTTCGAAGACTATCGCATCGGCCGGCTGGTCGACGATGCCGCGGTCGCACTCACTCACGCGCCGAGCGCGCTGGGCAGCAAGCCGCTCACGATACCGCTCGTCAATGTCAGCGCAACGCTCGATATGATGGAGGATAGCGGACTGCTGGAAAGTCGGTTGCGCCAACAGCTGGAGGATGCCGCAGGCGCTATCTTCTTCAAGAAGCGAACTTGGCGGGCGGTCGTCGAGCAATGTGCAGGGCTGGCCGAGCAGGATCGTCCGCACCTGATGGCGGCACTTTTGTCGAATGCCGTCGACCAGAAACGCATCGACGCCTTGGAATTGTTGAAAGCCGTGCAGGACGTTCGCGATATTCGGTCGAATGCCGATCTGCCCTGGAAACTGCGCCAAACTTCATTCCGCACGCGCCCTGCATTGTGAATCGCAGCCGGCAATAGTCACCGGGAGTTGTGTCACGCTTTTTTCACGGGGTGGATCACGTCTAGGCGCGTATCATTCCTTCAATTCATTGGGGAAATGGGACATGGGCGTGACATCGGTTGGCAATGTAGAAGCAGACCAAAGGGCGGAAGATGGTGTGGAAGAGCTCGTCGCATTGGCGCGGATGATCGCCTATGCGCGACAGGTCGCCCAGGATGTCAAACTGCCGTTCGCGACGAATTGCCTCGACCTTGCGCTCGAGGCAGTGAAGCAGGAGGTCGGGGAGGGCTTGACCAGGGAATTGGCTGAATTGAGCTCCCCGGTTCCGCAAGTGAGCGTCAGAAGCCACTAGACCGGCATGCGTCCGATCGGACGCGCTGGAACGCTCTACCACTTCAAATCCATGCATAACCCCGGAAATCAGCATCGATTTCCGGGGTTATGCATATGTTGGTCCGGTGAGCGGTCAATCGAAATCCATTCTGTGAGCTGGCGCGAATTATAGATTGGGAGAAGCCCGGCTCGTTCTGGGCGGACGCATGCACTGTTGAGCGTGGTTGGGCGGTTTATTCAAACGCTGTTCGACATCATCGCTCGGATGGTTTCGGCACAATCCGTAAACGATTCCGTTGACGTTGCCTCCGGGCAGAAAAGCGGCGGCGATTTTGGGTCACGCACATCGTGCGGACGATCGGCCGATTGACGGCCGATCCATTGACCTCAATGGGTCAAATTGCGCTTCTGGGCCAGCAGTAAAATGTAATCGTCGGCAATGTCTGCGATGGCCATTGCGACTTCCGCTGGATCGCATCCCTCGACCTTCGTATTTGCAATGAACTGATAGACCGCCTTTTCGATCTGCTTCCGGCAGATCATCACGCGCTCATCGTAACCAAATTCCGGAATCTGCGATGCCATATCACTCATCAGGTCGGCTCCCTCGCTACTTACAGTGACCATGACACAAATTATAAGTTGAGCAAGCAAATGCTTTATGAAGGGTTAATTCGCGGGCGAGGTGCGACCATTTCGACACAGGTCGGGGCCTCTGATGTAATGAATCAGGACCGTCCAACTTCGTCCAAGCATATCAGTTGTTTCGTATTAGGCGGCTCGCCTAGAGGATAGGCATTTCTTACGCCGCGGGTTTTGCATCGGTATTTCCGTTGGCAAGTACAGCCCCAAATGCCGGCCTTTGAAATGACAGACCGAATGCCGTTGGGCTGAATTGGCCGGTCCTATATAATATCGTTATGTATCAGAATGTTAATGTTTCGTGCGGCGATGTTGAATTGCATCGGCAACTTTTCCACGCGCGACCAGCCCAGGACTATTGGGGCCATCGGCCGTAACAACATCACCAGTGTGCCGGCAGGTTGTCCGATCGTTGAGAGCCGGGGGGAGGAAAATAGCTTTCGGGAGATTTCCAGCCCTCGCGCGAAACCTAAACGCCGATGCTTATGAAATGAAGGAACTAATTAAACTGGTAACAATAATTGAGTATAACAAAAAAATTTATCAAAAGGTAAAATTTATGACTTTCAGATAATGGTTGTATTTAGATGCCAATGGTGAGGCGGTTAAAATTATATCAAGAAATAATCAGAGGATGCATTTCCTAATAGCGGCATCGATACTTATTAATTTCTATTGAAAAGCAATATCAACTTTATGAGGGATTGCTCCGTCTCCGAAATTTCACTGCAGATCCAAAAATATCGCGCGCTCAATTGAAATTTTGATCGAAGTATTAAGCAGGAGAGCCGGCACTTCGACCGTCACCTGCCGATGATGCGAGATTTTCTCATCAAGCCGATCTCAACAGCGTAATATCGTCGTCCGAAGTAAGATCTATCTATGCTGATGCAGTGTTAATGGCGATTGCATCTGTGCAACCGGTCGAGAAGGAAAGTTGAGGACCCGCCGGGGTGGTTGGCGGGTCCTCCAGTCGGAATGCTTACACAGTACGTAGGTATGATTGCAGTTAAAATCGACATTGTCGAAGATTATTATTGGGGTAGTTCTTCTTTCTGTAGGTTACTCTCTTTTTTAGCAATTGCTATTCTTCGTTAAAATAAAAGCTCGTAGTACAAAATAGCGAGATCCAGGCTGATGGACGGGAGGCGTTGTCAAACCTCTGGATGTTTGACGGTGCTCGATCTCTTCGGCGCGACATAGCGGCCGAGCGAAAAACGCCATCGACAGCCGTTCAGCCGACAGACATCAAGCCTCCTGCGATGAGGTCGCCACAGAGCATTCGCCAGACCGATCCGTCTCAGACAAGCGGCTGAGCAATGCCTTCGTTCTGAAGCGAGACCAACCACCGACCAAGGGGAGAAGCGGGTCTATCTCTTCGAATTTCCTGAGATTCTTTTGCTTTTGTTCCCTCGCTGGCCAGACTTTCGACAACGCCCGGCGTGTGGCTCTGCCAGCTTTTGAAAAGAGCAGCCTGGCGAGGATGCCGGAGGCGAGCATTGGGCTATGATGATAAATGTGTTTGAGCGAGGTCGCAGCGCTGGACCAATCTTTCAAGGCGGCAAATTTTGAGAATGCATAAAGATGCGCCGACGCGCGGGCGCAACTGACGACAAAAGCCGGAAGCTCAGGATTGCGGGCGATGCATTGCTCGGTCACCGCCAGAAGCGATCGCGCCATCCGTGACCTGTCTGAAGACATGGCTGCGGAATGTGAGCGATAGCCCACCAGGCCCAACGGCACCGTCTCGATCTTGAAATGTTCAGCGGTGCGGAGTTCGAAATCGAAATCCTCGCATCCTCCAATCCCCTTTCTGGCATAGCTTGAATCGTAGCCGCCGATCTTGTCGATAACAGCGCGGCGAACCATGAAGCCGCTGCCATTGCCGACGAAGCGGAATACGAGATGACGGTTGAGAATGCTGTCTCGGGCGTTCAGCGACGAACCGGATCTTGTGCAATATCCTTCGGTATCGATGAAGCGGTGAAGCGCATAGACCGCGCCCCAGGCGTCCGGCAAAGGCTGGAGAGCCGAGAGCATTCTTTGGATATAGGTCGAATGCCATAGGTCGTCTGCATCGAGGAAGGCGATAAAGTCGGATTTCGATGCCTGGATCCCGGTATTGCGGGCCGCAGCGACGCCACGGTTTTCGGTCGACAGAATTCGGATCCTTGAATCACTCGCGGCGAAACGGCGACAGATCGAGGGTGTCTCGTCCGTCGAGCCGTCGTCGACGATGATGATCTCAAGCGCCTTGTGGGTCTGGTCGACAACGGATTGGAGCGTCTGGGCAAGGTATTCTCCGGCATTATAGGCAGGGATCACGACCGCCACCCGAACACCTGACATCGTTGACACATCCATGTCCGTCACCCGAGCTTAGATGTGGGTGCGGGCGGGCGGAGATCGATCCGGTTCTTCATCAGCCTGGCCACAGCGGGCCGATGGCTGACGACAATCAGCGTTCTGCCGGCGTCTTCTTTCATCGCCGAAAACACCCGCATCTCGGTCTCTTCGTCGAGCGCGCTTGTTGCTTCGTCCAACAGCAGGATCTGAGGCCGGCCGGCGAGCGCGCGCGCCAGGCCTATGCGCTGCCTTTGCCCGCCCGAAAGCCGGATCGCCTCGTCACCCAGCCATTCATCAAAGCCATACGGCAGATCTTTGATGAACTCCGTTGCGCAGGCCACATCGGCCGCCCAGCGGATATCCTGCTCCGAGATATCGCGACGGAACCGGATGTTGTCGAGGACCGTCCCCTCCATCAGTTCAACGTCCTGGCCCGACACGGAGAGCAGCTGCAGCCAGCTGGAACGGTCGATGGTTGTCAGATCCCTGCCGTCGACCGTGATCAGGCCCCGGGTCGGCGGGTTGAGATCGAGAATCATGTTGAGGATTGTGGTTTTGCCGGAGCCACTCGGCCCCGTCAGAGCCGTCGTCTCACCTGCCCTGATCGAGAAGCTGAGATTGTGAACCGCCGGTGCGTTCGATCGCTCATAGGCGAACGAGACGTCGTGGAAGACAATCGCCTCCGCCAGGCGGCTTACCTTTTCCCCTTGCGAAGCCTGCTTGATGTCATCTTTCTCCGAAAGCAGCGCCAGGACGTTTTGCAGGGACGCTTCCATCTCGTAAAGGCTGAGAATCTGGGAATCAAATCCCTTGATATGCGGCTGAAGCCTGTAAAGAAGGATCGTCGCCGAGAGCGCCGCCTTGAAATCGACCGGCAGGAATTCCGAAGACAGAATGATCGTCAGGATGACCCCGAAGGTCAGAATTTCGCTCAGAAGCGAGGTTATCGCTCCCATCCAGTCCGACCGACGCCAGGTCTGGCCGACGTCGTTGGAAAGCGCCGCGAAGAGTTGTTGATGACGCTTTTCCATGCCGAAGCTTTTGACGGCTTTCAAAGTCTGTAGCGTTGTCCAGCTCAGTTGCGTCAATGCTTCCACTGCCGCCAATGCAGAGGCGCCGAGACGGCGGTAGGCACCGGCAAAGAAACCCAATACAAAATTATGGATGAAACCGAAGGCGAGGGCGAGCAACGCGATCGGCCAGGCCATTACCAGCATGCCGACGCCGAAAATCACAATCGTGCCGAAATTCACTCCCAGTCGTACCAGGCTGGCATGCGCCGACGACACTGCATGGGATTCGGTCGCGATAACGTTGATCAGGTCGCTACGCTCGTAATCCTGAAAGCGCTGAAACGGCATGGTCAAGACCTTGGCGTAGAGACGGTCTCGCATGCGGTCGCTAATTCGGTGGTTGACAGCGCTTGCAATGAGCGAATTGGCGCATCCGAGAAAAATCCGAAACAGGATCGAGCCGATCAGGATGCCGATCAGGACAGGCTTCGAGAGACTGAGGTCAATGCCGCCGAAAAACGCCGGAAGCCATGCAACGGCGGAGCCGGAAGCGGGACCTTGCTGCCCGAGAAGAAAGACGAGGCTGACCAGAAAGGTGATGCCGACCATTTCCGAGAAGCCGGTAAGAATTCCCAGGATGATCATCACTGTCATCTTGAGTCGCAGTGCCGGTACGAGTTGCAGAAGCTCGCGGAACCGAGCCGCTATAACCAGGTTGTAGGCTCTTGCGGGTTTAGCGGAAGGCGGCTTTCGAAACCTATTCATTGTTGACCATCCGGGAAGAGGTCAGACCGGTTGCCTCTTTGGCAGGCACGGCTATGAAACGATCGCTGAATGCTGTTCCGGGTTGCGGAAGCGGCGCGTTCGCGACGCGGGTTTTCGGCCGCGCCGAAGACTTGCCGAGGACGCGCTTTGCCATCCGGAGGCCGCGTTTCGCCTGGCGCCAGCCCTGCTGCACGCCGTGGGCGATAAGGCGCAAGGAATATTTGCTGACCATCATCGGCGCCAGCTTTTTGACCTGGGCAAAATCGCTGCCGAGAAACGCCTTGGCGAAATACCAGCGCGCCGTGTTGAATTCGGCTGTCTTGATGTCACGCGTAAAATGCGGATAGCGCGTGATGATCGGGGCCATCACCAGGGCGTGGGACTTCAGCATCCGATAAGCGTTGCTGGACATATTTCCCTTGGTGAAACGATAACCGGTCAGGAAATCGGGAACCAGCGCAAAGGGCAAGGTTTCGGCCAAAGCCAGATAAAGTTTCAGATCTTCGCATCCCTCGGCGCCGTTGTCGCGCAGGCTGGCGTCATAGCCGCCGCAGCGAAGAATGTCCGCCCGCGGCATCAAGGGCGTGCTGCCATTGCCGATGAAGTTTTCCCTTAACAGAGGTTCGAAGATATTCCCTTGATGCAGGACTGGTCGCGAATGACCGAAAATGATCCCGTTTTCGTCAATCGCCGCATACCAATTGTAGGCGACTCCGCGTCCGTCCGGAAACTTCCCTAGTGCCTCAAGCTGGAGCTCGATTTTCCGGGGGTGCCATAAATCATCGGCATCGACGGGGGCTATGTAAAGGCCGCTGGCCTCCCGGACGCCGTGGTTGCGCGCGCGCGCAACCCCACCATTCTCCTGGCGGAGAACACGGACACGGCGATCGATCAGGCTGTGGTCGCTCGCGAGATCGAAGGTGCCGTCCCGCGATCCGTCGTCGACCACAAGGATTTCGAGCTTGTCGTAGGACTGGCTGGAGACGCTTCTCAACGTTTCGGCAAGCGTCCTCTCGGCGTTGTAAGCCGGTATGACGATGGTAATGAGAGGGGCCGCAACGCCAGTTATTGTCATCCGATAAAAGCTCCCGGCAGGCCCATAAGTTCGGGAAAGGCTTCAAGAGGACAATCGCCGCGGACTTCCAGGCGTGGCAGACCGAAGAGATTGTCGGAAAAGGTGGCTTTCGCCTGCCGTGTCGTGAAGCCGACCCCATAGCCGGCAAGCGCCAGAATGCCGGGGACCCTGAAGTCCGTCGCGCCATAAGGAAGCGCAATGGATTCCACGGAGGTGCCCAGCCGGCTGTGCAGCGCATTGCGCGAAAGCATGGCTTCGGCCAGCAAGGCTTCGTTGTCCATCGCAGTGGCCGGTGTGTGTGATACGAGGTGGGAGCCGAAGCTGATGCCCTTTTGGTGCAACTGCTGAATATCCGACCACAACATCAGCGGCGCAGGCTCTCCATAGGCAGAATCCCAATCTGATTGACCGCCGACTTTATCGGTGACGACGAATACGTCGGCGCTGAAATCATTCTCGGCAAGGATCGGGAAGGCGTCCGTCAGGAAATCCAGGTAGGCATCGTCGAAGGTCAGCATGACGGGCCGGCCCTGGACCGGCTTGCCGCTGCGCAGCAGATCCGTAAGCGCCTGCGCCGTCAGCGTATAATAACCCTGGCGCCGAAGGAACTGCATCTGCTTGCGGAAAACCTCGGGCGGCGTGCGGAAGCGCCGGAGTGCCGCGGGGCCCTCGTCTGCGATCCTGTGATACATGAGGATGGGAACCGAGGTCGTAACCTCCGTTGTCCATGCCGCCTCACGCTCAACGCCAGCCGGCCCCCAGATGATGTGCTTCGCCACGTCGGCGTCCAACGGAGTTCCGTGCCGCTCGACCCGCAGCACAGGATCGGCCAGCGAGCCCTTTCTGAACCGGTGGATGGCGTAAAGTTCGGTTTCGATCGTGTCTTCCAAGGCCAGGCCAGGCTGTGCGGCCAAAACCTGTTTGATCGTGCCGACACCGAAGGGATTGCCCCAGTCGAAACCGGTCCGGGTGGGTTCGTCCCGGCGGATATGCGCGTGGGCCGTGATCAGGTAGCCGTTCGGCTTCAATGCTGCGGCCATCTTGCCGCAGACGGCGGCAAGCATCTCCTCATCCTTCATGTAATAAAGGACTTCGGAGCAGACGACGAGATCCTGTTCGGGTGGGAGATCTTGTCTGACGAAGTCAAGCACGCGAAGCTCGACATTGCGGTGGTCGTGGCACCGCTCGACGGCCCTGTCGATCGCCCGCTGGGAAATATCCGTGGCCGTCACCCGACCGACCTTCCGCGCCAGCTTCTCGGTAAAGATCCCCTCGGCGCAGGCGAGCTCGAGGGCCTTCTCGATCCCTTCCGGGATCAGGCTCAACGTCTGCGCATATTTGACCTGCTCGTAAACGGAGACGTAATTCCATGGATCCGGGCGCTCAAAGATATGCTCCCAATACTCTTCCTCCGACTGAACAGGGGGAGCCGCATTTTTTTCCTCCGGACACGGGCCAGAAGAGTCTGAAAGCAGTCGAGTCGGATCGCGTCGGAGATTCCGCAGGATGTCGGACAGCCTGGCGTCGTTGTCTTGTTTGTCGCTTGGCGCGCAGGCAAGAAGGGCGTTGCGTCCGGTACGGACCAAAATCCGTTCGAGACGTCCCCGCCGCCGGCCATTTCGTATGATGAGGCCACCGAAGGCTCTGTACCCGCGCAATGCCTCCTTCGTCCAGGAGCTCATATAGGCGAGCTTGGGCGGTGTTTGCAGATGCTCTTCGGCCTGCATCTCATGCATGATCAGCCTGATCTGCGCCCGGATCGAAAGATCGCCCCAGAATGGCCCGACAAAAGAGCCGACATGCTGTCCGCCGGACAGGGCATGCATGATGAGCGTGTCGGCTGGTTCGGCCTTGGGAATTCGCGAAAGCGTCTCGAGCGCGACACCGACCACCTGAACATTGCCAAGCGTGAATGACCGCAAAGGGTTTGCGGCCGATATATGCCAGGAAGCGGCCTCAATGATCTTGCGCCCAGTGCCAGGGAAGGAATGTTTCTGAATCAACTGGATGAGCAAAAGGAACGTCGGCTGCCATTTATCGCTGACATCAATGAGATCGTCGGCCCGATCGATAAAGAGCCCTGTCTGCAAACCATGCAGAATTACACCGGCAAGAAGGTTCTCGTAGCCCGCGCCGTCCGGCATGTCAGGCAGGAGCGATGCAAGGGCCGCTATATCCAAAGTCGGATCGAGCTTGGCCGCGACGACCCAGGCTAGCATGCGCAGCTGGCTGATCGCGGGCGTGATCCAACCTGTCTCCGGCTCCTCGGCCGACAAGCCTTGCTGCATCTGCAGCGCTTGCGCCTTCGTTGTCACGCGAATGGCGTCACGCATCATTTTGGTCGGATCGCCGGATAGAGAGCCCGACTTCATGCGATAGAAAGCCAGGCACCTGTCGACTCGACGAAATTCGGCGCCCGAAAAGGCCATGCGAAGCCAAAGATCCCAGTCTTCGCAGGTCTGCAAGGTCTCGTCCATGCCTCCCAAAAGCTCGAAAAGGCTCCGGGGAAAGACAACCGTATGTATGGCGAGCGCACAAAAGGAGGAGAATTCGCGCTTGGCGGCGTCACCCGTCAGGGTGGGAGGCTGTTCTATCTGCATAAGCCTGCCGTCCGGGGCGACACGGCGGTAGGCGCAATAGGAAATAACTGCTGGAGATGTATTCTCTGCCACCGGCAGCATGCTTTCGATGAAGGTCGGATCCAGCCAATCGTCGGCATCCAGCATGCAGAGCAGAGGTGCGGCTGCCAGTCTGGCGGCATGGTTTCGCGCCGCGGCGGCGCCGGCATTCGGCTGACGGGCGGGGAGAATGCGGCTGTCCGTTTTTGCGATGCCCTCGAGAAGCTCCCAGGTGCCGTCTGTCGAACCGTCATCGACCACGACGGCCTGCCAGTTCGATCGCGACTGCTGCTGCAGGCTGGCAAGACATTCAGCAAGCGTATCGTCTGCATTATAGGCGGGTATGAGGAAAGAAATGTCAGGCTTCACAGCGGTTACCATGCGGGCCTCTTCCATCGCCGCAGAACGTATAGAGCGCCATTTACGCTTCCGAGCATTTCCTGCTTCAGGAAGAAGTCGTGTGATGTCGCACCTTTGCGAAGCCGTCTTTTAACCCTTCCGGCATAATATTTCGGAAACGAGAGCAGGATCCGCCGCAGATTGGCGTTATTTCCTGTGTTCTGATACTGGACGAGCAGGGCTGCGACGTGGCCACTCATATATTGGTAGATCTGTTTGGCGAGCCCCTTCATATCCTTGCGATGAAAGTGCCAGGCTACCGCCGTCGGCTCGTAGCGGCAGACATGGCCATGATGGAGGAGCCGATTCCAGTATTCGGAATCGCCTGAGCATCCGGCAGCTCCCATGTCCAAGCGGACATCGAACAGGCCGATCTCGTCGAAGACCTTGCGGCGGATGGCCTGGCTTGCGCCGGCTCCGATCGTCCAAACCGGAGCGCCGTAACGTGTATCCCTGGTATAGAAATCCTGATTGAAATCCTGCCGCAGATAGCCCCGGCCGAAACTCCAATGCTTTTCGAAGATAAACTGTGCAGGCGTTGCGAGTTCTCCGGGAAGGACCAATCCGGTGACGCAGGCGATCTCCGGCAGATCGAACCCCTTCATCAAGTTCTCCAGCCACCGCTCGTGGAGGACGACGTCATCGTCCGTAAACGCGACGAATTCGGTTCTCGCCGCACGAACCGCCGCATTGCGCGCATAATCCAGCCCGACCCGATCTTCACGGACATAGGTGGCGCCCGATTCCTCTACCACCCGACGCGTCGCCTCGCCGGCGGAGGCATTATCCACCACGATGATCTCGATGGGGCTGAGCGACTGTTTGGGGATTGAGGCCAGGCACCGGCGTAGGTCCTCCGGCCGGTCCTTTGTGCAAATCAGAATGCTGACGTCACGGTTGCGCACTGGCGTTTGCGCGACATGACGCGCATGCTCGAGCGTCTCGGGTCGCACGACACGCTCGGCGAGTGCCGCAGCCGTCTCGTGCCTTTCGATATAGGCTTGTCCTACCGGAAGACCATCCGACAGAAAGACCACGAGCCCATTGGAGATAGGGGGCGAAACGGTATCGAGGCGAGAGGTGGCGAGATCAAGATAGTGAATCGGTATGGGAAAACTTATATCCTCGAGATCGGACGGAACTGGTTCTCGCATTATTACTCTCTCAATCGCACCGTGAACATACGCCACCTGCATCCAGGACGCGAGTCTCGAAAGTCATCATGGCTTATTCTGCCGCGTGTGCCTTCATTTGGTTCCTGAACCAGTCGAGCGTCATTGCCACGCCCTGTTCGTAGGTGATCTTGCACGACCACTCGGGCATGGCATAGTGCGCGTTGGTCAAGTCCGGCCGTCTGTTCGTGGGGTCCTGCGGCGGTGACGGCTCGAAGACGATCGGCACGCCGCCAACGAGTCTGGAGACATATTGCGCGACCTCCAGAACCGAAATCTCGCGATCATTGCCGACGTTCAGAGGCCCCTTATAGTCGGTTTCATTCATCCAGAAATAGCGCGCGAAACCATCGACGACGTCATCGACATAGCCCCAGCTGCGAGACTGAAGGCCGTCGCCGAACACGGTAATCGGGCGACCCGAAAGCGCCTGGGTGATGAAGTTGGAGACCGCGCGCCCATCGTCGGAACGTGTCCGGGGACCATAGATGTTGAAGGGGCGAACGATCTTGACGTCGAGCCCTTGGGTACGCTGCATCTCGAACAGCAGCGACTCCGTGCACCGTTTGCTCTCGTCGTAGGACGAGCGCGGTCCGGTGCAGTCGACCTGGCCTTTGTAGGATTCCGGCTGCGGCGACACCAGAGGATCGCCATAGACTTCGGAAGAAGAGGTGAAACCGAAACGCCCGCCCTTCTTCAGCAAGTCGAGCAACCGGAACGCTCCGAGAAGATTGGCGGAGATCGTCCTCTTCGGCTCCTTCATGTACCACGGCGGCGATGCGGGCGATGCAAGGTGATAGATTTCGTCGAATTTATCCGAGGTCTGCAGCGTCTCGACGTCGGATTTCACGAAGTGGAAACGGGGGTCCCTGATGTGTGCGATATTTTCGAAAAGCCCGGTCCAGAGGTTGTCGACAACGACCAGCTTCTGGATGTCTTTCCTAAGCAAAAGTCGATCGCACAAGTGGGATCCGATGAAGCCAGCCCCGCCAGAAATCAATACGCTTTTCATTGCTTTGCCCCTCGTGACTTGAGATAAGGTGTTTGCTTATTAGCATCGCCTGTATTGCATGACAATTACTTAGAAGGTTTCTAAGAAATACTCGCTTGTTAGTGTTAATTCTTAATTTTGCCTATTTTAAGGTGTCGCCTCCGACGCCGCGGTCGATGACGCGTGGCCGCGCCGGGGCCGGATGCGACAGATGCTTGGCGTGCGATCACGACCTGCCCAATATCGACACTCCATTCCATGAGCGGCCGCCATCGAATTCGATCGAAGGAATCGGCATGATATCGAGAACCTCTCCAACCAGTTTCGGATCAGAGCTGAGGTTGCTCATCGAAAAGCATGTAGCTCGGTGGCAATGGGGATCCTTGATGTGTGCAATATTTTCGAAAGGTCCGATGCAAAGATTGTCAACAACAACCAGCTTCTGGGTATCGCTTTCTAAGTAGAAGTCGTCGCAGAAATGCGATCCAATGAAGCCGGCCCCGTTTCTCACATCATCTCGCCTCGTTACTTGAGAGTATATTATTGTTATTACAGCGATCGAAAGTTTAGTAGGGCACGAAGTCCGGGGGTGGATCGGACTTTGGTCTGAATTTCGCGCGCACGTAAACGATCGCCGTCGTCGTTCGATTGCCCAAAACTATGGCGCCTGCGCGTCTTTTCAAGCGTATAGATAACGCCTTAACACATTGGATCTACATCGCTTTTCCGGAGGATCGATTCCGATTTTTCGGGCCGATGCGCGTGCACCGACTGTAAGATGTGGCGATTGTTTAGGAGATCTTAAAAAATACTGGTCGGCCGCAGTGCAGTCCTTCATTCTAGCGCTGACATGGAATTTCCCGCCTTCGTGGTGACGCTCGGCTATTGGTGACGCGCGGTCGCATCAAGCGATAACGTCGTCTTCCATTTTGCGTCCCGACCACGACAGGCTTCTGGCGCTGGGTAGCGCACCTATGAGCAACTGCTCGCGCGGTAACGGTCGCAGTAAGCGCACTGCGTGGACAAGGTGAGCTCTGGCCCACTCAGACGACCAGAGAATAAAGCGCAACAATTGCCGGGCAGGGCGATCGGTTCCCAATCTTCTCAATCCAGGCTGCCGGCAAACCGTTTCGGATATCCTTCCGTTTCGAAATGCTCGACGACGAAATCTATGAACGCCCGCGTTTTGGATGGCAGCAGGTTCCTGCTTGCATAATAGATCGAGATCGGGCCCGCATCGACCCACCAGGAAGGCAGCAGCCGAACGAGCCTGCCGCTCTCGATATCGGGCAGGGCGTCCGGCTTGGCGATCAATGTCACCCCGAGGCCGAGCAGTGCGGACGCCCGCATGGCGGCCGGATCATTCAAGATGATCGTCTCCTTGAGGGAGGCCGTCTGCAGCTCTCCGGCGGCATTGCGCATCTGTCGTTCCGTGATCCGCCCGGTGCGCAGCGATCTCATAACGATGCCGTCGAGCGCGGCCAGGCCGGAGGGGTCCGTGGGAAGCACTCGATCTCGCATATAGTCGGGCGAGGCCACCGCAATGAGATGCGCTGGCGTGAGTGCGCGGTACACGATGCCTTGGGCAAGTTCGAAGCCGCCGCCGATGGCAGCGTCATAACCTTCCGCGATCAGGTCGACCTGCCTGTTCTCGAACATCCATTCGGGCCGGATCAGCGGATACGCCTTCATGAATTTCGGCAGCAGCGGCAGAATATAGCCAATGCCGAAGGTGGGTCCCATGCTGATCTTCAATACGCCGGCCGGCTCCGCCTGCTCAGTGGAGGCATCTGCAATGGCAGTCTGAAGCTGTTCCAGGTGATCGCGGATCGAAATCAGAAAACGCTCTCCAGCCTCCGTCAGCGTCAGTTTCCGGGTGCTGCGATGAAACAGGCGCAGCTTCAGATTGGCTTCCAGGGCAGCGACGTTGCGGCTGACCCCGGCCGGAGTGAGGCCGAGGCGGCGGGCGGCTGCGGAAAAGCTTCTGAGCTCGGCGCTGCGGACGAAGGATTCAAGGTTGGCGAGGCTCTCCATAGGCTTCTTTCAATGAACGCTTGAAACTCACTCGTAGAAATACCCGCTAATCACGGCGGAATAAATAGGCGATCTTCACCTCGTCGAACATCGAATAGCGGCCACGCGGCCCGACCTGAACACACTATGGAGACATGACATGACCACGTTCGGCATCATCGGCGCAGGCAATATTGGCCGCGCAATCGCCACCGCACTCGCCCGTCACGACATTCCGGTTGTGCTGTCGAACAGCCGCGGTCCGGAGAGCCTCGCGGAGACGGTCGCGGCCATCGGCTCCTGCGTGTCGGCGGGCACAAGCGTGCAGGCGGCTTCGCAGGATATCGTCTTCGTCGCGGTCAACTCGTCGAAACTCCCGAAAGCGCTTGCAGGACTGCCTAATTGGAACGGCCGGATCGTCATCGACGCCAATAACCCGATCGAGGCGCCGCTCTTCAAGCCGGCGGAATTGCACGGACGCCTCTCGACGGAAATCGTCGCCGATCTCGTGCCCGGCGCCCGCGTCGTCAAGGCCTTCAACCATCTGCTGGCGGATCTCGTTTCCCGCGATCCGCATTCCGAAGGCGGCCAGCGCGTTCTCTTCTATTCCGGTGATGACGCTGCGGCGAAAGCCGAGGTCGGCGCGCTGATCGACAGGCTCGGCTTTGCCGGCATCGACCTTGGGCCTATCGCCGTCGGCGGCAAACTCGCCCAATTCCCCGGTGGTCCACTGCCGGCCCTCAACCTAGTCAAGTTTGCCTAAGCCGCAGGCAGATGAACATAGCCGCAACCGGCAATGTCGTCCTCAATGAACGTATCGATGTCTCACCCACGAGAGCGGCGGCGAGATCACGCTGCCGGTCATGGGCACCGTCACCATCGAAGACGGGATGATCGTCGTCCGGCGCGACTATTTCGACCGGCAGCTTGGGGCGATCAAGGGCTGGGGTGGGGCGGGAGCTGATCTCGACGAATGCGTTTCACCGGCGCAGCGCGGACCCCCCGATGACTGAGGTCAGCCCTCCGGAGACGACGCAAACCGGTTGGTATTGAACTGGCCTTTGGCGGCGACCGGAATGATATCGTCACCTGACGTCGCGACATTGACCTCGCGATGAACCGTGCGCGGGGAAACGCGAGGTGCGCTCAATCCCATCACCTCTCCTGAAGAATGCAGCGCCCATTTCATCAACGCCGCGTCGGAAGTCGATCCAAAGAAACTTGCTCCTTCCCAGGAAGCGGTCATGGGCAGGGAGGCGATCATATCAGGGCCCTGCTTGGAGGCCTGATGTGCAACAACGAGGGGTTCGAATCGGGCGTAGGTCGGCAATGCTGGCGCCGGCCTGTCCGGAAGAACATCAATTGGGCCAATCGACGCAGTCTCCAGTTTGTCATCTGCGCCCGCGCCGTGCTCGAGGGCGGGCGGCCGCATCGCCGGTATTGGAATCGGCAAAGATGAAACATCCCCAGCGGACCGTTTGTCATCCCGCTCGACCGCGCCGGTCTGCGCCAGCGCATTTAATGCCCTGCTTCGGGGCGTGGGCAGAAGCGCTGTCACGAGTTTTTTGTCGCCGCTCGATGTTGTCGGCGCTCCTGCATCTTCGTCTTCTCCAGCGGTGCTGGCGATCTGGATCGAGGTGGGGCCGACGCGCTTCTTGTAGTTCGCAACCGCCTGATTGTATCCCGGCAGCGGCCGGCCATCGGCCGGGAGATGCATTGTCTGCCCATTTGGGAATATTCGAGCGAGTTCTTGCCGGGACATGCGGGGCCAAGCCCTGACATTGCCGACGTCGAGATGCACGAAGGGCGATCCCGAGGTCGGATAATATCCGACGCCGCCGACCTGCATCTGCATGGCAAGCGCACGCAGCGTCGAAAGCTTCACGCCGGGAACATAGAAGTCCATCGCCTTGCCCAGCATGTGCTGGCTCTTCTTGGCGACGCCCGTGCTGCGCGAACGATTGCGGAGCATGTTGTTGGTGGTGGGCGAACGATAGGCGGAGACGATATGGATGTAGTCTTTGCCGCCGCTGCGCTTGTACACCTCCCAGACCAGGTCGAGCAGCCGGGGATCCATCCGGGTCGGCTCGTTCCTTCGCCAGTCGCGCAGAAACCGATTGATCTGGGCGAGGCCCTTTGGATCGAACTTTCCGTCCCGCTTATAGGTAATCGTCGCCCTCTCGCCTGTATGGGTAAAGAACAGCTTCAGGGCACGATCTTCCGCTGAGGCAAACGATGCAGAACCAACAAGTGCCGGCAGCGCAAACAGAGCCGGCAGAATGGTCTGCGCGACGAAACGTTCCGCACGCGACAGGAGTGTCGCAATTCCGCCCAAGGCTGCGCCTGATAGTCCTTGCACTGGATACCTCAACACGAACAATCCCGCCCAGACCAAACACTCGGCGACGTGCGGGAACCTCCGCATCCATCGCGCTCAGTAAAGCCAGCTTATGGTCAATAAATTCCTAACGAGTGGATGCGTGAGCTCGGCGGATTGAGGATGCGGATCATCCCAAGCGCAGTCGGACCCTGCGGCCGCGGGAGGAGAGCATCGAGCGCATTGTGTACTGCTCTGAAATCCCCGCCGCCCTGAAACGATTACAACCGCTCCCGACCTTCGATCTCCCTGAACACGCGACCTCAACTCCCGCCTAGAGGCTGACCAGAACATGCATCGAACTTAAACCCGGATCAATCAATAGGGCAGGCCAGCTGGGAATGAGGCATCCGATGAGCTGCTAACCGCCAGCCTTGTCGATCGGTAGAGACGCGACGCTTGCCCAGAAATGCGTACGTCGGTCGGAACTGGCAAAGTTCGCTGAACAAGCTCTAACTATGTCCTCAGAAGTTTGGACTATCCTCATACCCCTCCAACTCGGGGCACCCCCTGATGTTGCCGAAACCGATCGTTCGCCGGTCGCCCGATTCATCCAGACCTCTGAGCACGATGACATTGTCATCCTGCTGTATAATCTCGCTACGATAGATGCCGGCCCGAAGCGCTCTGTTCTTCGCTTGGCTTATATTACATTGCCCGGGCGGTGGAGTGACGTGCCAGTATCTCGTCCCTTGCCCATCGGAATGCCATCCTCCCGAAGCTGCGAATCCCGACAAGCTGGATAGCAGTATGGCAGACGCCAATATTACGCTGCCTAGAACCAGTTTCATGTAACCTCCGTAAGCCGCGGCAGGGCTGGTCTTCATTCTGCTTGTCCTGTTTTCAACGGACAACCGGGTTTCCCATGGCGTCACCACACTAGGTGGCTCGCGCTAACACTGTGCTAACGACCGCTTCGGCAGCAATTTGCGGATAGTGAAAACGAGGTTTTTTCGACGCGGTTCGCCTTTTGCTACCGATGTCGCCGCCTTTGTTCACCCTCGCGCGGATGGTCGGATCCGGCGATCGTCTCGAACACGGGTAGCAGCCGGGCTGCGTCCTGCGCGATCTCTGCCATTTGTCGTGACGTGGAGCTCCTCGCCGTCGCTGTCGGAAGCGCCGCGACTTTCTCCAAAAGCGCGACCGCGTCGCACTGGAACTCCTGCACGGTCTCGGCCGAGCGCCGGCGGGCGGCGTCGAGCATGGCCTTCTTGCTAGCGCGAGCCTGATACTGAAATTCGGTGAGCTTGCTATCGGCAACTCCGCGCCGGACTGCTCTCAGGTCGGAGGTGTCGAAGCGGACGCCGGAAGCGATCTGGGCCAGGGCGATCTCGCGAACCGTCGAATTCGTGGTAATGAGACCGCGGATGACGTGGTACGAGACGGCATTCTTCTGGAGGAACTCCTCGTAACCTTTGAGCTTCCGCGAGAACTGCGAGCAGGTCTTGATTTCGCTCGGCATAAGGCCGCAGCGGGTCATAAGGAATTCCCGGCTCTCCTGGAGCGGTAAGTGAAATTCCAGCTTTTCGATCTCCTGCGCCAGCTTGATGAACTCTCGCTAATCGCTCTACGAAGTTTGCCTATCTGATATTTCGCGTTCTTCAGCGCGGCGGCGGTATCGTTCACGTTGGACCTCGTGCGTCGGACGGTCAGGGAAGTCCTATAGGTACGGCGTTACAACCTGGATAAGAGGCGAGGTAAAAATCCGTTTAGCCTGGCATGCCGTAGCGCAAATGCTCGGGTGGAACGCCAGGGCGCGGTTCAATGATGCTGAAGTAAACCGACAGCTATCGCATCCTACTGGAGTTGGAGGCATCGGGAAAATCTCGTCTGGGCGATGGTCACGGGCCGAAAGAATGCATGGGGATTCTGCTCATCGAGCACAGCGCCCGGCTTCGCGACCTTCTTTGCGAGGCAATCAGGGACGAAGGCTGGAAGATCGACGCCTTTGAGACGGCGCAGGAAGGACGGCTTGCCCTATTTGGCGGCGACTATGATCTCCTGCTACTCGACCTCGGTCTGCCGGACGAAGATGGCGTCGACGTCTTGAAGTCGCTTCGCGCTTCGGGGACGCAGACGCCGGTAGTTGTCCTGACGGCGCGCAATGCGATCGACGAGCGCATAACCGGGCTCGATGCTGGCGCGGACGACTATCTGGCCAAGCCCCCATACTAGGGGGAACTCCTGCCCACCTATTTAATCGAACGTGACTTCGCCGCCGGAACTTGATCAGCGCTCGTACGTTGAGCGCGAAGACCAAGGAGACACAAGATGCCTCGGTTGATTTCATTCATGCTGACGCGCACCGCTGCCGGCGCCGGATTGGGGTGCGTGGTAGGGCTCGTCGTATGGAGCAACGGGTTTGCCGGAATTTCCTCAGCTAGTTCGACGGATTATTACATCGCCCAGGGTATGTTCGTGTACCTGTTCGCCAGCACCCTCGGCGTTGGCTATCTCGCCACGGCATTTATGCTCGATGACACCCGATAACAAGCGGGGCGTCGCGAGCTCGCGGCGACTTTGGAACAGCTTACGGGCGTCTCCGAGACAAGGACGAGGGCAGGGCCATTGCGAGCGTTCCACATTGCGATGTCCCGGTGCCAGCTATTCATCATCCCGCGCTTGCTCCGAAGAACACCCAGGTTGCGTCGCGTCGTTACCAACGCGGACATGATCGTCCTGGATCCCCCTCTTAAATGCCTTTATGCCGTGAGCAACGTCGGCCATCAGTTCAGGTATCTTGCCACGACCAAACAAGATAAGCACGATGACCAAATCTAGAAAGATGGGCGCAGCCTTCGCACGCAATTGAGACGAGCGGCAGCGGTTTCGAGAAGAAAGCTTCTTGGCGACCATTCCTAGAAGGCTTCTATGGCCGACCTAAGCCGTTTCCCGCTGCGTCTTGCATCAGGAGGCGCGAGGTACCTGCAAGATATTTGTTTGGGGCACACCAAGCGGATCGAGGCGCAACCAAGCTGTTGCGCTGACTGGCGGCCGCAATCGGGATCCCCTTGAGCGAGTCGTTTCGATGTGGCGACGCGTGCCGCAGGCATCGCCCGCCGAGAACACTTCTGACTGCTTCGCGACCTTGTCGGCCGCGCGGGGGAACGTGGGTTCTCTGCCGCGTCAGGACGGACTGTGACAGCAAGGCGCCGTGGTACTAGGATCGTCCTTCAAATGCTTCCAGTCCCAGACGTCAATGCCGATCGAAAAGCTCCCGGATCATGGACGCCAGTTCCCTCGCAGTGTATGGCTTGCGAAGCCATCGAGCGCCGGAGATGACATCGGTCGTCGCGAGGGCCGGCTCCGAGTACCCGGAGGTGAAGAGGACGGCGACGTCGGGCCGAAGGAGGCGAGCCTCCCTCGCCACCTCGTCTCCCGTCATTCCGCCCGGCATGACGATGTCTGTGAACAGGAGCGCGATTTCCTGGTGGTCGCGCAAGATTCCCAATGCTTCACGGCCGTTCTCCGCTTCAAGCACCACGTATCCCATGTCGGCGAGCCGCGCGACGGCTACCCGGCGAACGCGTGGATCATCCTCCACCACAAGAATGCTTTCGCTTCCTCGCGGAAGCGGATTGGCTTGTTTGCCGTCTTCTGAATCTGGCTTCTGCAGTTTGGATCCTGTCAGGGCCGGAAGGTAGATCCGTATGGTGGTGCCTCGACCTACCTCGCTGTATATTTGAAAATGGCCCCCGGACTGCTTGACGAAGCCGTAGACCATGCTGAGACCCAGTCCCGTTCCCGATCCGACCTCTTTCGTGGTGAAGAATGGCTCAATGGCGTGCTTCGTCACTTCGTCCGTCATTCCGACGCCCGTGTCGGTGACGGAAATGAGCACGAAATTGCCGCTGCGGACCTCTGGGTACATCTTCGCATAATCTGAATCCAGGTGGACGCGCGAGATTTCGGTGGTCAGACTGCCCCCCTTGGGCATGGCGTCGCGAGCGTTGAGAGCGATGTTGAGAATAGCGTTCTGAAGCTGCGAGCTGTCGACCACCACGTTCAGATCGGATCCCGCGATCGTCGTGGAGAGCTTGATGTCTTCTCCGAGGGTTCTCCTAAGCAGATCAGAAAAACCTGTCACGAGCTGACCGAGATCGGCATGCTTGGGATTGAGAGGCTGACGCCGGCCGAAGGCAAGCAACTGGCCCGTAAGTTTCGCGCCGTCGGCCGCCGCGTCCTGCGCCTCCCTCAGGATGTCTCGAAGCTTGCCGGGGAGTAGCTTGTCCTCGATCATCTCGAGATTCCCGCTGATCACGGTCAGAAGGTTGTTGAAGTCGTGGGCCAGGCCGCCCGTCAACTGCCCCACGGCTTCCATCTTCTGAGCCTGGCGGAGATCTTCCTCGATCTTGAAGCGGCTTGTCAGATCACGGACGAAACCGGTGAAGATCCGTTCACCGTTTGCCGTCGCTTCCCCGACGTGTAACTCCATCGGAAATTGGGTGCCGTCGGCCCGCTGGCCGGTGACGACTCGGCCGTAGCCGATGATCCGCTTTTCACCCGTCTCGATGTAGTGGCCGATGTAGCCGTCGTGGGCGTCACGATAGGGATTCGGCATCAGGTTTCTAACATTGCGCCCACAGATCTGATCGGAGGCCATCCCGAACAGCTTTTCTGCCGCCTTGCTGAATGAAAGCACCATTCCTTTATGGTCGATGACCACCATCGCATCCGGAACGGTGTCGAGAATGGAACTTAGATGGGCCTCGCGGGACTTGACCGCGTCCTGAGCCTGTTTCAGGGCGCTGACGTCGCTGTTGGTCTGAATGATGGCCAGGTCGCCGTCGGGAAGGTTCACAAGCACGCAGCGGGACGCGGCGTGGATCTCATGCCCGCTTTTGTGACGATGGATGATTTCGCCCTGCCAGAACCCGCGTTGCTTGATCTGGTTTCTTATTTCGTCCACCGGCTCCGGAAACCTGGTGGCGAGCAGTTCGTAGACGTTCTCGCCGACCGCCTCGTCCCTGGTCCAGCCATACATGTTCTCGCAGCCGATGGACCAATGGCTGATGGTGCCCTCGAACCGATGGATCAGGATATCGGCGCCGTCCAGCACGTGAACCATTACGTCAAGCTCCTGATAGGAGGCTGTTCGTGGCGATACGAGACGGTGAGGCATGGCTTGTCCGGCGTTCAATTAGTGGAGACTGACGCTATGGCAGGTTTTCTCCGAGAAATCATCTGGGTTGCCTGAGAGTTCCTGCAAACGGCGCAAGTTCACGATTCTCAGGTCATGACGCCCTTCCGGAACAACGATGTTCCGGGAAGCGAGCTTTGTGATCGTGCGGGATACCGTTTCGATCGTCAGGCCGAGGTAGTCCGCAATGTCCTGGCGGTTCATGGGGATCCGCAGCAGGCCCTTGTTGACCCCGGCGTTGTGACGGAACACCAGCCTGGCGATGAAGCTGCAAAGCCGCTCTTCGGCATTCTTCTTGGACAGAAGCACCATCTGGTCATGAGCGGCGACGGTCTCGTTGCAGAGCAGAGAGATGTATTCGGGACGCAGCAGGTCGCATCGCCCAACCTCGTCAAGAAACCTCTTGCGTGCGACACGCCGAATCTTGCAGTCGGTGACTGCCTCGGCTGTGAAGAGGAAGTCGTTCTGAAGAAAGGCGCCGACAACGTCGCCCCCGAAGTGAAAAGCCGTGATCACGCGGCGTCCTTCGCCGATGATGCGCTGGAGCCGGACGACGCCTTCGACGACCTGGAAGAGGTGTTTCGCTGCGTCGCCCTCCCAGCAGATGGCCTTTCCGGCCGAAACCGATTCCAGTGGCGACATATTGAATACGGAACCGAGGGAGGGACCGCCGCGCGCATTGCTCGTGGTGGCTTCGATCTGTTGGAAGCCTTGGCGATTCTGCATCAGCATCTTGGTGTCCCCGCGTTTTCGATGGATGCAATAGAAGGCACGCACGTCACACGACAATGATTGGCGGGTTTCAAATGGTGAGACTGTGTAACCGTCTGTAACAGCCGCGGGATGCGGCCCCCAAAGTCGTCCTTCGTTGATTTAGATCAAGGAGCAGAGGCCGCCCCCATGCCAGTCCTGCCTCAAAGTACGAGAAAACCGGCCGCGTTGCGGTCGTCTGGGCACTGGGGACGACGTGATGAATTATACAACGGAAACGGCAGTGGTCGCGGTCGCTGCTTTCCTAGCGCTGCTAGGAGCCGCATTCGCGCACGATCATCTATTTTCGGTCCACATGGGCATACTATGCTTCTGCTTGTCCGTTGGCACCCTGCTGCTGGTGAGGAACGTCGATTTTTCGCCCGCTGGAAGACAGCAGAAGGTCGACACGTCAGGCTATTTTGACGAGGTGATCCGGTACGGACTGATCGCTACGGTCTTCTGGGGCGTAATCGGCTTTCTCGTCGGCGTAGTCGTCGCCGCGCAGTTGGCCTTCCCGGACCTCAATCTAGCGCCTTATCTCAATTTCGGCCGTCTTCGACCTGTGCACACCTCCGCCGTCATCTTCGCCTTCGGCGGCAACGCGCTCATCATGACCTCATTCTACGTCGTTCAGCGTACGTGCCATGCGCGCCTTTTCGGCGGCAGCTTGGCGTGGTTCGTTTTCTGGGGCTATCAGCTCTTCATCGTCATGGCCGCGACAGGCTACGTCCTGGGGATCAACCAAGCGCGCGAATATGCGGAACCGGAATGGTACGTGGACATCTGGCTGACCATCGTCTGGGTGGCATACCTGGCCGTCTATTTGGGGACGATCCTAAAGCGCAGGGAACCGCACATCTATGTGGCGAACTGGTTCTACCTTGGCTTCATCGTGACGATCGCGATGCTGCATGTGGTGAACAACCTTGCCGTTCCGGTGTCCTTCCTCGGCTCGAAGAGCTACTCGGTCTTCTCCGGCGTTCAGGACGCGCTGACACAGTGGTGGTACGGCCACAATGCGGTCGGCTTCTTCCTTACCGCGGGCTTCCTGGGCATGATGTACTACTTCGTGCCCAAGCAGGCGAACCGCCCGGTCTATTCCTACCGGCTGTCGATCATCCATTTCTGGGCGTTGATCTTCATGTACATATGGGCGGGTCCGCATCATCTGCACTATACGGCGCTTCCAGACTGGGCGCAGACGCTCGGCATGGTCTTCTCGGTCATGCTCTGGATGCCTTCCTGGGGCGGCATGATCAACGGCCTCATGACCCTTTCCGGGGCCTGGGACAAGGTTCGGACCGATCCTATCATCCGCATGATGATCGTCGCCATCGCCTTTTATGGCATGTCGACTTTCGAGGGCCCGATGATGTCGATAAAGACCGTCAACTCGCTGAGCCACTATACAGAATGGACGATCGGCCACGTGCATTCGGGAGCCCTCGGCTGGGTCGGCATGATCACCTTTGGTGCAATCTACTACCTGACGCCCAAGCTCTGGGGACGTGAACGTCTCTACAGTCTGCGGATGGTCAACTGGCACTTCTGGCTCGCTACACTCGGCATCGTCATCTACGCCGCCGTGCTCTGGGTGGCCGGGATCCAGCAGGGCCTTATGTGGCGCGAGTACAATTCGCAGGGCTTCCTCGTCTACTCGTTCGCCGAGACCGTGGCCGCGATGTTCCCATACTACGTGCTCCGCGTCGTCGGGGGCGGCCTGTATCTGGCCGGCGGCCTGGTGATGGCATGGAACGTCTTCATGACGGTCCGCGGCCATCTCCGCGACGAGGCAGCCATTCCGACCGCATACGTGCCCCAGGCACAGCCTGCCGAGTGAGGTGAAAAAATGGCATCGATACTTGATAAACATAAGATCCTCGAGAAGAACGCAACGCTTCTTCTCGTCGGCTCGCTGCTCGTCGTCAGCATCGGCGGCATCGTCGAAATCGCACCGCTGTTCTACCTGCAGAATACGATTGAAAAGGTGGAGGGGATGCGTCCCTATACGCCACTCGAGCTGGCCGGCAGAAACATTTACATTCGCGAAGGCTGCTATCTCTGCCACAGCCAGATGATAAGGCCGTTCCGCGACGAGGTGGAACGTTACGGTCATTACTCTCTGGCTGCGGAATCGATGTACGACCACCCATTCCAATGGGGTTCGAAGCGAACCGGGCCGGACCTTGCGCGCGTCGGCGGCCGCTATTCGAACGAGTGGCACGTCCAGCATCTTTCCGATCCGCGGGCCGTGGTGCCTGAATCCATCATGCCGAAGTATGAGTTCCTCAAGTCGAAGGAGCTTTCGGTCACGGATATTGGCATGGACCTCAAGGCCAACGAGGACGTCGGCGTTCCCTATACCGACGACATGATGGCCAATGCCGAAGCCGACATGAAGATGCAGGCCGATCCGAACGCCGACACCACGGCGCTGCTAGAGCGCTATCCGAAGGCCAAGACCGGCGACTTCGACGGCGATCCGCAGACGCTCACGGAGATGGACGCACTCGTCTCCTACCTGCAGATGCTTGGGACGTTGGTCGACTTTTCGACCTACGACGACGCAACCGGCTATCGATGAGGCGATGCAATGGAAACGTACACAGCGATGCGGCACTTCGCCGACAGTTGGGGCCTGCTGGCAATGGCCGCGTTCTTCGTAGGCGCCGTCGTCTACACCCTTCGCCCCGGCAGCAAGCAGACGGCGGCGGAGGCAGCCGATATTCCCCTGAAGGATGACTGAGATGTCGGACAAGCATATCGATGAAATCAGCGGCGTCGAGACTACCGGTCATGAATGGGATGGTATCCGCGAGCTCAACAATCCGATGCCGAGATGGTGGGTCTGGACGTTCTATGTCTGCATTCTATGGGCGATCGGCTACGCGATCGCCTATCCAGCCATCCCGATGATCACTTCCGCCACGAAGGGCTATCTCGGCTACTCAACTCGCGCCGAACTGCAGCAGGAGCTTGATCTCGCCAAGGCATCCCAGACGAAGTTCCATGATCTGATCGCTGCCAAAACGGTGCAGGAGATCGACGCGGATCCTGCTCTTCGTGAATTTGCGAGCGCCGGCGGCGCGTCCGCGTTCAAGGTGAACTGCGCGCCCTGTCACGGCTCGGGGGCGAGCGGCGGTCCGGGCTTTCCGAACCTCAACGATGACGAGTGGCTGTGGGGCGGAGATCTGGATGCCATCCAGACCACGATCGCCCATGGGATCCGCTTCGACTCGGATGCCGAAACCCACGCTTCCGAGATGCCGGCCTTTGGCGACGTTCTGGAGCCTGTCCAGATGCGGCAGGTCGCCGCCTATGTGTGGGGGCTGAGCAATACGCCCTCGGACCCCGCTCTCGCAGAGGCGGGAAAACAGATCTTCCTCGACAACTGCGCCGCATGTCACGGCGAGAATGCCAAAGGAAAGGCGGAAATGGGTGCGCCGGACCTCGCCGACGCAATCTGGCTGAAGGCGCGCGGCGAAGATGCGATCGTTCGACAGGTCGCCTCTCCCAAACATGGCGTAATGCCTGCCTGGGCAGCGCGCCTGGGTGAGACGACGGTCAAGGAGCTTACCATTTTTGTCCATTCGCTTGGCGGTGGAACCTGAAGGAGATCAACATGACCACGCACGACCACGACCCCTTGCTCGCCCTTTATGGAATCCCCCGCGCGGTCGTACACTCGCGAGTTTCCGTGCGCGCAAAGCCCGTCACACCCGATCCCGAAAAGGGGATGCGGAAAAGATGGGGAATTCGATGATCAGTTTGATCGGGCTAAAAGAACAGAAGCCGACAAGCAGGTAGGAACCTCTCGAGGACGTCCAGGCGGTCTCTCCCCCGCAGTTCCTCCAGGCCACGCCTTCTCTTCCGAGGCGTGGCCATTCCTAAGCTCCATCTCTCAAAGGAGCCGATTGCGGCGGGCTGCTACCAGCCGGCATCTAGTCTTTTTGGCCGCGTTTCCCTGTCCGGAGTGCGGCCCACTTTTTTGAGCAGTTGTCGTCCTTGACCTGGATCAAGGACGGGTCCTCCCAAAGCTGAGAAGACAGGGAAAATCGGACAGAGCGCAATGGACCTCTACACAGCACCAGATCCCACGCCGGTCGAACGGATCGACGTTGAACCCGTAAACAACCGCCATAAAAATGAACCCCTCTACGCTCCGCGAAAGAAGGTGTTTCCGAAGCGTGCCGAGGGCCGTTTCCGGCGGTTCAAGTGGATCGTGATGCTGATCACGCTGGGGATCTATTATTTGGCTCCCTGGATTCGCTGGGACCGGGGGCCTTACGCACCGGATCAGGCTATCCTGATCGATCTGGCCTCACGCAGATTTTTCTTCTTCTTCATCGAGATCTGGCCTCAGGAATTCTACTACGTCGCAGGCCTGCTGGTCATGGCGGGGTTCGGTCTCTTCCTGGTCACGTCCGCCGTCGGGCGGGCCTGGTGTGGATATGCATGTCCGCAGACGGTGTGGGTCGATCTTTTCCTTGTCGTCGAGCGCGCGATCGAGGGGGACCGAAACGCCCGCATGAAGCTCGACGCCGGGCCGTGGAATTTCGACAAGGCGAAGAAACGTGTCGCCAAGCACACGATATGGCTGATCATCGGCCTCGCGACCGGGGGGGCGTGGATCTTCTATTTCGCCGATGCGCCCACGCTCCTCGTCTCCTTTTTCACCGGAAAGGCGCCGGTTGTCGCCTACGCGACCGTCGCCACACTTACCGCCACCACCTACGTGCTTGGCGGGCTCATGCGCGAACAGGTCTGTACCTACATGTGCCCCTGGCCGCGAATCCAGGGGGCCATGCTCGACGAAAATTCCTTGGTCGTCACCTACAACGATTGGCGCGGCGAGGCTCGCTCACGTCACCCGAAGAAGGCATTGGCTGCCGGACAGCCCGTCGGCGATTGCGTCGACTGCAATGCGTGTGTGGCCGTCTGCCCCATGGGCATCGACATCCGCGACGGTCAGCAGATGGAATGCATCACCTGCGCTTTGTGTATCGACGCCTGCGATGGGGTCATGGACAAGCTCGGGAAGCCTCGTGGGCTGATAGCCTACGCGACGCTCAGCGAATACGCCGCCAACATGGCCATCGCGACGGACGGCGGAAGGACCTCGGTGCAGCCCGCGAAGGTCCGCAATGCTGATGGCTCGTTTATCGAAACGATCAAACATTTCGATTGGCGGATCATATTCCGCCCACGCGTGCTGTTTTACGCGTCTGTCTGGCTTTTGATCGGCGTCGCGATGGTCGTCCACCTCGCAATGCGTGAGGGACTTGAACTGAACGTGGTCCACGATCGCAATCCGCAGTACGTCATGGAGAGCGACGGCTCGATCCGCAACGGCTACACGCTGCGAATACTCAACATGGTGCCGGCTCCACGCAAGATCGAGCTGAGCCTTCTAGGCCTCGACGAGGGCGCTACCATGCGCATTCCCGAGCTCGGCAAAGAAGACGCCCGAGCTTTCACCATCGAAGCGGCGCCGGATGTTGCGACCACCGTGAAAGTGTTTGTGACGAGCAAACCGTCGGCTGCCGCGGTCGCCGAGTTCCTCTTTGCCATCGAGGACGCCGCCCACGCCGACAGAGCAACATATCGAGCCGCGTTCAACTCACCAGGAGATGCCAGATGACGACTGCCAGTCAAGGATTCACAGGGAGGCACATGCTGATCGCCACGTGCTCGTTCTTCGCGGTGGTGATCGGCGTCAACGTGATCATGGCCTGGTTCGCCTCGTCGAGCTGGAGCGGTCTGGTCGTCGAAAACACCTATGTCGCCAGCCAGGAGTTCAACCGCAAGGCGGCAGATATGAAGGCGATGGCGGCGTCCGGAATCATCGGAAGCCTGTCGCTCGATGGCGGCCGAATCCACTACGACATCCGTAACCGTGACGGATCTCCTGTCATCGTCGACGACGTGACTGCAAACTTCAAACGCCCCGTCGGCGATCACGAAGATTTCCACATTTCGTTCACGAAAGTCGCCGACGGACAGTTTGAGTCCCGGCACCGTGTCGGCTCGGGCGACTGGATCGTGGAGGTCGTCTCGCGCAGGGAAGGCAAAGTCGTCATGCACGAGGCCTCCCGTCTCGATACCGCGGGATTCGGCGAATGACATGCTGCACGATGGATGCCGAAGGGGTTCTCGCGATAAGCACGACGTTCATCAGCGCCGAGGAAATCGCGCTAGTGAGCCATTCCTTGGGCGAAGGACTCCGGCAGCTCGACCTGAGCGTTCCGGACGTCCACTGCGGGAGCTGCATATCGACCTTGGAAAAGGCCGTTTCAGCGCTCCCATACGTCCGGAAAGCCAGAGTGAACCTCACGTCGCGGCGCGTCACCTGCGTGTACGCTGAAGAAACCGTTGAAGGGGCCACCGATCCGACGGGTATCATCGCTGCGATCAATGCCGCGGGATACCGTGCGCATCTGTTCACGCCAGTGGCGCTCGAGACCGACAAGACAAGGAACCAGCTTCTCCTGGCAGTCGGAGTATCCGGCTTTGCAGCCACCAATATCATGCTTCTGTCCGTCTCCGTCTGGTCCGGCGCCGACGCTGCGACGAGGGACATGTTCCACTGGATCTCGGCGCTGATTGCCGCGCCCGCGCTAGTTTACGCGGGGCGGTTCTTCTTCCGGTCGGCGTGGCACGCGTTGAAGCACGGCCGCACGAACATGGACGTGCCGATATCGTTGGCCGTGACCCTTTCCTACGCGGTTTCGCTCTGGGAGACTGCGCATCATGGCGAACACGCCTGGTTCGACGCGACCGTCTCCTTGTTGTTCTTCCTTCTTATCGGCAGGACGCTCGACCATGTGATGCGCGAAAAAGCCCGTGCTGCCATCAACGGCCTGGCGCGACTTGCGCCGCGCGGTGCGCTGCTCCTGTCGTCCAACGGATCGCGCCGTTACGTTCCGCTTGACGAGATCGTCGTGGGAGATGAGATCGCGGTCGCGGCCGGCGAACGAATTCCGGTGGATGGAACCGTCGCGGTCGGCGAAAGCGACCTCGACCTTGCGATCGTTACCGGTGAAAGCGCCCCTGTCTCCGTAGGCGTCGGCGTCGGGGTCAGCTCCGGCGCCATGAACCTGACGGGCGCTCTCGTGGTCCGCGCTACCAAGCTCGCGAAGGACTCCCTGTTGGCCGAAATCATCAGCCTCATGGAGGCTGCGGAGGGCGGAAGGGCGCGCTACCGGCGTATCGCCGATCGCGCCGCCGCGCTGTATTCCCCGGTCGTCCATCTTCTTGCACTTGCCTCGTTTCTTGCCTGGGGCCTGATCGACGGCGATTGGAAGCATGCGATGCTGGTCGCGGTGGCCGTGCTTATTATTACGTGCCCATGCGCGCTGGGTCTTGCGGTTCCAGTCGTTCAAGTCGTGGCGGCTGGCGAGCTTTTCCGCAGGGGTATCATGGTGAAGGACGGCTCGGCGCTCGAAAGGCTTGCAGAGATCGACACGGTCGCCTTCGACAAGACGGGAACGCTGACCATCGGTCGTCCAAGGCTGGTCAGGCTCGAGGCCGCGCATGAGGCCGATCTCGGGAAAGCGGTGGGACTAGCCGTCCACTCCAGGCACCCACTGTCCCAGACGTTGGCCCAGAGCGCCAGCCACGTCGCGGTTCCGTTTGATCGCGTCAGCGAAATTCCCGGCGGCGGGCTCGAAGGCATGCGTGGCGAGGAGACCTATAGGCTGGGGAGCGCGGCGTTCGCGTGCGGCGCAGATCCGGCTCCGTCGACGGCCGACAGCCCGCTCTCCGAAGTCATCCTTTCCAGGAACGGAGAAGCGCTTGCGCGCTTTTTCTTCGAGGACGCGCTCCGAGCTGGCGCGCAGGACGTTATCAAAGAACTCGAATCCAGCGGATTTGGAACATTGATCGTTTCAGGAGATCGTCAGAGCGTAGTAGACAGTGCGGCGCATGCGCTCGGCGTCGGTCGGGCGATGGGAGCGCTTACTCCGAAACAGAAGGTCGACGAGTGCCAGAAGATCGGCGACGCCGGCCATCGCGTCCTGATGGTGGGAGATGGCATCAACGACGCGCCGGCGCTGGCTGCCGCCCATGTCTCCATGGCGCCTGCCACGGCTTCCGACATCGGCCGGCAGGCCGCCGATCTGGTATTCTTCAACGAACGGCTGGACGCCGTCCCCCAGGCGATCGCTGTGGCGAAGCGATCGGCTGCCCTCATACGTCAGAACTTTGCGCTGGCGATCGGCTACAACGTGCTGGCCGTCCCGATCGCGATGGCGGGACTTGCCACGCCCCTGATCGCAGCAGTGGCGATGTCCACTTCATCGATCATCGTCGTTACCAACGCTCTCAGGCTCAACGCAGGCTCCAAGCGATCTCCTGTCATAGATGCTTCGCGGCCAGCCGCGAGGGGCGGGGAGGTCAAAGTAGCATGAACATGCTGATCTTTCTTATTCCGATAGCGCTCCTCATGGGCGGCGCCGGACTTGCGGCATTTCTTTGGTCTCTTCGGAGCGGTCAGTATGACGATCTTCAGGGAGCCGCCTGGCGGGTGCTCGCTGACGATGAATACGATCCGCCTAAGTCGTAGGCCGTTAAAGGGGGGACGACGATGTCCTTAGATGATGAGATAGTACTGCGGTCAGAGCTCTTCGAAGGACTCGATGAGAAAGTATGCCGAAGCATGCTGGAGTTGGTGGGTCTGCGGGCAGTCGCGGTCAACGAACGAATAGTGGCCGAAGGACAGCGAGCGTCCCACGTGTTTTGCGTTCTGTCTGGCGTGGTCCGGTTGACCAAGGCCGAGGCTGGCGGGCGCGAGGCCGACGTCTGCATCTGTGAGCCCGGAGACTGCTTTGGGGAATATCTGGTTCCCATGGGGGACGCCTACGCGCATGGGGCTTGGGCCGCGGCCCCCGTGGAGCTTGCGCAGTTCGATCTGCCCGGCCTTCGTGCACTTGCCGCCGAACACGGCGGCATCCAGCGCAACGTCATGCGGATCATGGCCAGGCATCTGCTGGGCTCGTTGGACTGCATCGCGGGAGACCGCCTGCACACCGCTGCCCAGCGCGTTGCCAACTACTTCGTGAGCCGCTGCCCCAACTCCGCGTCCCAGGCGACGTTCCGACTGCCTTATCAGAAAAGAGTTCTTGCCGGAAAACTCGGCCTCGCTCCCGAGGCGCTGTCGCGCGCCTTTGCAGCTCTTTCCGGTGCGGGAGTGGACGTGAGGGGCCGGACGGTCTGTATCGGCAGCGTGGCCCAGCTAAGGGAAGCTTGCTAGAAGTCCTCTTCAGCGGCCCCCCCCCCGAGAGCGCTAACCACGATGCGCGACGGACGAGACCTGCGGGACTGCGACGACGTGCTGCTCGGAAGAGACGCGCTCGCGTTCGGTCGGTTACGATGTGCACTGTTATCGTGACCAGAACAGTAGCGCTGTCCCCGATCCTGCGGTATCTGGTTTTGAAACAGAAGTGCAGCGGGACGAATGAGGGACATGGAACCGGATCGCATTCTGGTGGTCGACGACGACGCCCGGATCAGACAGATGCTTGTCCGCTACTTCGAGGACAACGGATACAGGGTGAAGGCCGTCGGCAATGGCGCCGCCATGCGCGCCGAATTGTCCAAGGCGTCCTACTCGGCCATATTTCTCGATCTCGTGCTCCCAAATGGAGAGAACGGCCTCGAACTGCTGAAGGAGTTGCGCAACACGTCCGACGTTCCGGTGCTGATGCTCACTGGGCAGGACGACGTGACCGACAAGGTTGTGGGCCTGGAATTTGGTGCTGACGACTATATTGCAAAGCCGTTTCATCTGCGGGAACTGCTCGCAAGGCTAAGGACTGTACTAAGGAGGCGCATACAGACCCCTCCGACGGATCGAGCCGCGAACGCAGAGGAGGAAGTCCTCCAGTTCGACGGCTGGAAGCTCCAGGTTGGTCGAAGGAAGCTAACTTCTCCGCAGGGAGAGGACGTCTCCTTGACGACCGGAGAATTCGAAATGCTTCTGGTCTTCGCGCAAAATCCTGGCCGCGTGCTGTCGCGCGACAAGCTAATGGACCTAACGAGAAGCCGCAGCCTGGAGGCCTTCGACCGGGCGATAGATGCGCAGATCGTCCGCCTTCGGAAAAAAGTCGAAGTTGACCCAAAGGAACCGACGATGATCCAGACGGTTCGCGGCGTCGGATACGTCTTCACACCACGCCCATCAAATGTGAGATAGTTGATCAGGGTCAATGTTCCACGTAGCGATCGTGCATACGGTCGGCCGTGCAATGGCTTCGGGACCAATGATCATCTGGATACTTTTCGCGGTCGTCTCGGCAGCAACAACCGGAGTCCTAATGCATCCGCTGTCGTCGATTCGCGCCCGTCATTCGAACGTCGGCGTGGACGCCCACGTGTACCGGGACCAGCTCCACGAACTCGAAAGGGAGCTGGCGACGCAACAGATTGGTGCAAACGAGTACGAACTTGCCAATGCGGAAACAGCACGACGGCTCTTCAAGTCCATGGATCTGCCACGGACGCCTAGCGGTCCCCAACGCTCCCACAGGCGCGTCAGACTGGCCGTCGCTGCGATGCTCCCACTAATTAGCATCGGAGTCTACGCCTCTCTCGGTTCTCCTGAGCTGGAGTCGCGACCTTTGCAGGCCAGACTTGATGACCCTGGCGAGGATCTTGCGATCCTTGTCAAGAAGACCCAGGACCATCTCGTCAGCAGTCCACAGGACGGTCGGGGGTGGGATCTACTTGCCCCCGTTCTCCTCAAGATGAGTCGAGCGGACGACGCGGTCGAGGCATATCGATCCGCGCTTCGTATCCTTGGCCCGAGCGTACCGCGTCTGGGTGGGCTCTCGGAAGCGTTGATGGCTCGTTCAAACGGGCTTGTGGGAGAAGATGTCCTGCTCGCGCTCAATAACTTGCTGCAGATCGATCCTGCGAATGTGCGCGCCCGTTTCTACATCGCCCTCAGCATGGAGCAGGCGCGGCGGCCCGATGAGGCGCGGCAGGCCTTCGAGGCGCTGGCAAAACAATCGCCCGCCGATGCGCCCTGGCTACCGCTGGTCAACCAGCATATCGCCGTGAACGGCGGCGCGCCGGCAGGCGCCGGTTCGGCTGCCTCAGGCGCCAATCCAGCTGCCTCGGGCGCCAATCCGGCTGCCTCGGGCGCCAATCCGGCCCCCGGCAATCCCACGCAGCAGGATGTGACGGCGGCCGAGACGATGAACGCCGGCGACCGGCAGCAGATGATCCGCGGCATGGTCGAAAGCCTCGATGCCAAGCTCAGCGAGGATCCGAACAATTTCGAGGGATGGATGCGGCTCGTCCGCTCTTACGCCGTATTGAACGACAAGGATCGCGCCTCCGGCGCCCTGAAGCGCGGGCTTGCGGCCTTTCCGCCGCCTGGCGAACAGGGCAGGCAATTGCTGGCGCTGGCCAGGGAACTCGGCATAGCCCCGGAGGGAGCGACGCAATGACGCGCAAGCAGAAGCGCCTGGCGGTGATTGCAGGCGGCATGGGCTTCATCCTCGCCGCCGTGCTGCTGGTGATGTTCGCCTTCAGCCAGTCGGTCGCTTATTTCTACATGCCGGCCGATCTCGCCCAGACGCCGGTGGCGCCGGAAACCCGCATTCGCCTTGGCGGCCTGGTCGGTGAGGGCAGCGTCGTGCGCGGCACCGGCTCGACGGTGGAATTTGCCGTGACCGACGGCAGCGCCAACGCCGTGAAGGTCAAATATACCGGCATCCTGCCCGATCTCTTCCGCGAGGGCCAGGGCGTCGTCACCGAGGGCATGTTCACTGCCGGAACGACCATCTTCGTCGCCGACACCGTGCTTGCCAAGCATGACGAGACCTATATGCCGAAGGACGTGGCCGACGGGCTGAAAGCCCAGGGATTGTGGAAGGAAGGGCAAGGCCAGGAAGGTCCTGGGAAGCAAGGCCCAGGAAAGGAAAGCCAAGCGCAGGAAGTGAAGGCGACGCCATGATCATCGAGATCGGCCACTACGCGCTGGTGCTGGCACTGGCCACGGCGCTCATCCTTTCCATCGTGCCGGTGATCGGAGCCCGCCGTCACGACCGGGCGATGATGGATGTGGCGACGGTCGGCTCGCTGGCGATGTTTGCGCTTGTGGCCTTCTCCTTCGCCGTGCTGACCTATGCCCATGTCGTCTCGGATTTCTCGGTCGAAAACGTCTGGGAGAATTCGCATTCGCTGGTGCCGCTGATCTACAAATACTCTGGCGTCTGGGGCAATCACGAGGGATCGATGATGCTCTGGCTGCTGATCCTGACGCTGTTCAGCGCGCTGGTCGCCGTCTTCGGCCGCAATCTGCCGGAGACGCTGAAGGCCAATGTGCTTGCCGTGCAGGCCTGGATTTCGGTCGCCTTCACGCTGTTCATTCTGTTGACCTCCAATCCCTTTCTGCGGCTCGATCCGGCGTTTGCGGCCGAGGGCCGCGATCTCAACCCGGTGCTTCAGGATGTCGGTCTGGCGATCCACCCGCCGCTGCTCTATCTCGGTTATGTCGGCTTCTCGGTCTGCTTCTCCTTTGCCGTCGCTGCCCTCCTGGAAGGACGCATCGACGCCGCCTGGGCGCGCTGGGTGCGGCCCTGGACGCTGGCGGCCTGGACCTTCCTGACGCTCGGCATCGCCATGGGCTCCTACTGGGCCTATTACGAGCTCGGCTGGGGCGGTTGGTGGTTCTGGGACCCGGTGGAAAACGCCTCCTTCATGCCATGGCTGGCCGGCACCGCGCTGCTGCATTCGGCGCTTGTCATGGAAAAACGCGAGGCGCTGAAGATCTGGACGGTGCTGCTCGCCATCCTCACCTTCTCGCTGTCGCTGATGGGCACCTTCCTGGTGCGCTCCGGCGTGCTGACCTCGGTGCATGCCTTTGCCAGCGACCCCTCCCGCGGCGTCTTCATTCTCTGTATCTTGCTGATCTTCATCGGCGGGGCGCTGTCGCTGTTTGCCTTCCGCGCGCCGAAGCTGTCGGCCGGCGGGCTGTTTGCGCCGATCTCGCGCGAGGGCGCGCTCGTCGTCAACAATCTGATCCTGACGGTCGCCTGCGGCACGGTGCTGACCGGCACGCTCTATCCGCTGCTCTTGGAAACGCTGACCGGCGACAAGATCTCCGTCGGGCCGCCCTTCTTCAATCTGACCTTCGGCCTGCTGATGGCACCGCTGATCGTCATCGTGCCGTTCGGGCCGATGCTGGCCTGGAAGCGCGGCGATCTGCTCGGTGCGCTGCAGCGGCTTTATGTCGTCGCAGGTCTCGCCTTCCTTGCCGCACTGATCTTCTTCTATATCGAACATGGCGGGCCGGTGCTTGCCGTCCTCGGCCTGGCTACCGGGCTGTTCCTCATCCTCGGTGCGGTGGCCGATCTCTGGTATCGCGCCGGCATCGGCAAGGTGGCGGGCAGCCTTGCCTGGCGGCGGCTTTCCGGCCTGCCGCGTTCGGCCTTCGGCACGGCGCTAGCCCATGCCGGGCTCGGCGTCACCGTGCTCGGCATCGTCGCGGTGACGACGTTTGAGAGCGAGCATGTCATCGAGATGAAGCCCGGCGAGGTGACCGAGGCCGGCGGTTACAGCCTGCATTTCGACGGCATGCAGCCGGGGACCGGGCCGAACTATACCGAGGAGCGCGGCCACTTCACCATCCGCCGTGCCGGTGTCGCGGTTGCCGATACCTGGTCGGCCAAGCGGCTCTATACCGCCCGGCAGATGCCGACGACGGAGGCTGGTATTCTGACCTTCGGGCTCAGCCAGCTCTATGTCTCGCTCGGTGACGCCACCAAGGACGGCGGCATCGTCGTGCGCATCTGGTGGAAGCCGTTCATTCTCTGCATCTGGGGCGGCGCGGTGATCATGGCCTTCGGCGGCCTGGTTTCGCTCAGCGACCGGCGGCTGCGTGTCGGCGCGCCGCGCCGCAAGGCGAAACCGGCAAGGCCGGCAGCTCCCGCAATGGAGCCGGCCGAATGATGCGCTCACACCTTTCTTCCCCTTCTCCCCATCGGGGAGAAGATGCCCGAAGGGCAGATGAGGGGGCCGAGCGGCGGAGCTGCGAGGAGCTTGAGCGCAAGCGAAAGGTCGCCTGTGCTGCGAAGGGTGGCCCCCTCATCCGCCCTGTCGGGCACCTTCTCCCCGAGGGGCGAAGGGGAATGCGGCTTCTCTCCCGGCTCCTCATCGTCCTTTTCGTCCTCTTCACGCCCGTCTCCGCCTTCGCCGTCAATCCCGACGAGGTGCTGGCCGATCCAGCTTTGGAAGCCCGCGCTCGCGCTCTCTCGGCCGAGCTGCGCTGCATGGTCTGCCAGAACCAGTCGATCGACGATTCCAACGCCGATCTGGCCAAGGACCTGCGGCTGCTGGTGCGCGAGCGCATCACCGATGGCGACAGCGACGAGGCGGTGCTGACCTACATCGTCTCGCGCTACGGTGAATTCGTGCTGCTGAAACCGCGTGTCAGCATGAAGACGGGGCTGCTCTGGGGCGCACCGCTGCTGCTGATCCTTGCCGGCGGACTGTCACTGCTGGTCTTCGCGCGCAAGAGGGCCGGCAAGCCGACCGGCAGCAAGCTGACGGCCGATGAACAGGCGAAGCTGAGCGAGTTGCTTCACAGAGATCGCACTATTTGACGGAGATCAATGGCGGCTCGACGCGGTCGTCCTATCGTCGTCGCAGCAACAATTCCTATAAACGAGGCAGGACAATGCAGGCGAAGGACATAATGACCACGAACGTGGTGTCGATCGGTCCAGCGGTCGGTATACGCCACGCCGTCGCTGTCATGATGCAAAACAACGTCAGCGGCCTTCCTGTCATTGACGACGAAGGCCGCGTCTGCGGAATGCTTACGGAGGGCGACCTGCTGCTGCGAAGAGAGATCCGGTTCGCTCCCCGAGCCGCCCGCGCACCCGAAATCATATCCGAGATTGATCTTGAGCGATATATCTCCAGCAATGGCTGGTGTGTCGCCGATGTCATGTCTCAAGATGTGATCGTGGCGAGCCCCGACAGCGAGGTATCGGATATCGCCGAAAGCCTCCAGGCCCACCGGATCAAGCGGCTGCCGATCGTCGAGGACGGGCGCCTAGTCGGGATTGTCAGCCGCAGGGACATCCTCGGCCTGATCATCGATGCCCAGACGGCACCGTTGCCAAAAGAAGATGAATCGATCAGGCTGGCTGTCCGGACGCGACTGAGGTCGGACTTGGGGATAACGCCTCAGAAGATCCAGGTGACCGTCAAGGACGGCCAGGTGACACTCGATGGCAACGTCGAGTCGGAGCTGAAGCAAAAGGCTGTTCGCACCCTGGTCGAAAGCCTGGGTGTCGGCGCCTATCGTGACCGGCTCCAGATCGCTCGGTTGACCGGGACCGAGGTGGGTTGAGACAGCGCCTCTATGCTGTTTAAAGCGCCGACCAATATCCGCACATCCGCGGAGACCAATTTCTGGATGTCGGAGCATATGCGGCGATAAAGCATCTTATGCTCGCCCGCTGGTGTTCAAGCCGAATCTCGCAAAGATTTAGTGAAATCGCCGCTTGCCTCAACCAGACAATCTCGCAGATTCTGGACACCCGAAATTCTCAAGCTTGCGGCACTGCCGCCCGCGCCTGGCGGCGCGGCTTCGGCTGGCGCTCGTTGGTGAGAGTGAATTTGACGCGAGGAGGCTCGCTCGGTGTTGCGCCCCAAAACCGAGCGAGCCTCTGTCAAGTTTCCCCCCTTGACACGGGAAAATCCCGACCCGCCAAATCGACATACTCAATAGGCGAGGCCGTTTCCTTGATGGAGGTCAAACACGGCTGGCAGAGGCAGCATTCATTCGGCGGCAATGATCTCTTCCAAAATGGGCAGAAAATCAATCGTGAGGCTTTTCTCGTCGATCGGTCGGACATGTCTCAAGAGGATTCGTCCCGTGCGATCGATAATAAATGTTTCCGGGACGCCCTAGGCTCCCCAGTCGATCGAGCTTCTTCCCGTGGTGTCGATTCCGATCGCCGCGAACGGATTGCCGTTTTCCACAGCGATTGGAACGGGGGAATCTCGTGACTGGTCCGATGCGCTCGCCAGTCGGTGTTCAGCTTTCACCCAACTTGATCAGGATCAAATACGCCGCAACCACCGCAATGTACTGCTCGAATCGAACAGGGAGCGTGCACATGGATTTCGAAGCGTTTTTCAAAGACGAGCTGGACGGGCTTCATAGCGAAGGCCGTTACCGCGTTTTTGCCGATCTCGAGCGTCACCGCGGCAATTTCCCCCGCGCGACGCGTCACACCGCGGATGGCCAAAAGGAAGTCACGGTCTGGTGCTCCAACGACTATCTCGGCATGGGCCAGCATCCGAAGGTGATCGAGGCGATGAAGAACGCCATCGACCACTGTGGCGCGGGTGCGGGAGGCACCCGCAATATTTCTGGCACCAACCATCATCATGTCATGCTCGAGCGTGAGCTTGCCGATCTGCACGGCAAGGAAGCAGCGCTGATCTTCACGTCTGGCTATGTCTCCAACTGGGCAGCGCTCGGCACGCTCGGCGCCAAGATCCCCGGCCTGATCATCTTCTCCGACGCGTTGAACCATGCCTCGATGATCGAGGGCATCCGCTACGCCAAGTGCGACAAGGTGATCTGGAAGCACAATGACGTGGCCGATCTCGAAGCCAAGCTCAAGGCCGCCGATCCGAAGGCGCCGAAGCTGATCGCCTTCGAGAGCGTCTATTCGATGGATGGCGATATCGCCCCGATCAAGGAAATCTGCGACCTCGCCGACAAATACGGGGCGATGACCTATCTCGACGAAGTGCATGGCGTCGGCATGTACGGCCCGCGCGGCGGCGGCATTGCCGAGCGCGAAGGGCTGATGGACCGGCTGACGGTAATCGAGGGCACGCTCGGCAAGGCGTTCGGGGTGATGGGCGGCTATATCGCCGCTTCGACGGCGCTTTGCGATTTCATCCGCTCGTTTGCGTCGGGCTTCATCTTCACCACGGCGCTGCCGCCGGCGCTGGCCGCCGGTGCCGTCGCCTCGATCCAGCACCTGAAGATCAGCCAGTTCGAGCGCGCCCGGCATCAGGACCGTGTCCGCAAGCTGAGGGCGCTGCTCGACCAGCGCGGTATTCCGCATATGCCCAATCCGAGCCATATCGTGCCGGTGCTGGTCGGCGATGCGGCCAAGTGCAAGTGGATCTCCGACCTGCTGCTCGACAATTGCGGCGTTTACGTTCAGCCGATCAACTATCCCACCGTGCCGAAGAAGACCGAACGGCTGCGCATCACGCCGACGCCGCTGCATTCCGACGCCGATATCGCCCATCTGGTCGAGGCGCTGCATTCGCTCTGGTCGCGCTGCGCGCTCGCGAGGCACGTCGCCTGATGCATTGAGGACACTTCCGTTCTCTAACGAAGGCATGACCCATCGTCTGCTTGCTAAATTCAGACGTCGTGCAGCCCTCTACATTTTTTCAGGTCTCAGGTGCGGGATCGCGCCTCCGGCAAGACGAGGATGTATCGCCATTATTATTGATCGCGATCAAAGACAGAGCCGCCTTCCCACAAGAAGAGTGCCACGGAATGAAGTCGGAGACCAAGACATTGATGATTGCAAAGCACGACTGCCGTTCCGCCGGCCCGTTGGAAGGCGCCACGGATACATGCGGGGGAAATTCCGCGAAGCGGAGGATCGGCGGCCTGATGCGTTTGCGACCATTGCTTCGCAATCATCGGCCGCTGGTGGTGTGCGCGGGTGTTTCGCTGACCTGTGCGGCTCTGATATCGCTTGCGCTCCCGTTGGCGGTTCGCAGGATGATAGACAATGGCTTCAGCCAGGCTGATGGCGCGTTCGTCAACCGTTACTTCATGATGCTAATGATCCTTGCGATCGGACTCGCGGTAGCAAGCGCCTGCCGATACTACTTCGTCACGACGCTTGGGGAACGGATCGTTGGCGATCTCCGGATAATGGTCTTCCACAAGATCACCCGTCTCCCCGCGAGTTTCTTCGATGCAAACCGGTCGGGGGAAATCGCCTCGCGGCTGACCGCCGACGCTGCTCACATTAAGACAGCGACGAGTCTCGCCGCATCCGTAGCGTTGAGAAACTCCATCCTCTGCGTCGGCGCTCTTGCCATGATGTTCGTCACAAGCCCCGCTTTGTCCGCGATCACCATGGGCGCCATTCCCTTAGTCGTGGCCCCGCTGGTGGTATTCGGACGCTCGGTTCGGAAGCGGTCGAGGGCCGCTCAGGACGCCCTGGCCAATGCATCCGCTTACGCGGCCGAAATCATAGCCGGAAGCCGCACCGTCCAGGCATTCAACGGCGAGGAGATCGCCTGTCGCCGATACTCAAAGGATATAGAGGAGTCCTATCGAAGCGCAGTCGTCGCTTCGCGCTCGCGGGCAGTCCTTACGGCGGTTGCAATCGCTCTAATATTCGGAAGCGTCGTCGGAGTGCTATGGATTGGGGCGCACAGCCTGCTTAGTGGAACGCTTTCTGCCGGTAATCTCAGTCAGTTTCTAATCTATGCCGTGATCGCGGCGGGCTCGCTCGGGTCGCTCTCCGAAGTCTGGGGCGAAATGGCCCAGGCTGCCGGAGCGGCTGGACGGCTTTTCGAGCTATTGGACGAACAAGGGAGCGTCCGTCAGCGTGGTTCCGTCAGACCGATCGGTCAGGTACGGGGCGACGTTCAGATCGCGGATCTCCATTTCGCCTATCCTGGCTCGCCTGAACGAGAAGTCCTTAGAGGCCTCTCGCTGCAGGTCGTGGCCGGCGAGACGGTCGCGATCGTCGGCCCATCGGGATCGGGGAAGAGTACCGTTCTCTCGTTGTTGCTCGGTTTCTATGACGACTACTCGGGCAGCATCGCGATCGACGGGCGGGATATCAGATCGACCACGCCCGAAGATCTTCGGAAGGAGATTTCCGTTGTCCCGCAGGACGTGACGATCTTCGGCGCCTCGATCGCTGAAAACATCGCATTCGGTCGTCCTGACGCCACGGAGGCGGAAATAGCGGCGGCTGCCGCCAAAGCGCGGGCGGACGCCTTTGTCGCCGCGCTCCCAAAGGCATACGAAACCGTCGTCGGCGAACGCGGTCTGACGCTCTCCGGAGGACAACGCCAGAGGATAGCGATTGCACGCGCGCTGCTCAAAGATGCTCCAATCCTCCTTCTCGACGAAGCGACCGCCTCGTTGGACGCCGAGAACGAGCAGCTCGTTCAACGGGGATTGGAAGGACTCATGAGCGGTCGGACGACGATCGTTATTGCGCACCGGCTCGCCACCGTTCTCAATGCCGACCGCATCCTGGTCATGGACAAGGGCAGGATCGTGGAGGAGGGTACACATGCGTCGCTAGTTCGACAGGGGGGACTTTACGCAAGATTCGCGGAGTTGCAGTTCAATGTCGCCACCCAGCCCGAACAGGATGCCGCCTGATGAAGTTGGGAGGAGCTGCACAGAACCAAATCAAGATCGGTACGCGAGCGAGCCCGCTTGGGCTTGCCCAGGCGAAGGAGGTGGCCGGCCGGCTCGCCGCCTACCACGTTCTTCCTGGTGACTGCTTCGAGATCGTGCCTCTGACGACCAGAGGCGATCGGATTGACGAACGGCCGTTGCCAGAGGTCGGAGTGAAAGGCCTTTCTACAACTGAACTGGAGGAAAGGCTCCTTCAGGAGACCTCGATCTTGCGGTGCATTCGGCCAAGGACGTCGCCACGACCCTTCCGGACGGGCTGCACCTCAGCGCGTTCCTGCCGAGGGAGGACGTGCGCGATGTGTTGATCTCACGCAGCGGATATCGATTGTGGGAGCTGCCGCCTGGCGCCGTGGTCGGTACGTCGTCGATCCGACGCGCAGCGCTTGTCGCAATGCACCGGCCAGATCTAGATATCGTTCCATTTCGGGGATTCGTCGGTACGCGGCTGCAGAAGCTCGAGAGTGGGGTTGTTGACGCGACGCTGCTTGCGATGGCGGGACTGAACCGACTGGGCATGTCCGACGCCGCGACGGAGATTTTGAACCCGCGCGATTTCCCAACTTCGCCCGCGCAGGGAGCCATCTGTATCGAGAATGTCGTCGCGAATGACCGAATAACTGAACTGGTATCGGCTCTAAACGATGCAAGCACGGCCGATGCCGTTCGCTGCGAGCGTGCCTTCCTTCGAACCCTCAACGGCTCGTGCCGAACGCCGGTCGGAGCGCTCGCGGTCTGTCATGGAAGCGAGATTCTGCTTCGCGGTCTGAGCATTGATGCTGATGGGCGGAACCCTCGGCGCGTGACCGTGCGTGGCGCTCGGACAGTCCCGGCGACGCTGGGCGAAGAGGCCGGTCGGATGGTCCTGGCCGGGGTGGGGATGGCGTCAGGATCCGTTTAGAGGATCGGGTGGCGTCAAGTTCCCGTGGACGTGCATACGACGTCGGATCTTTCGAGGCCGGTAAACCGATCGGTAAAATGCGAGGAACCGTTCCCCGATCAGGAACCTGTCAAGGGCGCCGCGCTATCAGCCAGACGTCGTCTCACTGCCCGACGTAGGGAATGATCGGCGATGGGCTTTTGCGCCACGATCCTGTGCCCGTCCAATTGCATCGACCTGACTTGGTGATCGATGGCGTCATCTTCAATCACCGTCTTTAGCTGACGCCGATTGGGCGGCGGTGTCGGCGCCGTCGGAGCCTAACGCGGGTGACATCCGGACGGCCAACATCGATCATGTTGAACGCGCCATGCCGCACCACTGAGCGGCCATGACCGCAAATGTTCCGCGGCCATGTTCCTCCCTCAGTCAATGCGCCATGAAAATCGGCATGCTGCTTTGCTCTATCATGTTGCGCGTCACGCCTCCGAAGAGCGTCTGCTGCCAGCGAGGGTGATTGTATGCGCCCATGACGACCAGATCCGCGTTGACGTCCATCGCATGCCGCCTCAGGACCTCGTCGGCGGTGTTTCCGCCACTGGCCACGCGATCCACCTGAACCTTGACCCCGTGACGGGAGAGGAAGCTCGCGATGTCGGCGCCTGGTTCTTCTCCATTCACCCGCTCTCGCGAGACCGGATCGACCATCGTCACGTAGACGCAGTCCGCCGTCTTCAGCAGGTCGAGGGCCTGCCTTGCAGCACGCGACGCCTCGTCGCTCGAATCCCACGCCAGTACGATCGATTTTGAAGTTGAAGAGAGCGGCCGCCGTCCGCGGTTGATGATGATTGGCGTCGGCGTATGGAACAGAGCGCCATCCATGACCCTTTTCTGGAGTTCCTCGTCCTTGCACGCTTGGCGGCCGACGAGAACGACGTCGGCGTAGAGCGCCCGTTCTGCAACGTCCTCCCGTGCAAAAGCATATTCCGTATAGACGTCCTGCACGTCGTAGGACAGGTCGGTGCGCGAGAGATACGCCTTGATCTCTTCGGCTTTCTTGACGATTTCCTCGATTTCGCGCTGGCGTTCTTCCAGCCAGACGGTCGACAGGGAGTTATATTCTCCCATCATGGGCGACGCGCCCATGCAGATCACGACCGCGCTGAGATGCGCTCCTGAGGCTCCGCAAAACTCGACGGCGGCCTTCAGGTCTTCATCGAAATATTTGGAACTCAGGATGCTCAATACCGTGCGAATGGACATTTCGATCACCTCTCTTGTTGAATATCGAAAGGATAACGGCGCATGCGCTGACGTCTTTGATCTTCGTCAAGCAACACGGGATGAACGATCGCGGTCGTCCCGGCGGACGAGGGTTCGTTTGCAAGCAGTGCGCGCAGCAGCCTGCGCGCCCTCTCGCGGACCAGGCCGCCGTCCAGCACCTGTCGAGATCGGCATGGGCGTCCAGAGCGATGTCCGTGCCATCAGGCAGGCGAATTTCAGTCACCGTCTGCACGTTGCTGGTCAAGGTACCCGTCTTGTCCGTGGCGATCATCGTGGTCGAACCCAGGGTCTCCACCGCCGGCATGCTTCGGACGATGACATTGCGGCCGGCCATCCGCCGCATGCTGACGGCAAGCGCGACGGAAATGGCGATCGGAAGCCCTTCCGGCACAGCACTCACCGCCAGACCTACGGACATCATGACAAGATCGTGCAGGCCCCGCATGAAGCCGGCGACTACCAGCACCAATGCCGCCAATCCTACGAAAAGAGCGAGCGCGTTCGTGAACTTCAGCAGACGGGCGACAAGCGGAGGCTGCGAGGAATCGGCTCTTCCCAACTCGGCGGCGATGACCCTGGCCGACGGCTGCTCGAGCTTGCGAAGGGCGGCGGCCACCCGATCCGCAGAATACTCCTGATACGTGCCGATGGAGGCATTGATCAGAAGCACGACGAGAATGAACAGGGCGTCCTCGATCCTGCCGGTCGCAAACGAGAGCCCCGACGCCAGCAAAAGAATGTAAATGATCGGGTTGCGAAATTGGATGGGGAACACCTTCAGCGGCGATGGGGGCTCAGGCTCGGGCAGCGTGTTTGGCGCGAGCTCGGCAAGGCGTTCCGCGGCCTCGACGTCGGTCAGACCGATTGCCGTAGGTGCGGTGGGGGCGGGTGTCTGCGCCGTGAGATTCATCATGGTCTCCGGGCTGGTCGCAACGATTTCACTGAAAGCTCGCGCGACAGCCTATGTGCCCCTGCGCAGGCGGCATTGACCGGGATCAAGGAGCTCCGATCGCATTGAGATATGCTGCAGACGACTTGTGACCGCGGCATATGCGGTCACGGCCTTTCGAAGGCGGTGCGTTTGGTTCGGTATTACGACGGCATCGCGTGTGGACCCAAATTGATCCGGCATGATTGAAAGGCGATTAAAATGAACAAAAGCTCGGTACAGACGGTGTTGCAGACGATGAAGGAGGATCTTGTCCGTCGTCTCGGAGCGATCGATGCGGACCTCTGCGTGGCGCTCGAGAAGGACAGCGAGGAGCGCGCGACCCAGGTTGAGAACGACGAAGTTCTCCGCGAGATGCAAGCCGAGGGGCGCGACCAGATTGCGGCCATCGACGCGGCTATCGACCGGCTGAACGATGGCACATATGGGCGATGCGTCAAATGCCATCATCCGATCGGCAAGGAGCGGCTAACTGCGGTTCCCTATACGCCGTTCTGCATCGATTGCGCAAAGTCGTTTCGCTGAGGCTTCCGGATTGATGGGAGGGTGAGAGGTGGTTACAGCGGCGGTTTGGAGGGCGGGCAGGTGGACGTACCCTCAAGCCAGGCTCTCGCGACTGAGGAACGGGAGCTCCCGGTCGGGCTTTCTGGTGCTGTCGTCGCTCCTTGCGCTTGCGGCTGCACTCGCTTTTCATCTCACGGATTACGGCCTTGGATATCGATTAATCCTGGTAGGCTGCACCAGCTTGATCCTGCTGTCTCTTTGTACCGAGATGGCCAGGAAGCTGCGGAAAGAGGAATATGGCCTGGACCTGATTGCGGCCTTGGCCATGGGCTCCTCCTTATGGTTCGGCGAATATCTTGCTGGAGCGATCGTCGGTCTCATGTATTCCGGCGGTCAGTTTCTGGAGGCATACGCACATCGTCGCGCCGACGAGCGCATGTCGGCCTTGCTGGCGCAAGTGCCGCGGACGGCCCTGCGGCTTGCCGGAACCGGTTTCGACGAAATTCCGATCGAGACGGTCGCGGTCGGCGACGTGCTCCTGATACGCAAGGGTGACGTCATACCGGCCGACGGGACTCTCGTTGGCGAAGTCGCGACGATCGACCAGGCGGTGCTGACCGGAGAGCCTTTCCCGGTGCGCATCGCCAGGGATGGCAAAATTTCGAGCGGCGCCACGAACGAGGGGGACGCGATCGAAATTCGCGTTCTGAGCCGCGCCGAGGACAGCACCTATGCCGGCATAGTCAGGCTCGTGGAAGCATCGAGGCGCTCCAAGGCGAAGCTGATGCGCCTGGCCGACCGGTTCTCGGTCTGGTTCCTATTCGCCACGGTGGCGATTGCAGGAGGCTCGGCATTCATGTCCGGAGACCTTTCAAGGATCGTGGCCGTGCTGGTCGTCGCCACCCCCTGTCCGTTGATCCTTGCCGTACCCGTCGCGCTTGCGGCCGGCACTTCAAAAGCTGCCAAGGAGGGCGTTCTGGTGAAGGGCGCGGGACCTCTCGATGCTCTCGCCCAGGCCACCGTGGCGGTGTTCGACAAGACTGGGACGCTCACCGCGGGACAGCCGGAAGTTGGCCACATCGAAGGACCGCAACACCCCGACAGGATCCTGCGGCTCGCCGCCTCGCTGGACCAGGCGTCGGGGCATGTGGTCGGACGCGCGCTGGTGGACGAGGCGCATAAACGTGGGTTGGTACTGAGTCGCCCATCGGAGGTGACCGAGACCGCCGGATCCGGAATCTCCGGGATTGTCGATGGCGTGCATGTGGGCGTCGGAGGAGACACGTATTTCGGAGAAGCTCCGCCGTCCGGGCCGAACGGATCAGGCAGTGCAATGCGTATAAAGGTGCTGTTTGACGGCACGCCGGCTGGCACGATCACGCTCGAGGACCGGCTTCGCAAAGACGCTGTCCAACTCGTCAGCCAGCTCAGGGCATCAGGGATCTCTCGAATAGTCCTGGCTTCCGGCGACGAACTGGCTATCGCGACAGCCATAGCTCGCTCGCTTGGCTTGGACGACGTCGCGGCGAGGCTCGCTCCCGCAGACAAAGTCGCAGTCATCGAAAAGGAACGCGTCCACGGGAAAGTGCTGATGGTCGGCGACGGCGTGAACGACGCGCCAGCGCTGGCGGCAGCCGACGTCGGAATCGCGGTCGGCGTCGAGAACCTTGCGGCGGCCGCGGAGGCCGCCGATATCGTGCTCGTCCGGGACGACCTCACCAGGATAGCGACGGCGATCGGCATCGCGCGTCGTTCCCGCAAGATCGCGGTTCAAAGCATCTATGCCGGCATAGGTCTCTCGCTCCTCGCGATGGGGTTCGCGGGAGCGGGATACCTTCCGCCGGTCGGCGGCGCATTGCTTCAGGAGGCCATCGACGTGGCGGTCATTCTCAACGCCCTTCGCGCCCTCTAATGGGCGAGAAGCACCGGCAGCTCGGCCTTGGCGAGCAGTTCGCGAGTGACGCCGCCGAGGATGAACTCACGAAGCCGGGAATGGCCGAACCCGCCCGCGACGAGGAGGTCTGCCTTTCGTTCCAGCGCCGCCGATTGAATGGCGGCGGTCGCGGTCTCGCCGCCTGCCTGGATCGCAACGTCGTCCACGTCCAATCCTGCGTGCTTCAAAGAGGAGATCAAGAGGGCGCGGTTCGCCTTGTCGATCTCCTTGTCGTCGGTGATCGAGATGACCTGCACCTTGATCGCGCGTTCGATGAGGACCCGTGCGCAGGAAAGGGCGCGCGCTGCAGTGGCGCTGCCGTCCCAGGCGACGGCGATCGTGTCCACACGAGAGTAGACCCTGGTGGCTGGAAATAGCACGAGCGGACGGCCGCTTCCGAATAGCAGCGTTTCGGAGAGCTGTCGGGAGAGCTCCGAGGCTTCGACGATGGAAAGGTCGTAGCACTTGGCAATTTCAGAAAAGCGTTCATAGACGAACGGTTCCCTGACCTTGAATCCGTGGATTCGCACCTCGAAGCCAGTTTCCGAAATAGCGTCGGCGACGTGTTCCCGCAGCGAAGTCCCGCTGTCCCGGCTATACCGCTCTGCTTGTTCCCGCCATGTGTCGACATCGATAAAAGTGGGAAAGGGCTGATGGACCTGGGGGATCCGGACTTGCGGGATGCTGGCGACGAGATCGGCGTCGTTCTGCCGAGCGAGGTCGATCGCGTTGTCGATGACGGTGAAGGAACTCGGGTCGGGATAGGTCGATAACGGAAGATGGAACTGCGCCTTCATGCTGGCCTCCTGAGGTTAAACAGCCGTCATGATGCATGCCGCGGAGAGAGTTTGCATTGCGCTTTGTCAAGGCCGCGGCGCAACGGAGCTCCTATGATCGTGCCTTCATTAAAGCTGGAGAACACGGCCATGACGATCAAGCTGACGGAGATCAACCCCGGTGAGTGCTACCGAATCCTTGAGAACGAACGCTTCGGTCATCTCGCCTGCTGCAAGGATGGGCAGCCTTACGTGGCGGCGATCTATTTCGCCTTTTCCGGCGGCGTCGCCTATAGCTTCACCATGCCCGGCAAGAAGCTCGACTGGATGCGGGGAAACGACAAGATCTGCCTTCACGTCGAGCAGCGTTCGAGCGCCGGCGGGTGGACGAGCATCGTCGTCGAAGGCAGGTTCGAGGAGTTTCCGGACAGCGATGCGCGACGAAGCGAAAGGCTCCATGCGTGGTCGCTTCTCCAAAAGTATTCGGACTGGTGGGAGATCGGCTCTATGAAGCCCAACGAGATCCCGATGCCCGATGGTTCTCCTCACGTCTTCTACGGCATTGCCGTCACAGCCGTGTCGGGACGCAGCGCGGTCAGAACGGAATGACCGCGATGATCGAGCCGAACCCACATCCCACAAGCGGAGCACCACATGACATATCTCCCCAGTCCAAGCGCCACATTCAACTTTACCCTCGGACCCGCATTTTGCGCAGGGGCTCTGATCCAAGAGCAGATCTTCGTCACGTCGGCCACGATCACCACGGATTTGACGGCGTCCGCCGCTCGGCGAGGGCTTCGATGCTTTGAATTTCTGACAAGACTTGGCTGCAGCATCGACCACGGCGATGCGGTCGAGGTCCTTTCGGACTTCGTCGAGACCGAGCTGGAGGAATATCCTAAGGAGGTGTCGCGGCTTTGCGAGACCGGGTCACGACTGTTGTCGCATACCGCCGAACTGTATCGTGACATCGCCGCCGGTCAGGTCAGGGAGGCTGAGGCGAAGAGGGTCGTGTGAAGCGCGCTGCTCACCGGGTCGTTCGCAAGACGAGCACGGAGCATGGTGCGCGCTGCACGACGTGATCCACGACCGAGCCAAAGACCCGGTCGAGCACGTCGTCCCGGTGAGAGGCAATCACGACGAGATCGGCGGCGGTCACCTTCGCGATGGCCACGATGATCTGAGACGGGTTCCCCGCCCGGACGTGTATAGAAGCAGGAGTGTCGGTCGACCGCAGGGCTTCCGAAAGTCTGGTCTCAGCGGCGGCCATCACCTCGATCGCCCAATCGTCCGGCGAGGCGGACGAGGGTAGGCCCTCCACCGCGTGAACGAGGTGGAGGCTTCCGTTGTGCGCGAGCTGCGCGCGGGCCGTTTCGATAAGCTGGAGCATGCGTTGCCGGGATCCTCGGCCGATGGCGCAGACGACTGTGGCGAACATCTCAGTATATGTCCTTTCCAGACAGGCTGACGAACTCGGTCGTCAGGCCCTCGCCATGCGCTTCCTTGAGAAGCCGATCGGCGCTCATGATGTCGAGACACATGCTGCCAGTGAAAGATTGCCGCAGCGCGCAGCAGAAATGGTCTCTCGCCCATGCCTGGCCCCGCGGCGTCGCCGCCGTCACCTCCCAGCGATCCTCGTCCCGACGTTCGAGAACAAGGTCTGCCGATGTTCGCTCGACCGGGGAAGCGGTCGTGGCTACGTCGGCTGCGGTGTTGCGTGTCTTTTCGTGTTCGCGCATGTCCGTCTCCTTTGGATGAGGTCGTGTCGCTGTGTCCAGGAGCCTATCTGCCCCAAGGCAATCCGTCTTTGACGAGCATCAATCCGGATGTTTGACCCGGATCAAGCGAAGGTCGGGAAGGCGATGAGATTCCGCTGACTATGAAGGGACACGTTAGGGCAATGGTGCTTGACGAGGGGCCGTACGATTCGCCTCGGGGGTTGGGCCACGCCCGCGGCACTGCGAATTTTGCCGCGGGTCGCGGATAATCTATGCGACGAGCCCGGCTTCACCGGCTACACGCGACGGCGGTTTCGCAACGCGATCGATCGCCAGGAGTATTCTCGATGGCGAAGGCGGCCGCATCCGATGCGTCACCAGCATTCATGCTCTTGTGGATGCAACGAGGCCTTCCTGCAGCAACTCTTAGGCGCCCGACGGCTAAGCGTCCGTCGTCGAGCTTGTCTTTGACCTTCGTCAACGTACGATCGCCTGCGGCGGCGTAGGTTCGTGACAACAGTAGGAGTTGTCATGGCCAATCCCATTCTCCATTTCCACGGCGCCGCGGGGTCGGTCACCGGGTCGTGCTTCTTTTTAGAGGCCGGTGGCACGCGCATTCTGATCGACTGCGGAATGTTCCAGGGCTCGAAATCGGAGAAGGAGCTCAACTACAAGCCATTCCCCTTCGAACCATCGACGATCGACGCCGTGCTGCTCACGCACGCGCACATCGACCACTCGGGGCTGCTTCCGAAGCTCGCGAAGGCGGGATACGGTGGACCGATCTTTGCAACGGCAGCAACGATCGACCTTTGCACGATCATGCTGCAGGATTCGGGTCATATCCAGGAGTCGGAGGTCCGACAGCTCAACCGAAGGAATCGCAGAAGGGCGCGAGAGCCGGTGGAGCCCATCTATACCGCCGACGACGCCCGCAGCATGCTGCCGCAGTTCATCGCCGTCGAGTATGGTGAGTGGCGGGAGACCGTTGGCGGCGCAAGGTTCCGTTACTGGAATGCTGGACACCTGATGGGTTCGGCATCGATCGAACTCGAGGCCCCCGGCGCCGACGGACCGACAAGAATTTTGTTCTCCGGCGACGTCGGCGCGAGCAACAAGCTGTTCGAAAATCTCCCGCGGGCACCTTCCGGGGTCGATTACCTCATCTGCGAAAGCACATACTGAGACCGGGAACGGGAAGAATACGCCCTGAAGGTTCGACGGGACCGGCTGCGCGACGTGGTGGCGACCTCGAACAGCCCTGGCGGGGTTCTTCTCATTCCCTCCTTCGCCGTCGAGAGGACGCAGGAGGTGCTGACCGATCTCGTCGCCCTCATGGACGAAGGAGAGGTGCCGCGGTGCCCTATCATGATAGACTCGCCGCTTGCATCGCGAGCGACCGAGGCATTCAAGAGGCATGCGGCCGACCTCGGTCACGGCAAGGCGTTCCTTCGCGCGCTCAATGCGCCGAATGTCCGCTTCACCGAGACGGCCGAGCAGTCGAAGGCGCTCGATCTCGTCCGAGGCTTTCACATCATCATCGCGGCAAGTGGAATGTGCGAGGCGGGGCGGATCCGCCACCGCCTGAAGAACTGGCTTTGGCGGCAGGAGTGCACCGTGCTGTTTGTCGGGTTTCAGGCGGCGGGGACGCTCGGCCGCATCCTGCAGGAGGGCGCGACCGACGTCCGCATCCAGGGCGAGGAGATTCACGTCGGCGCCAGGATGGCCACGCTCGACGCCTATAGCGGACATGCGGATGCAAGCGAACTGGACGCGTGGGTTGCGGGTCGGGAACCGATCCGGAAGGCGATCTTCCTCGTCCATGGAGAGGAGAGCGCTCGTGAAGCGATGTCCGCCCGGCTCCCAAAGCAAGTTTCTGCAAAGGTCGTCTGCCCGTCGCTGGACGACGCCTACGAGCTTGCACCGTCGGGTGCACGCCTCATCGACGACAGGACGCCCGCACGTATCAAGCCGGTCGTGCCCGGCAGGCCCGACTGGAACAATGACTATCAGCGGTTCGTTCTGGACCTGTCCGATCATCTGACATCCGTCGCCGACGAAAAGGGTCGCGCGGTCGTGCTGCGCAGGCTTCGACGCGCACTGGACCCGGACGATGTTCCGGCGGTCGAAGGGAGGAGGGACGGCAATGCTGATCATGGATCGTGACTGCAAGCGCGGCGGGGAACGCTTCGCGATACCGAGCCAGGGGGAAGTGCAAGGCAAGCTTATCGTCCTGGAGGTCGTCGCTATAACCTGCCTGCAGGAGGTTCTCGCTTCGAAGAATGCCTTTGCGGTCGCTGCGCTAAAGAAGAAGATCCTGCGGGCGATGAAGGAGCAGTGCGCGCCGTTCGGTCTGTCGTCGGAAGACGAGAAGGCCGCCCTGGAGTACGCATGCGAATTCTTCGCAGAGGCAAGCAAGGAGGCAGCCAGGCGGGCTGCAACGAAGGTGGCTGCGAGGTCTGCTGGGACGGCACGCCCCAGGACTCCGGGCCATGGATAGGGTTGCCGTCACTTTCAACGCCGGTTCCTCCAGCCTCAAGGTCGGCGTCTTCAGGTTGAAGGACGGCCGGGCACTCCGGCTGGGAGGCGGTATTGCCACGCTCGGGGACCCGCCAAGGTTCACCTTTCGATTTTCTGACGGGGACGAGGCTGTCGATCTTCCGTCCGGGACAGCAATCGATGCGCGGCTGGTTTCGCAGGCCGTCGATTGCATCGTCCGCAGAGGATTCGACCCCGTGGTGGCCGGCCATCGCATCGTCCACGGCGGACAGGTCTTCGATGGCCCCGTTCTGCTGGAGCCCGAAGTGGTCCTCGGAATGGAAGATCTGACGCATCTCGCGCCGGTGCATCTTCCTCCGGCGCTTGCGATCGTCCGCACAATCCGAAGCGCATATCCGGACATACCGCAAACAGCGTCATTCGATACCGCATTCCATTCGTCGCAGAGCAGTCTTGCCGCACGGCTCGCCATTCCAAGGGAGCTGCACGACGCCGGGATCCGCAGATACGGCTTCCACGGTCTTTCCTATAAGTACGTCGCCGGCGAACTCAGGAAACACGATCCAGATCTTGCCGCCGGCCGTGTCGTCTGCGCGCACCTTGGAAGCGGTGCGAGCCTTTGCGGCATGGTCGACGGCGTGAGTATAGACGCCAGCATGGGCTTCTCCCCGCTGGACGGAATTCCGATGTCGACTCGGCCGGGCTCGCTCGATCCGGGTGCCGTCGTCCACCTTCTGCGCAACAATTTTCACGACGCGGATCGTCTCGAGGATTTCCTCTATCACCGTTGCGGCCTGCTCGGCGTCTCCGGTAAAAGCGGCGACGTCCGTGTCCTGCTGCAGGACTTCCATCCGGCATCCAGGGAAGCCCTCGACCTCTTCTGCTTCAGGATTGCCGGCGAGATAGGAAGGCTCGCCGTCTCTCTGGGCGGCGTGGACGCCGTCGTCTTCACGGCCGGCATAGGTGAGCATCAGCCGGAGATACGGGGTAGCGTCGCCCGCCATCTGGCTTGGCTGGGTCTCTCGTTGAGCGAGCCCGCGAACAAGATGAACGCGACCGTGATCAGCGCGAGGGAAAGCGAAATCGTCGCCCTCGTCATTCCGACCGACGAGGAACAGGTGATCGCCGACGAAGCGATCGAAGTCATCAGCCGCCACAGGCTTTAAGGGGTCGAACATGTGTGCACGCTAAGTCGCGCGTTCAACGACATCTTCACGGAGTAAGCCGGTCATCTTCGCTTACTTCCACTCATTCATCGGTTGGCGTACCGTCGCACCGATCACGGCAGGTCCATGTGCGTGGAGCAATGCACGACGACCATGCCGTTCAACATCACCGTGATGAGGCTCGTCGAAGCGTCCATCGAAGAGGATGGCGAGGACGTGCCGGAGGTACTGAACTCGCACGGGAAAAGGCGTCTTAGGAGGAAACTGGTTTCCTCGACCTCCGCCGTGACACGATGCTCAGGTTTGATCTTCGTCAAGGCGGCGGATCGAATTTTCGCGTGTAATTGTCCTGCCAATCTAAAGGAGACGACACGATGCTTGCTAGAGACATCATGACGACCCCCGTTACGACGCTCGACGAGGGACATAACGTCAGGGAAGCCGTCGAGATCGTCAACGCCAGCAAAATTGGCGCGGTGCCCGTCGTCGATGGCGAAGGTCGGCTCACGGGCATCGTCACGGAGGGAGACCTGCTGCGCCGGGTGGCGTCGTCTTGGGCGAGACGGGCGGTCCCACATACGCGCGACCGCGAAGATGGACTGGCGGACTACGTGAAGGCCCGAAGCTGGCGCGTCAAGGACGTGATGTCGACGCCCGTCGTCAGCGCCACCCCGACCGCCACCACCAGCCAACTCGCCGAACTGCTGCAGGCCCACGACATCAAGCACCTGCCGGTCGTCGAGAACGGTAGGCTCGCCGGAATGATCAGCCGTCGCGACTTGATGCGAGCGCTTCTCGATGTTCCTCGGCAGTGCACAGCTTCCGGCGACGAGGCGGTAGGGACCGCCGTTCGTAGCCGCCTGGAAGCCGAGCTCGAAATAACCGCCCCTACGGTCAAAGCGACCGTCTCCAACGGGATCGTCACCCTGAGGGGAGAGGTCGACACTGAGCTGGAACGCTCAGCGGCCAAGGTGCGTGGTGAACAAGATCACCCTGGCTTCCGCATGGTGAGCCCCCTCAAACGATGAAATCGTCCCTGGAGTTTCCGTCATGTTTGTCAGGGTCATCGCAGACGCCGTCATGTCGAGGCTTCTCCTCGTCATTCTTGTCCTCATGGTCGGGACGGTCGTGGGCGTCCTGCTGGTGAAACCATCCGACGACTCTCGAAGCGGGCGCGTCGAGCGCTCTCTCTCTGACCCGTGAGTGCGCGATGAACATTTGGCCCTCCAGGATTGGAATGCCGGGCCGCGTCTTGCAAAAGACCGGAAGCGCGACGGATTCGATGCCCTCCGACCTGTTCGGTTTCATCTGGCTGATGGGAAGGCGTCATCAGGCGTTGATCGCCGGGCTGTCCCTGGTTCTGTTTGTTATCGGCGCGGCGCCTCTCGAACTCCAGCGCCGGATCGTCAATGAGGCGACCCAGCAAGCGTCATACGGGACGCTTCTTTTTCTCGTATCCCTCTATCTCGCGGTGGCAGTGTTGGAGGGCGTGATAAAATTCACCCTCAATCTCTACAGAAGCTGGGTGGGCGAGAAGGGCACGCTCTGGCTGCGGGCGCGCGTTCTGCATCGGGCCGAGACGCCGCCGTCAGAATCCATGCTCGAGGGCGTCGAGCTGTCGATCGTGCTTGCGGAAGCCGAGCCGGTGGGCGGTTTCGTCGGAACCAGCATCTCCGAGCCGCTGCTGCAGGTCGGCATCCTTGTCACCGTCTGCAGCTACCTGATCTATCTCCAACCGCTGATGATGCTGGCCGTCGCAGCAACCTTCGCCCCGCAGATTGCGTTCGTCCCGATGTTGCAGGCCGCGATCAACCGCCGGGTCGAGGCGAAGGTCGCCATCATGCGCGACGTCAGCGAAGGCATGGTGCATGCGATCGAAGGTGGCCAGGGAGAGGATCCTCAAACTTCGCGCATCGGAGCGATCTTCTCCGCCAACATGGAGATCTACCGCTACAAGTACGCCATGAACTTTCTCATGAATCTCATGGCGCAACTGGGCTATGTCGGCATTTTCGTCCTCGGGGGATATTATGTTGTCACCGGCAAGACCGAGATAGGCACCGTTGTCGCCTTCGTCTCGGGACTGGCAAAGATCGTCGACCCTTGGGGGGCGATCGTGGACTGGTATCGTGACCTCAGGGTGACCCAGGTGAAGTTCAGGCTCATCAGGGACGCCGCGAAGTTCGATGGCGCTGGCATTGGCAAGACGTGAGTGCCTTCCGCGCCCGGCGATCACGCCTATTTTGGAAGGCGCCTTGTACGAGCGCGAGGCCGACGACGCGACGCTCGCTGCAGTGAATGGTGCTGCGTTGACAACGTCGCAAAGTAAAAGATCTTCACGGTCTCGAGAGCTGATACGTAGATCAAGGTCACAGCCAAAAGCATTGCGAGAATTTCGAGGGGGATCGGAACGAAACCAAAAAGCCCCCCGATCGGGGTGTAGGGGATGGTCACTCCCGCCGCAGCGACGGCGATCGCCGTGCCGAATAGCAGCGGACTAGGCCGGTTCCTCCAGATCGGACCGGGCGTCCTGATGACGAGCATGGTCACCAACTGAGTCATGAGCGATTCAACGAACCATGCGGAGCGGAACTCGTCCTGTCCGGCGGAAAACACTGCCAGCAGGACGACGAACGTCGCCAGATCAAAGAGAGAACTTAGCGGCCCGAACCAGAGCATGAACCTCTTGATGCGGGAGATGTCCCAACGCTGCGGACGCCGAAGGTCTGCCGGATCGACCTTGTCCGTGGCGATTGCCATCGCCGGCAGGTCCGACAACAGATTGTTTAGGAGTATCTGCTTGGCAACGAGTGGCAGGAATGGCAGCACGAGCGACGCCGCTGCCATACTGATCATGTTGCCGAAGTTGGCGCTGGTCGCGATCGATATGTACTTCATCGTGTTAGTGAAGGTCCTGCGTCCGTCGTCCACGCCTTTCGAAAGGACGGCGAGGTCCTGCCGCATCAGGACGACGTCGGCAGCCTCGCGGGCGACGTCGGCCGCGCCCTCAACCGAAATCCCGACGTCCGCCTCGTGAAGGGCCGGCGCGTCATTTATCCCATCTCCAAGATATCCGACCACGTGTCCGGCCTTGCGGAGGGCCGCCACGATCCGTTCCTTCTGATTTGGGTCGATCTCGACGAACAGGTCGGTTTTCCCCGCACGGCTGAACAGTGCGTCGTTGCTCATGCGGCCGACCTCTTTCCCCGTGAGCATGCGGGAACCGTCGATTCCGATCGACGACGCGAGATGCTGGACGACATATCGGTTGTCTCCCGATATCACCTTGATCCGCACCCCTCGTTCCATGAGGCTTGCTACCACGGCTGAAATATCGGTCTTCGGGGGATCCGAGAAGAGCAGAAAACCTTGCAGGCAAAGCCCGCATTCGTCTTCCCTCGAGATTTCGGGAGCGGCTTTGGATATGGGCCGGGTGGCGACCGCGAGCGCGCGCATGCCTGCTTCTCCCCATTGCCGGCAGGCATCGTCTAATCGTTTGCGGACATTGTCGTCCAAGGCCACTTCGCGGCGCGCGGTCATGACGGCGGCGCAGACGTCGATCACGTTGGTGGCCGCTCCTTTGCAGATCAACAGCGGCGGCCGGTCCTTGCCGGCAACGATCACGGATAGGCGCTTGCGCGAGAAATCGTAGGGGATCTCGGCAAGCTTGCGGGCGTCGGGAGAAATCTCCCCCGCGGCGATCGTGGCCGTCACGGCGTCGTCGAGCGGATTCTTCATTCCCGATTGAAACGCCGAATTGAAAAGTGCCAGCCGCCGCACTTCCGGCGAGCCGACGCCCTGCGGGTCGACACAACTGTCAAGGCGGATGACGCCCTCGGTAAGCGTCCCCGTCTTGTCCGTGCAAAGCACGTCCATGCTGCCAAGGTTCTCCATTGCATCGAGGCGGCGAACGATCACGCCAGACTTCGACATCGTCCGGGCGCCGCGCGCGAGCGTCACGCTGATGATCGCAGGCAGCAGCTCAGGCGTCAGGCCGACGGCAAGCGCGAGCGAGAAAAGCAGAGAGTCCACGATAGGTCTGTGAAGCAGGAGATTCGCCACCAGCACGACGACGACGATGCAGAGCATGATCCGCGTCATCAGAAATCCGAAATGCCGAACACCTCGAGCGAATTCCGTTTCCGGAATCTGACGCGCGACGGCGCTGGCGATCCGTGCGAATTCCGTGCGGGGGCCGGTCGCGATAGCAAGGGCCGTCGCCGTGCCGCTCCGAACCGAGGTTCCTGCGAACACGCAGTTGGAACGGTCCGCGAGACCGGCGTCCTCGGTTGAAAAGCCGGGCGCCTTCGCAACGGGAAAAGTCTCTCCGGTAAGCGTCGCTTCGCTGACGTTTAAATCCTGCGCGACAACGATGACTGCATCGACAGGGACGAGGCTCCCCGCCGAGAGCAGGATCAGGTCGCCCGGCACGATGCCGGTTGCAGTCACGACCTTGTCGGCGCCGTCGCGGCGGACCCTTGAAGTGAGAGAAATTCGCTGTCGCAGCGCCTCGACCGCTCGTTGCGCGCCATGTTCCTGCAGAAAACCAAGGAAGCAGCTAGCGAGAATGATGATGCCGATGATGAAGGCGTCGTGGACTTCGCCGACGCTACCCGCGACAAGCGCTGCGAACACAAGCACGAGCACGAGCGGACTTTTGAACTGGCGCGCGAAGTTCGCCAACATGCCTCCGCCGCTTTCCTCGGAAAGAGAGTTCGGCCCGAACCGTCGTAGCCGTTCTTCCGCTTCGCCGGACGTCAGCCCGTCCTGCAGGGAGCTGGCGAGGGCAGCGCCCAGCTCCATGGGCGATCTCACCCAGTATGCAGAAGTCGCGACCTCTAAAGCGGACGAGAGGGGAGGAGAGGGAGGAACGGGGTATCCATGGCGAACTCCGTATTTGATTTCGCCGATTATCGTCTCCGCCACGAGGAAGTCATTGATGGTCGTCAAGCTTCGTGTTTCGCATCGAAGGTGCCTGGCTTGATCGATACCCACGTCCACGCTGTTCGAACCCGGTAAGGTCGCGCCGCTTAATAGCGCCGAAACCAGTCGTAAGCCACGGCGAGGACAGTTCGTCAATGTGACATGAGGACAGGCAAAGAGGCTCGTGCAAGACGCCATCGGTTGCTCCTCCAAGGACAGAATCGCGTAACCTCGAGTGTCCAAATCCTCCCATGACCAGGATATCGGTGTCCAGTTCCAGTGCTGCTTCCTGAATGCTCAAACCGATGGATGACGAGGTAAATCGAGCGGCAAATATTGTGCTGTCATGTCCTGCTCCATCTCTCGCTGACCGCCGCGATTGCAATCATCTATCTCCCATTCGTCTCGACTCGGCATTGATGTAACGCAATTGCCGGCGCTCCGTCTTCCTGGCCACGGCCGGCGCCGCGTGCCAGAATTCCGCCTCTCCTTCTCCGAGCGCCACGATAACCGGAAGTTCACATAGGCGCCTTTCCAACTGGAAGCCCGCGTAAGTTGATCGTGGTCAAATCCTTGATGGCCGAGCTCCGGTATTGAAGCCAGACGTGTCTGTGAACAATGGGAGCGCGAAGTGAATTCAACGACCGCCGAAACCGCCGGGATGCGGCCGAGACTAGCACGCACGCTAACCCTGTCGCACGCCGTCCTGTACGGTCTCGGCGTCACCATAGGCGCGGGTATTTACGTGCTCGTCAGCGTCGCCGCCGGGCGGGAGACGCGCATGAGCAGACTGCATTCGGAACATCACATGGTCTCCCACATCGGCTGGCTAAGGGCTGCCGTCCTCGCGCAAACGATGGAATCGTCTCGACGGCGAGCTTGATCATGGGCGTCGCTACCGCGTCCGCCGGACCCTCGCAGATCCTGGTAGCAGGCGTCGCGGGCGCGATGTCCATGGCGGCCGGCGAATACGTGTCGGTAAGCTCTCAAGCGGACACCGAGGAAGCCGATCTTGCACGAGAACGAGTCGAGTTGGAGACGCAACCAGAAGCTGAGTGCGAGGAGCTGACGGAGATCTACGTCAAACGCGGCCTTACCGACGGGCTGGCCAGGCAAGTCGCGATCCAACTGACCGCAAATGATGCTCTCGACGCGCATTCACGCGACGAACTCGGTATCGTCGAACACATGGCGGCCCGGCCGGTTGAGGCGGCCTTGACGTCGGCCGTCACGTTTGCGGTGGGGGCCGCGTTGCCCCTGCTCATGGTCGTACTTTCGCCCGCCTCGGTGCTAATCTATACCGTTGCAACCGCGTCTTTGGCCTTCCTCGCGCTGCTGGGGGCTATCGGTGCGAAAGCGGGCGGCGCCAACGTCTGGAGAGCCACCACGCGCGTCACTTTCTGGGGCGCTTTCGCTATGACATTGACGGCGGGGATCGGTACGCTGGTTGATACCGCAGTCTGACCAGTAACTTTCCGCCCCTTCCTGCACGCCCAGCTTGAGGACGGGGTGAGTTTGTAGGATGTTGCGGTTCTGGTCGCAACGAAAGGGGCGACGCAAGATCGACCCCTCAGAGCTCGGTGGCCGGAACTCCCAATCGTCAGATCTCGGCGACCGTCTCGGTGAGCATCGAGCGAACCCGGCCTGCCAGACTGGTCAGCATTTCGTTGTCGATAGCCTGCATGGATGCGACCGGATCGATGGCGCTCACCATGACATTGCCGCCACCGACCCCGCGCAGGATGACATTGCACGGCAGCATGGCCCCACCTTCGGTTCCAGTTTCATCGCCTCGAACGCCATGCGCGGATTGCAGGCTCCGAGGATGAGGTAGTCGTCGATGTCGGCGTCGATCTTCTTTTTCATGGTTGCCTTGACGTCGATCTCCGTCAGAACACCGAACCCGTGCTTGATGAGAGCGGATTTGGTCCTGCCGACCGCATCGTCGAAACTGGTCGCCCAGAGAGTTCTATCGAGCGTATAGGTCATGAGAAGTCTCCTTTAGGCTCCCATGCAACGGCCGGCAAATGCGCGGCGTCCAATCAAATGTCTTGCATGAATGCCTGCATTTCTTCAGGTGTAACCTTGCCGTCCTTGTTCGCGTCAACCGCGTTGAAGACGCGTTTGTGGATTGCGGTCAACTCTTCGAAAGAAATTGCACCGTCCCCATCGCTATCAGCGATGGCAAACATGATCTTCACCATATGACCGCGCATTGGCCCCATCATGCGCATTCCTGGGTACATGCCAGATGGCATCATGTTGCCGCCCATCATGCCTGGCATCATTTCCGATCCGTCGGCATCGGGCTTGTCCTCCGACTGGGCCGGGTCTGGACTTTTCGTCTGGGCAGAGGCGATGCCCACGGCACCGAGCAAGGCCAACATAGCGATCGTTGGCCGTTTGAACACGGACATCCTGAATCTCCTTTAAGTGTTGTCCTCCACGAGTTGGAGCTGCCTTTGAGAATAGGATGCCTACTGGCTTCACACATTGCGCTGGATCAACCACTTGTATGGTTCGAGTCATCGAGGTCGGACCGATCGCCTTCGCGCCGCGCCATGACTGCGACGTCAGCCACCTGCGTGCCGAGGAATGAGCGCGGCTGAAGCGACACGGAGGAGCGAGCCGGCTAAGGCGAGAACAAGGTAATTTCAGAGTGCGATCGTGCCCGGCTTGACCGATATCAACGTCCATGCCGGTCGAACGCTGTATCCTGACGTCATCAGCCAGCGCCTGATCGTGGTCCAGCCCTCGTAATGATGCCCCGCTCGCAATTCGAAACGTTCAGGAGATCGAGGATGACGTCCCAGAAACAGATTGAAGGAACCTGGTCGGAACCTGTTTTCGTCCAGGCGGGATGAACGTCCCTGAGGCTGTCGGCGGAGCGAGCGAGCGCTCGACTTTCCCGCCAATCGATGGCGTAGAAAACACGCATTCGCGAGAGAGATTGCGCCGCGGCCGTAAGCGGGCATGTCTCGCAGGAGACCGCGCGCACGGCTTTCATTCAGACCGCTGACGAAGCCAGGATGTCCACCTGCGCGGCCCCTGGTCGTTCGTAGACGCCGGGACGAGATCAGCTCGGCAAATGAGCAACAAGTCCTTAACCAGGTGTCTTCCATGGCTTCAGGTCCTACTCGGCCGCGACGCCGATCCAGGTCAATCGGCTCGCTTCCTGCCGGTTACCATCGCTCGGACAAGGTTTTCCCTGTGCTCGATGCTTGCCAGGAGGACGCCAGCGATGTGAAGGACGACTAGGCCAAGCGTCACATTGACCAGCAGTTCATGCGCCACTTCCACCCATTCCACTCCCCAGTAGGCGTCCGTCGTCATCATGTACCCGGTTGTGGCAATGCCCGAGATCGCGAGGAGCAGCGCTAACACCATCGCGCCTCCGGCCGGATTGTGGCCGATGTAGCGCTTGGCGCGCATGGCCAGGCTGTCACGCATGAAGTCGAGGGTGGTGATCGGATCGTAGATGAAGTTGGAAAAGCGCGCGTGATGGCTGCCGACGAAGCCCCAGATGATCCGCACGAGCAGGAGACCTACGATGGCGTAGCCCGACAGAATATGCGCCTGTTTCCACTCGTCGCCCGTCAGAAAGGAAAACGCGAACAGGCCCACCAGACCCCAGTGGAACATCCGCACGACCGGGTCCCAGACCCTGATCTTTGGCGGCGAGCCAGCGCCCGCCGCATCCGTATCCATCCTGCGCATGGTCATTCGCTTTCCTTGCCGACCACTGCGCCGGTCTCGGGGTTGAACAGGGTTTCGACCTTCTTGCCCTTCATATCGACGGCGTAGACCTCGTAGCAACTGCCCTCCACCTTGACCCGGCGCACATCGAGGCCCGCGGCCTTGGCCTTTTCCTTGATGCCGTCCTCGCTCAACCACCGGTCCTTGGAAACCTGCGTGCAATTCTGACCTTCTTCGGCGCGGGCAACGCCGATCGACGCGGTGGCGAGCAGGAGGGTTGCGAACATGATTTTCTTCATTGGTCTTTCTCCATCATCCCAGGAGCGATTTTGCTCATCTGGTCGGCCTCGAACCTATGGGGCGCGACCTGACGGCGACCTGATCGCGATTGTCAGGTTATTGTCATCTTCGATAGGATATTCTTCGACAATGTACCCGCCCCGCACGCTCGCGTTCGTCTGCCTAGTTCTTCTGTGGCCGTTGCTTCCGATATGGAGCGCACATGCCGACGATTTCCCTGGTCGTACCCGCGAAGCGGATGACCTGCCGTCGCACGAGGACCTTCCTAAACGGGTGCACGAAGGGAAAATCCTGCCTCTGGCCGTACTGAAGGCGAAAGTCCTCGCCAAGTTGCCCGGCGAATTGATCGATATCAGTGTCGATCGGCATGACGATCGCATAATCTACGAGTTCCGGATTCTGAGGGGCGGCGGTCAGGTCACGGAGGTGGAACTGGACGCCGCGTCAGGCAGGATCGTCGAAATCGAGAACGAATGATGCGCCTATTGCTTGCCGAAGACGACCCGCTCATCGCCCGTGACGTGGCCGCCCAGCTCACCAAGGCCGGTTTCAACGTCGTCCACGAGACCGACGGAGAAGCCACCCTGTTCGCCGGCGAGCATGAAGACTTCGCCGCCGTCGTCCTTGATCTGGGTCTGCCGAAGATCGACGGCCTAACGATCCTCAAAAACTGGCGGGCGAACGGTCGTGACATGCCGGTCATCATCTTGACGGCGCGCGGCAACTGGGAGGAGCGCGTCGAGGGGATCAACGCTGGCGCCGACGACTACCTTGGCAAGCCATTCCGCATCGCGGAGCTTCTCGCCAGATTGCACGCAGTCCTGCGCAGATATTCTGGCCATGCCAGTGCGGTCCTGTCTTCAGGTCCCGTTTCCATCGACCCGCGCCGACGCGCGGTGATGGTCGACGGGATGCCTGTGGATGTCACGCCCATGGAGTACAAATGCCTGTCGGTGCTGATGCAGAACCGCGGTCGCGCGATCTCCCAGCTCGAGCTTACCGAGCAGCTTTACACCCAGGATTTTGAACGGGAGAGCAATTCGGTGGAGGTCCTGATCGGACGGCTGAGAAAGAAGCTTGGAAGGAACGCCATCGTCACGCGCCGAGGCTTCGGGTACCAGATAGCATCGGGCGAGGGGACATGAGGTCGCTTCACGGCCGTTTCATCATCACGTCGCTGATAGCTGTGTCGATCTGCCTTGCCGCTGCATCCGTCGCTCTCGTCCAGATCTTTGCGGACAGCTACAGCAAGCGCGTGCAGAACGAGTTGACCGGACACATAAACCGTCTGGCGGCCGTGATCCGCTTCTTGCCGGGAGGCAGGCTGCAGGTGCCCGAGAACCCTCCGGACAATCGTTTCCTGATACCCTATGGGGGGCTCTACTGGCAGATCGACGATCCTGTGGGGAAGACGGAGGTCCGATCTTCCTCGCTCTTCGACTACGTCCTGGCTCTGCCGCAGGATTCACATCCTGTCGGCATCATGCATCAATATCGTCTCTCCGGGCCGGAGGGGAAGGATGTCCTTGTTCAGGAACGCGTGCTGTCGTTGGTCGCACCGGAGGGCACGAGACCCATTCGCATTGCTGTGGCGGTGAATGCCGACGAGGTCGACAGCGCGCGCCTTGGATTTGCTCTCGACATCCTGCCCTATGTCGCCGTTCTTGCCGCGCTCCTCGTGTTGATGTCGATCGGGCAGCTTTGGATCGGATTGAGACCCCTCGACCGCATTGGCCGTGATCTTGAAGCGGTGCGCGACCGGAGGGCCAGCCGACTGGCGGGGGCCTATCCGCGCGAGGTCCAACCGCTCGTCAATCAACTGAACAAACTTCTGGAAAGCCAGGCCGCGGCGATGGAGAAGGCCAGGGGCAGGGCCAGTGATCTGGCTCACGGGCTGAAGACGCCTCTGACCGTTCTCACAAACAACGCGTACTCGCTTCGGGAGAAGGGCGAGGTGGAGATCGCCGATGAACTCGACCATCTTGCCGAGACTATGCTCTCGCACGTCGAGCACGAGCTCGCCCGTGCCCGTATCACCCCGAGCCCTGATCAACGGAGTGGCGATGCCGACGTCGAGAAGATCATCAACGAGACCGTTCGAATGCTCAGACACACTGATGCAGGCGAACGCCTCGCCTGGAAAATAGACGTTGCCAACGGCTTAAGAGTGCCGGTCGACCCGCACGACTTTCGCGAACTTGTGGGAAACCTGCTCGAGAACGCCTGCAAGTGGGCCAGGAGCAGGATAAATGTCAGCGCGGTTCGACAGAATGGCCATTCCCGCCTCGTAATCGAGGACGACGGCCTAGGCGTGTCGCCAGAGAGATTGCCCGATCTTCCGCATCGGGGTGTCCGTCTCGACCGTTTGAAACCCGGCTCTGGTCTGGGTCTTGCCATCGTGTCGGAGATCGCAGCGGTGTACGATCTTGCGCTCAGCCTGGAAAACCGCGTCGAAGGTGGCTTCCGTGCGGAAGTCGTCTTCCCCGACGTCATCGCCCCCGAAAACTCCATTCCAGAGTAGCGGCGACAACATAACATCTTCCGGGGGGATCGACGCCGTATGTCCGCGTTTGCCGACGCGCGAGTATCCTTCATTAAATTGTGCCGTAACTGCGGCCGCGTGGAAACCAACAGGGAGGGGACAATTACCGAATTCGGTAGCAAATGCATGCACGCAATTAGGTAGCAACTGCCACCAGACTTCGGTCTGCTGAACCCCTAGGATCGGTGTGATCCTAGGGGGTAATTGTGCATGGTCCTTGTTGCAGACGAATTGAAGCGGAAACAGGCCGAGATCCGCTTGAGGATTGAGGAGCTGCGGTTGGAGCTCGCCGCGCTGGAGCAGCAGCAGGCCGCTTTCGTCGTCGTCATCCGGACATACGAGCCGGAATATGATCCCGGCACGGAGCCAAGGGTGTTCCGCCGCCGTAGCAAGCGGGACGGATCGAATACCGACGGCGTTTCCGACCTCTTCAGGGACTTCGACCGCAGGGGCTTCGCTCTGCGCACTCTCCGTGAGGCCGGACGGCCGATAACGACGGCGGAGTGCGCCACGGCCTTCGCGCGCGAAACTGGGCTGGGGGATAACCTTTCGCAGGTTCTCGACCAACTCGCCAGTGTCCTTCCCGAGAGAAGGGTGACAGTTCATACCGGAGACATGGGTTACGCTTTTGGCCTTTGCGAGGAGAGCGAAGGTGCCTTGGCAGGAGTGTAGCCTTATGGACGAGCGTCTCAAATTCGTTGCGCGGGTTCTGGATGGCGAGAAGATAGCGGCGCTGTGCCGCGAGTTCGGCATCTCCCGCAAGACCGGCCGGCGCCAATTTCCTGCAGCAGCAGGCCCGCTTTGACGACTTCGTCGAAGAATTCAATACAGAGCGGCCACACCAAGCCCCTGACATGGCTTGCCCGGCAGAGCGCTACCACGCTTCGCCCCTATCAGGGCCTGCCGGAGATCGACTATCCGTTCCACGACCAGACGGTTACCGTCACAACATGCGGCCGCATCTGCTGCAAGCGAAAGAAGATCAATCTCAGCCTGGTCTTCGCCGGGCAGGCCGTTGGAATCAAGCAGGTCGAAGACCATATCTGGCTTGCAAGCTTCATGGATTACGATCTGGGATACTTCGATGACGAGACATGCAGGCTCGAACCACTGCCGAACCCTTTCGGCTCAAAAGTGTTACCTATGTCTCAGAATAAACCGTAGCCCATGTGTCCAGAACGGACCCGGAAAACGGTGGCGCACCCGACAGGATTCGAACCTGTGACCTTTGGAATCGGAATCCAACACTCTATCCAGCTGAGCTACGGGTGCATGCCTGAGGCGGTTAGAATCGCCTGTCCGATGGGTGGTTCTTAGCCTAGCTTGCGGCTGGCTTCAATCGCGAAATTCTCGGAAATACCGATGCTTGCGATTTGGCGGATGTTTTTATCCATCAGCCTGGGGACCGTTGCATAAAAAACTCCGCCGGCCTTGCGGGCGGCGGAGCGTGGTTGGCCTGGCTATCGCCTTGGCGGCGGTCAGATCTGCATGGCGCCGGGGCCGGGGATTGCCTTTGACGGCACCTTGCCGAGGATGATCATGCCGAGGACTTCGTCCTTGGTCACGTCCTCGGTTCGGGCGTGGCCGACGACCTGGCCGTTCTTCATCACCGAGACGCGGTCGGCGAGGTCGAAGACGTCGTGGATGTCGTGGCTGATGAGGAAGATGCCGATACCTTCCTTCTTCAACTGCTTGATCAGCTCGCCGACCTGCGCCGTCTCCTGGGGCCCAAGGGCTGCCGTCGGCTCGTCCATGATCAGGATGCGGGCGTTGAAGAGGATCGCACGCGCGATCGCCACCGATTGCCGCTGGCCGCCCGAGAGCGCCTTCACCGGCTCCTTGAAGCGCTTAAAGTTGGGGTTCAGCCGCCCCATCACTTCGCGAGCCGAGGCTTCCATCGCGACGTCGTCGAGCGTGCCCCAGCGGGTTTTCAGCTCGCGGCCGAGATAGAGGTTGGCAGCGGCGTCGACATTGTCGGCGACGGCGAGCGTCTGGTAGATCGTCTCGATGCCGTATTTCTTGGCATCGCGCGGATTGCGGATGTCGGCCGGCTCGCCGTTGATCAGGATCTCGCCGCCATCACGCTTGTAGGCGCCGGAGAGAATCTTGATGAGCGTCGATTTGCCGGCACCGTTGTGGCCGAGCAATGCCACGACTTCGCCGGGGTAGAGATCGACCGAGGCATTGTCCACGGCGTGAATGCCGCCGAAGGAGATCGAGATGTTTTTCAGTTCCACGAGGGGAGTGCGTTGATCAGCCATGTCTGGGGCTCCTCTCACTTGGCACGGGCGCGGTAGACGGTGTCGAGCCAGACCGCCACGACAAGGACGGTACCGACGACGACGCTCTGCAGCGGCGTGTCGACATGCGCCAGCACCATGCCCGATTGCAGCGACTGCATGACGAGCGCGCCGAGCATGGCGCCGGCGATCGTGCCGGTGCCGCCTGCCAGCGACGTTCCGCCAATGACGGCGGCGGCGATGGTGTAGAGCTCGTCGAGCGTACCCTGCGAGTTCGTAGCGGCATTGAGGCGGGCGGTGGAAATCGCCGCTGCAATGGCCGCGAGAATGCCCATCAGCGCGAAGATGCGCACGGTGACCCAGCGGGTCTTGATGCCGGCGAGCTCTGCCGCTTCGGGGTTGCCGCCGATCGCGAAGACATAGCGGCCGAAGCGCAGCCTTGTCGCGATGAAGGTCATGACGATGCCGACGACGATGGCGATCAGCACCGGTACGGCGATGCCGTAGGGGATATCCAGGCCGGTTTCGGGCCAGGGGACATTGTTGGCTTCCGCATAGCGCTTGGCGATGTTGATCGGCCAGTAATAGCTGTTGGCGATTGAGACAGCGCCGAGGATCAACACGCAGCTCAGAATGGCGAGGAAATATTCCGCCCAGATCGGCCGGCGCGGAAAACCGAAGCGGCGGCGCTGATGGCGCGAGCCGATGATGCTGGCAATGACGAAGAGGCAGGCGGCGATACCGACGATCCAGCTCCAGGTGGCGCCGATCGAGCCTTCCGCGCCGCCGCCCATGATGCGGAAGGTCTGGTCCATCGGGGCAACCGTCTGGCCGCTGGTGACGAGCCAGGTCGCGCCGCGCCAGACGAGCAGGCCGCCGAGTGTCACGATGAAGGAGGGAACATTCAGGAAGGCAATGATCATGCCCTGGAAGGTGCCGATCAGGCCGCCGGCGATCAGGCCGACGAGCAGCGTGATCACCCAGGTGAAGGGGCTGTCGAAGCCGATATATTCCGGCAGGATCTTTGCCTGCGTCACGCCCATGATCATGCCGCAGAGGCCGAGCACGGAACCGACCGACAGGTCGATATTGCGGGTGACGATGATCAGCACCATGCCCGTCGTCATCACCGCGATGTCGGTCGTCTGGACCGAGAGGTTCCAGAGATTGCGCGGGGTCAGGAACAGGCCGCCGGTGATGATGTGGAAACCGATCCAGATGATGATGAGCGCGCCGATCATGCCGAGCAGACGCGTGTCGATCTCGGTGGCGCGGAAGAAGCGGGTCACCGGACTGGCTTCCGCCGCTCGCGGTCCGCTTGATGTTGTGGATTTTACCATTTCGGCCATGGGTTTGCCGTTCCCCCATTTTGTTTGGACGGACGCGCCGGAGTACTAGAGGCTGCCATCGGCGTCATGCGTCTGTTCTTCAACTCACCATCGTGATGCTTCCGGAAACCGTGGCGTGGCGTCGCGACACCCTTCCGGCAGGGAATGAAAACCCGCGATGGAGCGGCGAGGCGGAGAAAACTTCGTCGTTGGAATTCTCATCCGCATCCGGCGCCGCAACGGTGTTCCGTTGCGGCGCTTAAGAATTCCAGTTTACAAGCCTGAGCTTACTTGCAGGCAGCGACGCTGTCGGCCTTGACGCCCTGGCACGCTTCCGCCTTGGAGATCCAGCCGGCGTCGATGACGACGTTCAGGTTTTCCTTAGTGATAGCAAGCGGTTTCAGGAAGACAGATTGCATTTCGACGCCCTTGGGGCCGCCCTTGAAAGCCTGGGCGCCGTCGATCTTGCCCATGTCCTTGCCGCCGGCGAGGTCGAGAGCGACTTCAGCGGCGCGCTTGCCGAGTTCGCGGCTGTCCTTCCAGACGGAAACCGTCTGCGTGCCGAGAGCGATGCGGTTGAGGGCTGCCTTGTCACCGTCCTGGCCGGAAACCGGAACGGAGCCGGCGAGGCCCTGTGCGTCGAGAGCAGCGATCGCGCCACCGGCGGTGCCGTCATTCGAGGCGACGACGGCGTCAACCTTGTTGTTGTTGGCGGTCAGGAACTGCTCCATGTTGCGCTGAGCGTTCTCCGGCAGCCAGCCGTCGGTATAGGCCTCGCCGACATTCTTGATCTTGCCGGCGTCCATGGCGGCCTTCAGGACTTCCTGTTGGCCCGAGAACAGGAAGTCGGCGTTCGGATCGGAAGACGAACCCTTGATGAAGACGTAATTGCCTTCCGGCTTGGCCTTGAAAACGCCCTCAGCCTGCAGGCGGCCGACTTCCTTGTTGTCGAAGGTGATATAGAAAGCAGCCGGGTTTTCGATCAGGCGGTCGTAGCCGACGACGGGGATGCCTTCAGCGGCGGCCTTTTCGATCGCTGGGCCGATGGCGTCGGAGTCCTGGGCGAGAATGATCAGCGCGTTGGCGCCCTGCGAGATCAGCGATTCGACGTCGGTAAGCTGCTTTGCGGCAGAAGACTGCGCGTCAGCGGAAATATACTTGGCGCCCTTGGCTTCGAGAGCCTTCTTGATGGCGGCTTCGTCCGTCTTCCAGCGTTCTTCCTGGAAATTCGACCAGGAAACACCGACGACGAGGTCGGCAGCCATGGCAGCGGTATGCACGGAAACGAGGATGGCAGCACCTGCCATCAATTTCAAAATAGACTTCATAATGTCCTCCCGAGTGGATTGCGACCGGCCCAGCCCATGCTTCCTCCGGCCACCGCGAATAGCTGTTGAGAAAGGTTCAGATTTTTTTCTCGACAGTCGAGAAATTTAGTGTCAGAGATTTTTTCAACTGTCAACACTGCACTGCCAGCTTAATTTCCTTGCGAAACATCGGCTGGAGATGCAGTGGAAACCAAGGGAAGAGCAAGCAGGAGGAGAGGGCGGCATTCATGCTGACCAAGTCGAGCACGGAGCTGGTCCGGCAGAGAAACAGCGTGCTCGTGCTGTCCGTGCTGCGTCGCCACGGTGCGCTCGCTCATACCGAAATATCCGATTCCACGGGGCTGTCATCGGCCACCATCTCGGCGATCACCACTGAGCTGGAAAAAGCCCAGATCATCGAAAAATCGGAACAGCAGCCGGCAAGCGGCCGCGGCCGGCCGCGCGTGCTGCTGCGCCAGCGGCGCGATTGCGGCTATCTCATCGTCGTCATCATCTCCTCGGATGCGGTGCAATATTCGCTGGTCGATTATGCCGGCAAACTGATCGATCGCTTCAGCGAGGAACGTTCGCATGATCCGGCGGGTGCCGTGCGCTTCGTCGCGGCAGTGCGGGCCGGGCTTTTGCGCATTCTCGATCGTTCGAAGATCAGCCAAGAAAAGGTGCTGCTGATCTCGATCAGCAGCAAGGGGCTGGTCAATTCCACCGAGCCGGTTCTCGTCTGGTCGCCGATCTTCGGCAGCGACCAGATCGATTTCGAATCGGCACTCCGGCCGGAATGGCAGGCCAAGGTGATCCTTGACAACGAGACGCTGCTGGTCGCAGCCGCGCTCGGCGCGCGTGAGGAGATGGTAAAGGGCGCTGATTTCCGCTCGCTCGCAGCCCTTTCGCTTGGCCACAGCGTCGGTCTCGGCATCGTCAGGCGCGGGAACCAGACAGGCCAGGAGATATCGGCGCCCAATTTCGGGCACATGCTGCACATGGCCAATGGTGGGCTCTGCCGCTGCGGCACGCGCGGTTGCATCGAGGCCTATGCCGGTTTCTACGCGATCCTACGCAGCGCCTTCGAGGTGCCGCTCGATACGATTCCGGCAAAGTTCGTGCCGGTGGCGGAACTCGACAAGATCGCCGCAAAGGCGCGCCAGGGCCACCGCGTCTCCGCCTTCGCCTTTCGCCAGGCGGGGCTGGCGCTCGGCAACGGCCTGTCGCGCATGCTGAGCCTAACGGAGCGCATGCCGATCGCCATCACCGGGCCGGGCACGCGTTATTACGACCTGCTTCGGCAAGGGATAGAAGAGGGGCTGGGGCAGTCGCATATCGTGCGCATGGAAGGCATGCCCGAGATCAGGGTAGTGGCCGACGAGCAGATCCTCGTCTTCGAAGGACATTTGAACCGGGCGCTGTCGGTGATCGACGAGGATATCGTTGTTTCGGGCGTTCAGGGAATCCAGGTATCCGCGATTATTCAGGAATCGGGTTGAGGGTCTCTTTCAACCGACGTGCGGTGATTGCAGCAGCAACGGGCTCGTCGGTAGTATCTGGTAGTATGCGACTTTGAGGGGCGTGCCGTGTGGCACCCCCTCTGGCCTGCCGGCCATCTCCCCCACAGGTGGGGAGATCACAAGTGGCTTGAACTTCGTGCCCATCTATTGTTTCGCCGTGCTGGATGCTGATTGTTGGGGAAGCCGATGCGTCCAGCCAATCTCCCGCCTGTGGGGAAGATGCCCGGTAGGGCAGAGGGGCGCGCCACACGCACGTCGCCCTTTGAATATCTGCAAAACGCGAAATGGCCGGGCGTGCGCCCGGCCATCTCATGCATGGCGTCCGGCCGGGAGAGGGCCGTCAGCCGATCTTGATGAGCTTGCCTTCCTTGACGGACTGAACCGCGGCATCGGCGAGTGCCAGCGCTGCGAGACCATCGGCGCCTGATGGAGAGATCTTGGAGCCCTTCTCGATCGCGGCGATGAAGCTGGCGATCTCGTTGGCATAGGCTTCGGTATAGCGGGTCATGAAGAAATCGTGCAGCGGCGGGCGGGTATAGCCGTCGCCGTTTGCGACTTCGATGGAGACCGGGCGCTGGTTTTCGGCCGAGACCAGGCCCTTGGAGCCATGTGCTTCGATGCGCTGGTCGTAGCCATAGGTGGCGCGGCGGGAGTTGGATATGACGGCCTGCTTGCCGGATTTCGTCTGCAGGATCACCGAGACGCTGTCATAGTCACCGGCTTCGCCGATCGCCTTGTCGACGAGAACTGCAGCGGTCGCGAAAACCGACACCGGTTCTTCGCCGAGCAGGAAGCGAGCCATGTCGAAATCGTGGATCGTCATGTCGCGGAAGATACCGCCGGAGCGCTTGATATAGTCGACCGGCGGGGCGCCGGGGTCGCGCGAGGTGATCGTCACCATCTCGACATCGCCGATCTTGCCTTCGTCGATGACTTTGCGCACCGCCATGAAATGTGGGTCGAAACGGCGGTTGAAGCCGACCATCAGCTTGGCGCCGGTCTCTTCCACTACCTTGATGCAGGCCTTGACGCGGGCAACGTCGAGATCGATCGGCTTTTCGCAGAAGATCGCCTTCCCGGCGCGGGCGAAACGCTCGATCAGGTCGGCATGTGTATCCGTCGGCGTGCAGATGACGACGGCGTCTATATCCTTGGCTGCCTCGATCGCGTCGATGGCGCGGACCTCGCAGCCATAGGCGGAGGCGATTGCTTCGGCAGTCTGCGGAAAGGCGTCTGCGACCGCGACGAGCGTCGCATTGGCGTCGCCGCTGACGGCTTTTGCATGGACCTTGCCAATGCGGCCGGCGCCGAGAAGACCAAATCTCACTGTCATTTTAACCTCCCTTGAATTCGGAACAAATAAACCGAATTGTCAAAATTCTGGAATTTTCATTCCATCTTCTGTGAACCACGTCAAGCCCGCGGATCTTTCACATTTGCAAGATTCGAACCAGAGCCTGTCCCAGTCGGACTGAAGTGTTCTGCCGGAGCAGATTTTGGTCAGTGCGGAGCCGGTCGCCTCTGATCCTGGCGGAAAGATGCCCGGCCCTTCAGCCAAGAGAATACTTTAATCTGACCAGGAAAGGCCCTAGAACAGAATGATTTTAGGCCGGTCGGCCTAAAATCTGAATCCTGTCCTGCATTATATAGTTAGAGCATGACGTCATCCGAAAACCGCTTACACTTTTCGGCATCATGCTCTAGAGACAATCGCGGCACGGGCCGACGGCCGTGCGACAAATGCGACCGCGGGGCAGGAATGAAACTCATCGATCCGAATCATCCGGCATATCGGCGCCTCTGGGTGCGGATTGCCATCGTTGCCGTCTGCTTCGGCTGGGCCGTGGTCGAACTTGTCACCGGCGATCCGTTCTGGGCGGTGCTGGCCGGGGGGGCAGGCGCCTATTCCTTCTATATGCTGTTCTGGACCTTCAATCCGCAGCCTCCTGCCATCGAGCGGCCCGTGCAGCCTGACGCCGAGGACGAAGGCGAACCCGCGGCGGCCGCTGAAAAACTTTCGAAGGAGGGGCAGACGGAATAGTCAGCGGCTCAACCGCCGCAGCGCTTCGTCGATCAGCAGATTGGCCAGCATCATGCGCTTCGTCGCGTTGTCACGGAAGGGCAATTCTACGCCATCGGGATGATTGGCGCGCGCGAAGGCGCGGCGCTTCTCGCGGAGTGTCAGCAGCGTATCGGCGGCGGAGATCGCCAGTTCTTCGGCAACCTCCTGCGGAGTCGTGCGGACGAGATGATCCGGCATGACGGGTTCGGGTGGAGGCGCAGGCGCTGGTTTCTCCACGACCCCAGCGGCATCGAAATCCAGATTGTCGAAATAGGCTTGGCCGACGCATTGCGAGGCGACTGAGACGCCCGCCATCACATCGAAGGCAAGCCCGGTGCCGAGACCGGAGACACGATGGGCCGCCGGGGCTTCGGCGTCTTCGGTCGTCTCATCCTCCGCCATCAGCCGCTCGAGGACTGATTGAAATACCGACTGTCCGAACAGCATCCCGCCTTCCTTGAGAGCATCTCCGTTTTTTCTTCGAATCACGGAAATGCTCTATCTTTTTGTTCGCGCAATTCCGGACGTTAAAACCGCTGCACAGTTTTGCTGGAATTGCTCCAGGCGCATTAAAAGAGAGCAAGATGGCGCAGGGCTTGCGGCTGTCGTCAGCCGGCCTGCTTGTGGCTCTCCTCGAGGATGATGTCGTAGAGCAGCCGCGCACTCGGTGGCAGCGCCCGTTCCCTGGCCGTGATCATGCTGTAGGGTTTGACGTTGATGTCGAAATCGATCGGCAGCATGCGCACATCAGAGGCATTCGAGCCCTGGCTGGCAAGGAACTGGGCGACGTCGACGGCAACGGGAGCGATCGCATCGGTTTCGCAGATGATGGCACAGGTCAGAAGCAGCGAGGAGGTGTTGACGATGTTTTCGGGCAGCGCCACGCCACGCGACAGGAAAACGTCCTCGATCGTGCGGCGCAGCAGCGTGCCCGGCGGCTGGAACACCCAGTCGTAGTCCCTGACGTCGGAGAGGCTGCTCGTCTTCTGCTTCATGAGCGGATGGCGGCTGCGCACGATCAGGCAGGCGCGCTCGATACCGATCTCCGTCACCTCGAACAGGCGCGGGTTGAGATCATCGGGAATGCGACCGATGATGAAGTCGTGGCGGGCGGCGAGCAGTTCGCGGGCAAGCACGTTGCTCGTCTCCACCTGGATGTTGATCTCAATGCCGGGATAGGCTTTGCGCACCTTGTTGATTGCCGGCACGACGAGGCTCATGGCCGGTGCGGTCACTGCGCCGATGAAGACCGACCCGCCCTTGCCGCTTTTCAATTCCCCGATCTCGCGGCTCGCCTCGCGCAGCTCCAGAAGGATCTTCCGAGCCCTTCGGGCAAGCGCTGCGCCGAAGGTCGTCAGCACGACGCCGCGGGCCACGCGCTCATAGAGCGACGTCTTGGTGATCGATTCCATTTCGGACAACATGCGCGACGCGGCAGGCTGCGAAATGTTCAGGACTTCCGCAGCTGCGGAAATCTGTCCACTATCTTCGATTGCGATGATCATGCGCAGGTGATTCAGCTTAAGTCCTGCACGCAAAAGGCCGTCATCGCCGAAATTATCGCTGTGGATATCGACGTGATCCATCAAAAATGGCTCAGAAATAGCCGTCATGGTTGCAGCCTCCTCGCTGCGCTCCATCAAAAGTAATACTTTTTAACGATATACCAAAATTGTTATGCACGTTAGCACTTATTCTATTTGACAGTTATAGGAATCCATACCAGTTTGCCGCCGTGTGCTGGTTGGCACTCAACACGTGTGAGATCGTGGAGGAGACCTACTTCGTTTCTCACCATCTGAAGTAACTATCCAATACGGAACCTGCCACAGTTTCGGGGCGGGCGATTTTTCGTCCGCTGCTTATTAACAAGGGAGAGAGAAATGAAATCCATTATCTCATTGATGGCTGCGGCTGCCTTCGGCGTCGCTTCGTTCGTTGCACCGGCTCTGGCCGCGGATAAGGGCACCGTCGGTATTGCGATGCCGACCAAGGCTTCTGCCCGCTGGATCGATGACGGCAACAACATCGTCAAGCAACTGCAGGCTGCCGGTTACGGCACTGACCTGCAGTATGGCGACGACGACATTCCGAACCAGCTTTCGCAGATCGAAAACATGGTCACCAAGGGTGCCAAGGTTCTCGTCATTGCTTCGATCGACGGCACGACGCTTTCCGACGTTCTCCAGAAGGCACATGACGCCGGCATCAAGGTCATCGCTTACGACCGCCTGATCCGCGATTCGGGCAACGTCGACTACTACGCCACTTTCGACAACTTCCAGGTCGGCGTTCTGCAGGCCGGCTCCATCGTTGACGGCCTCGGCCTCAAGGATGGCAAGGGCCCGTTCAACATCGAACTGTTCGGCGGCTCGCCGGACGACAACAACGCCTTCTTCTTCTATGATGGCGCAATGTCCGTCCTGCAGCCCTACATCGACAGCGGCAAGCTCGTCGTGAAGTCCGGCCAGACCGGCATGGACAAGGTCGGCACGCTGCGTTGGGATCCGGCAACGGCCCAGGCCCGCATGGACAACCTGCTCTCGGCCAACTACACCGACGCCAAGGTCGATGCCGTTCTGTCTCCTTACGACGGTCTGTCCATCGGTATCATCTCCTCGCTGAAGGGCGTTGGTTACGGTACTGCGGCTCAGCCGCTCCCGATCGTCACCGGTCAGGACGCTGAAATCCCGTCGGTCAAGTCGATCATCGCTGGCGAACAGCACTCGACGATCTTCAAGGACACCCGCGAACTCGCCAAGGTCACTGTTGCCATGGTCGACGCCGTCATGTCCGGCAAGGAGCCTGAGGTCAACGACACGAAGACCTACGACAACGGCGTCAAGGTCGTCCCGTCCTATCTGCTGAAGCCGGTTGCCGTCGACAAGACCAACTACAAGCAGATCCTCGTCGACAGCGGTTACTACTCTGAAGACAAGCTGAAGTAATGAGAAGGACCGGAACCCGCGCTTGCGGGTTCCGGTCTTCGATTTTATGATCGCCCAGCCGCTTGACGGCTGTCGGCGCTGGAACTTTGACTATGGACAATACCATCCTCGAAATGCGGAGCATCACCAAGACGTTCCCGGGCGTCAAGGCGCTGGAGAATGTGAACCTCAAGGTTCGCCAGGGTGAAATCCACGCATTGGTGGGCGAAAACGGGGCCGGCAAATCGACCCTGATGAAAGTGCTATCAGGCGTCTATCCCACAGGAAGCTATGAAGGCGACATCGTCTACGAAGGCGAGACGCGCAACTTCAAGGTCCTGAAGGACTCAGAAGAAATCGGCATCGTCATCATTCACCAGGAACTGGCGCTCGTGCCGTTGCTGTCGATCGGCGAAAACATCTTCCTCGGCAACGAGAATGCCAAGAGCGGCGTCATCAGCTGGGACGAGACATTCAACCGCACCAAGCAACTGCTGAAGAAAGTAGGCCTGTCCGAATCTCCGAACACGCTGGTGACCGACATCGGCGTCGGCAAGCAGCAGCTCGTCGAGATCGCCAAGGCGCTGTCGAAGAGCGTCAAGCTGCTCATCCTGGACGAGCCGACCGCTTCGCTCAATGAACGCGATTCCGACGCGCTGCTCACTCTGCTCATGGAGTTCCGCAAGCAGGGCATCACTTCGATCATCATTTCCCATAAGCTGAACGAGATCCGCAAGGTGGCCGACCAGATCACGGTCCTGCGCGACGGCATGACGGTCAAGACGCTCGACTGTCACGCGGACGAGATCAGCGAAGACATCATCATTCGCAACATGGTCGGTCGCGATCTCGAGGACCGCTACCCTCCGCGTTCGGTGCCGATCGGCGAAACCATTCTCGAAGTCAAGAACTGGAACGCCTATCACCAGCAGCACCGCGACCGTCAGGTCCTGCACAATATCAACATCACAGTCCGCAAGGGCGAAGTCGTTGGTATCGCTGGTCTGATGGGGGCGGGGCGCACCGAATTCGCCATGAGCCTGTTCGGCAAGGCCTATGGCCACAAGGTTTCGGGCGAGGCGCTGATGCACGGCAAGCCGGTCGACGTCAGCACCGTGCGCAGGGCGATCGACGCGGGTCTCGCCTACGTTACCGAAGACCGCAAGCAGCTTGGCCTCGTTCTCAATGATACGATCCTGCACAACACGACGCTCGTCAATTTGAAGGCGGTGTCGAATGCGTCCGTTATCGACAGCGTCAAGGAATCCAGGGTTGCGACCGACTATCGGTCGAAGTTGCGCATCCGTTCCTCCAGCATCTTCCAGGAGGCGGTCAATCTTTCCGGCGGCAACCAGCAGAAGGTGGTGCTGTCGAAGTGGCTGTTCTCCGATCCGGATATTTTGATCCTCGACGAGCCGACGCGCGGCATCGATGTTGGCGCAAAATATGAAATTTATACTATCATCAACCAGCTTGCCGCCGATGGAAAGGGCGTTCTGATGATCTCGTCGGAAATGCCCGAGCTGCTCGGAACGTGTGACCGCATCTACGTGATGAACGAAGGACGCATCGTCGCAGAACTGCCGAAGGGAGAAGCAAGCCAGGAAACCATCATGCGCGCTATCATGCGCTCAGGGGAGAAGAAACAATGACGCCGATCAATCAACCCATCGCTGAGCAGGGGCGTGTCGTCTCGGTCGGAGACTACGTTCGCGGCAACATCCGCGAATACGGCATGTTTATCGCCCTCATCGCGATCATGGTGTTCTTCCAGTTCTCGACCGGTGGCGTTCTCTTCAGGCCGCTCAACCTGACAAACATCATTCTGCAGAACTCGTTCATCGTCATCATGGCGCTCGGCATGCTGCTGGTGATCGTCGCTGGCCATATCGATCTTTCCGTCGGCTCGGTGGTCGGCTTCATCGGCGCCATCGCCGGCGTGATGACGGTGCAATGGCACACCAATTATGTCCTGGCGGGTATTATCTGCCTTGCCATGGGCGCGCTTGTCGGCGGCGTCCAGGGCTATTTCGTCGCTTATCACAAGATCCCGTCCTTCATCGTCACACTGGCCGGCATGCTGGTCTTCCGCGGCCTGACGCTGTTCGTGATGACGGCATCGGGGACCGGCACCAGCATCGGTCCTTTCCCGCCGGCTTTCCAGTTGATCAGCATCGGCTTCCTGCCGAACGCTTTCGATATGGGCGGCATCAACTCGACCTCGATCATTCTGACCGTTGTCGGCGCCGTAACCCTCTTCTACCTGGCATGGCGCAAACGCCTATCGAATGAAAAGCATGGCAATGACGTCGAGCCGCTGGGCTTTTTCCTCGTCCAGAACGCCCTCGTCACCTTCGCCATTCTGGTGCTCGGTTACCAGCTGTCGATCTATCGCGGCTTCCCGAATGTGCTGATGGTCATGCTTGTTCTGGTGGCTGCCTATGCCTTCATTACCCGCCGCACGACGATCGGCCGCCGCATCTACGCCATGGGCGGCAATGAGAAGGCGACGAAGCTTTCCGGTATCAACACCGAGCGGCTGACCTTCCTGACGTTTGCAAACATGGGCCTGCTTGCCGGACTGGCCGGACTGATCGTTGCCCTGCGTCTCAACTCGGCAACGGCCAAGGGCGGCTTCGGTCTTGAACTCGACGTGATCGCGGCCTGCTTCATCGGCGGCGCATCCGCCCAGGGCGGCGTCGGCAAGGTGACCGGCGCTGTTATCGGCGCTCTGATCATGGGCATCATGAACAACGGCATGTCGATCCACGGTCTCGGCACCGATTCGCAGCAGATGGTCAAAGGCGCGGTGCTCCTCGCCGCCGTATTCTTCGACGTCTACAATAAGAACAAGGGCTGAGCGCTTCCTAAGCGCCAGCCAGGCATTCGCAGTCCTATGAATGATGGATTCCGGCTCCTGATGGAGCCGGGCAGGCGGAGCTTTTTCCTGTCTTCGCCGAAACGAGAAGGATCGAAGACGTGCTTATTTCACAGATCAAGGGTGCAAACGGAGAGATCGTCGTTGCCGTTCGCGAGCCGGGCGGCGCTGCCAAGTCGGTCAAGAACGCCGTCAGCGTCTATGCGCTGGCGATGGAGGCCGCAGACGGCGGCAAGTCTCTTGCCTCCGTCATCGAAGCGCATGGCTATGGCGACGCCGTCGATCTTGAAAAGGCCTATGCGGAAGGCCGCTTCTTGCCGCCGATCACCCATCCCGACGCCGCCCATCTGCATCTGACCGGCACCGGCCTGACGCATTTGGGATCGGCGGCAACGCGCGATTCCATGCACAAGAAGACCGCGGAAGCCGCCGAGGAAACCCTGACGGACTCGATGAAGATGTTCAAGATGGGCCTTGAGAACGGCAAGCCGAAGGCCGGCGAAAAGGGCGTCCAGCCCGAATGGTTCTACAAGGGTAACGGCTACGGAGCCGCAGCCCCCGGCGCGCCGCTGGTTTCGCCTTCCTTCGCGCTCGACGGCGGCGAAGAGCCTGAGATGGCCGGCATCTACGTGATCGCCAAGGACGGCTCGCCGTTCCGCGTCGGCTTTGCACTGTCGAACGAATTTTCCGACCACGTTACCGAGCGGATCAACTATCTCTATCTCGCCCATTCGAAGCTGCGCCCGGCAAGCTTTGGCCCGGAAATCCGCGTCGGCGCAGCGCCTGAGGATATTCGCGGCACCTCGCGCATCAAGCGCGGTGACAAGGTGATTTTCGAAAAGCCGTTCCTGTCCGGTGAGGCGAACATGTCGCACACCTTCGCCAATCTGGAATACCACCATTTTAAATATGGCCTCTTCCGTGTTCCGGGTGATGTTCACGTCCATATGTTTGGTACGGCGACCCTTTCCTTTGCCGACGGCGTCAAGACCGAAGAGGGCGATGTGTTCGAGATCGAAGTCGCCGAATTCGGCTTGGCGCTCCGCAATCCGCTTGAGGTGGCCGCCGAGGAAGAGATCGCCGTCAGGCAGCTCTGATTTGAAGACCCGGCCGCATTCGGCGGTCGGATCATGCTCGTAAACGGTAGAGGAGGCTTGTTGAGCCCATGACCATTTATCAAAACCTGATCGCCGGCGAATGGGTCGGCTCGAACGCGACGAAGAACATCAACCCGTCGGATACGAACGAGATCGTCGGCCTCTATGCCGACGGCAGCGCTGATGACACGAGAAACGCCATTGCCGCCGCCAAGGCCGCCTTCCCGGCCTGGTCGCGCTCCGGCATCTGGGAGCGCCACGTCATCCTGAAGAAGGCTGGCGACGAGATCATGGCGCGCAAAGACGAGCTCGGTGCGTTGCTTGCCCGCGAAGAAGGCAAGACGCTGCCGGAGGCGACGGGCGAGGTGATCCGCGCTTCGCAGATCTTCGAATTCTTTGCCGGCGAGGCACTGCGGCTGGCCGGTGAGGTCCTTCCGTCGGTTCGTCCGAATATCGGCGTCGAGATCACCCGCGAGGCGCTCGGCGTCATCGGCATCATCACACCGTGGAATTTCCCGATCGCCATTCCCGCCTGGAAAATCGCGCCGGCGCTCTGCTACGGCAACACCGTCGTCTTCAAGCCGGCCGAACTGGTGCCCGCCTGTTCCTGGGCGATCGTCGATATCCTCAACCGCGCCGGCCTGCCGAAGGGCGTGCTGAACCTCGTCATGGGCAAGGGCTCGGTGGTCGGTCAGGCCATGCTCGAAAGCCCCGACGTTCACGGCATCACCTTCACCGGTTCCACCGGCACCGGCAGACGTGTCGCCGCCGCCTCCATCGAGCATAACCGCAAGTTCCAGCTGGAAATGGGCGGCAAGAACCCGATGGTCGTGCTCGACGATGCCGATCTCAACGTCGCCGTCGAGGCGGCCGCCAATTCCGGCTTCTTCTCGACCGGCCAACGCTGCACCGCCTCCTCGCGGCTGATCGTCACCGAAGGCATTCACGACACGTTCGTCGCAGCACTCACCGACAAGCTGAAGACGCTGGTCGTCGACAACGCCCTGAAGGCCGGCACTCATATCGGCCCTGTCGTCGATGAGCGGCAGTTGAAGACCGATACCGACTATATCGATATCGGCAAGTCGGAAGGCGCCAAACTCGCTTTCGGCGGCGAGGTTATCTCGCGCGACACGCCCGGCTTCTACCTGCAGCCGACGCTGTTTACCGAGGCGACCAACCAGATGCGGATTTCGCGCGAGGAGATCTTCGGGCCTGTGGTCTCGGTGATCCGGGCGAAGGATTACGACGAGGCGCTTGCCATCGCCAACGACACGCCGTTCGGGCTCTCCGCCGGCATCGCCACGACCAGCCTGAAACATGCGACGCACTTCAAGCGCAATTCCGAGGCCGGCATGGTGATGGTCAACCTGCCGACGGCAGGCGTCGATTTCCACGTGCCGTTCGGCGGCCGCAAGGGTTCGTCCTACGGCCCGCGCGAGCAGGGCAAGTACGCCGCCGAATTCTACACAACCGTCAAGACCGCCTACACGCTGGCTTGAGACAAATGCGATGACCCAGACCGTGCGAGGCGGTCCGGTGACATCCTGAAGGATAGAGAGCATGAAAAAGAAAGCGGAATGGCCGCGCAGGCTGAGGTCGCAGGAATGGTACGGCGGTACGAGCCGCGACGTGATCTATCACCGCGGCTGGCTTAAGAACCAGGGTTATCCGCACGACCTGTTCGACGGCCGGCCGGTGATCGGCATCCTCAACACCTGGTCGGATATGACCCCGTGCAACGGTCATCTCAGAGAACTCGCCGAGAAGGTGAAGGCGGGCGTATGGGAGGCCGGCGGCTTCCCGCTTGAGGTGCCGGTGTTCTCGGCATCCGAAAACACTTTCCGCCCGACGGCGATGATGTATCGCAATCTTGCGGCGCTCGCGGTAGAAGAGGCGATCCGCGGCCAGCCGATGGATGGCTGCGTATTGTTGGTCGGCTGCGACAAGACCACGCCGTCACTTATCATGGGGGCCGCTTCCTGCGACCTGCCGTCGATCGTCGTCACTGGCGGACCGATGCTGAACGGCTATTTCCGTGGTGAGCGCGTCGGCTCGGGCACGCATCTGTGGAAGTTTTCCGAAATGGTGAAGGCCGGCGAGATGACGCAGGCCGAATTCCTCGAGGCCGAGGCCTCGATGAGCCGCTCGTCGGGCACCTGCAACACCATGGGTACCGCCTCCACCATGGCTTCCATGGCCGAGGCGCTCGGCATGGCGCTTTCCGGCAACGCCGCGATCCCGGGCGTCGATTCCCGCCGCAAGGTCATGGCGCAGCTGACCGGCCGGCGTATCGTGCAAATGGTCAAGGATGACCTGAAGCCCTCCGAGATCATGACGAAGCATGCCTTCGAGAATGCCATCCGCACCAACGCGGCCATCGGCGGATCGACGAACGCAGTCATCCATCTGCTCGCCATCGCCGGCCGTGTCGGCATCGATCTTTCGCTTGACGACTGGGACCGCTGTGGCCGTGACGTGCCCACCATCGTCAACCTGATGCCGTCGGGCAAGTATCTTATGGAGGAGTTCTTCTATGCCGGCGGCCTGCCGGTGGTGCTGAAGCGCCTCGGCGAGGCGGGCCTTCTGCACAAGGATGCGCTGACGGTATCCGGCGAAACCGTGTGGGACGAGGTGAAGGACGTCGTCAACTGGAACGAAGACGTTATCCTGCCGGCCGAAAAGGCGTTGACAGCTTCGGGCGGTATCGTCGTGCTGCGCGGCAATCTCGCGCCGAAGGGCGCGGTGTTGAAGCCTTCGGCGGCTTCGCCGCATCTGCTGGTGCACCGGGGCAGGGCTGTCGTGTTCGAGGACATCGACGACTACAAGGCCAAGATCAACGACGATAACCTCGATATCGACGAAACCTGCATCATGGTCATGAAGAACTGTGGGCCGAAGGGCTATCCCGGGATGGCCGAGGTCGGCAATATGGGGCTGCCGCCGAAGGTGCTGAAGAAGGGCATCCTCGATATGGTGCGCATTTCCGACGCCCGCATGTCGGGAACGGCCTACGGCACGGTCGTGCTGCACACATCGCCGGAAGCGGCGGTCGGCGGGCCGCTCGCGGTCGTGAAAAACGGCGACATGATCGAGCTGGATGTGCCGAACCGTCGTCTGCATCTCGACGTTTCCGAGGAGGAACTGGCACGGCGGCTCGCCGAATGGCAGCCGAACCATGATCTGCCTACATCCGGCTATGCCTTCCTGCATCAGCAGCATGTCGAAGGGGCCGATACCGGCGCCGACCTCGACTTCCTCAAGGGGTGTCGCGGAAATGCGGTCGGCAAGGACAGCCACTAGCGCGGTTCAATCCATAACGAGAAAAAGGCGGGGCACCACCCCGCCTTTTTCTTTGCACTTGTTCAATGCGGAAATGGCCCTATATTCCGTAAAGATGTACAGGAGATATAGTCATGTCCAAGACAGTCGGCGCGGCCGAGTTCAAGGCGAAGTGCCTAAACCTTATCGACCAGATGGGGAAGGACGACGAATCTATCGTCATCACCAAGCGCGGCAGGCCGGTTGCCGTGCTTTCGCCGGCACGTGACACCAGCGGACGCAGAAGTATCATCGGCGCGATGAAGGGCAGCGTATTGCGCTATGACGATCCGCTATCTCCGGCTGCTGAAGCAGAAGATTGGGACGCCGTTCGTTGATCGTCATCGACACGCATATCCTCGTCTGGGCAATGCAGGACGATGCGCGCCTCGGATCACAAGCCCGGCGCATCATCGAGGAGATGACGGAGAAAAGCCGGATTCTGGTTTCGGCGATTACACCTTGGGAAATCGCCTTGCTTGTTCAGAAGGGACGCCTGGCGCTCGGCGACGATGTCGGTCGATGGATCGATAGCGCATTGTCTCTGCCCGGTATCCAACTCGCACCGATTGAGCCTTCCATCGCGATAGACAGTGTTCGGCTGCCTGGCGAGTTCCATGCCGATCCCGCCGACCGCATCATCGCTGCAACAGCCCGTTTTCATCGCGTCCCGTTACTTACGGCCGACCAGGCGATCCTCAGCTACGGCGCGCGCGGGCACCTCCAGATTCTTGCAGCGGGATAGGCTTTGGGTGGAGCCGTCAGTTGCTGTCTTGGGACGGGGCCATGGTATCCGGCGGCCCAAAACATTCCCGCTCTCGCCCTTTTGAGACCGCCAGCGCCACACGCCGGAAGCAAGCGGAATTTCGGGACCGTCCGTCTCTATATTCAAGTACAACATGTTGGTTTCGCAGCGAGCTCGGCAGCTATTCTATCGGCCCTTCGCAGGGTGCGGTAAAGCTATCTGTACGCTCAGCTCTGGCTCTGGCTTTGCATCTGTCCGCCGTCCTCGACCTTCACGGTGACCGACAGCGTTTCGCCCGGCGTGCCGATGCGCATGCCTGAAATCGGCGCGGCGTCGCGATAGCAGAGACCGGAGGCGACACGAATGTAGCGCGCATCCGGGCAGATCTCATTGGCGGGATCGAAGCCGACCCAGCCAAGGCCGGGAATATGGGCCTCGGCCCAAGCATGGGTCGCAGCCTGTTCGATCTTTTCTTCCATCATCAAATAACCGGAGATGTAGCGCGCCGGCACCTGCAGGGCGCGGGCGGCGGCAATAAAAATATGCGCGTGGTCCTGGCAGACACCGCTCTTCTTCTCCAGCGCCTGTTCGGCCGTCGTCTCGGTGTTGCTGGTGCCGGGTTTATAATCGACCGTCTCGTGGATTGCGGCCATCAGCGCGTGCATAAGGGCGAGCTCGTTATCGCCACCGACGTCCTTGATCAGTTCCTTGACCAGCTTGCCGCCTTTGGTCAATGGCGTGTCGCGCAGGAAGAGCCAAAGCGGGCAGAAGCCGGTATGCGGGCCGGTGACGCCGTTGTTGTCCTCCGTCTCGACCTCGCCTTCGGCGAGGATGCGCGTCACATCCTGCTCGCCTTCCAGCGAGACCAGATTGACGTGATTGCCGTACTGGTCGTCATATTCGACTTCTGGCGTGGCGCCCTCGACGTTCAGCGCCCAGCCGAGCACTTTCTGAGCGGGGCTGGTCGGCGGCGTCAGCCGCAGCCTTTGCAGCGAGAACTGCGTCGGTCCGTCGTAGCGGTATTCGGTGAGGTGGCTGATCTTCAATCTCATATTGTTATCCGCTTATGCATAGAACCGGTAGCCGTCGGAAATTTCCGCGCCGAGCTTGTTATTGCGCGAGACGAAATCCTCCAGGAACTCGTGCAAGCCCTGATCCATGATATCCCGGATCGCCCTTGTCTGCAGTGTCTTGCGGATTGAATCCGCGGTATCGTGGGCGGGAAGCCGCTCCTCGTAATCCTGGGCGAGATAGCCGAGATTGCTGACGATCTTCTCGTAGCAATAGGCAAGCGAGCGCGGCATCTGGACATTGAGGGTCAGGAAGTCGGCGATGTTCATCGCCCGGTATTCGCCGTCATAGGCCCAGCTATAGGCGCGGTGCGCTGAGACCGAGCGCAGAATCGATTCCCACTGGACGTTGTCGAGAGAGGAACCGACTGATGAAACCGAGGGCAGCAGCACGTAATATTTCACGTCGAGAATGCGGCTGGTATTGTCGGCTCGCTCGATGAAAGTGCCGATGCGGGCAAAATTATAGAGCTCGTTGCGCAGCGTCGAACCATGGAAGGCGCCGCGGATGAGGCCGGCGCGGCGCTTGATGACATCGATCACCTCTGGCATTTCGGCCGCCTTGACTCGCTTTTCGAGCAGCGACTTCAAGTCGATCCAGCATTCGTTGGTCGCTTCCCAGGTCTCCCGCGTCAGCGCCGTGCGCACCATACGGGCATTGTTGCGGCCGGAATCGATGCAAGACATGACGCTCGACGGATTGGTGCGATCGCGCAGGAGATAGTCGATCGCGTCGGCGTTGGTCAGCTTGTTGTGGCCTTCGTCATAAGCCTCGCGCACGCCCGCACTTTGTAGAACGCCATCCCAATTGTCATCGCCGGTGCTGCTGCGGGTCAGCGACATGCGCAACCCCGCATCGATCAGGCGGGCTATATTTTCGGCGCGCTCGATGTAGCGAAACATCCAGTAGAGGCCGTTTGCTGTTCTTCCGAGCATCAGTCCTCCAATACCCAAGTGTCTTTGGTGCCGCCGCCTTGGCTGGAATTGACCACCAGCGAGCCTTGCTTCAGCGCTACACGGGTGAGCCCGCCCGGAATGATCTGTACCCTGTCGGATACAAGCACATAGGGGCGAAGGTCGACGTGGCGCGGAGCAATGCCTTTGTTGACGAGGATCGGCACGGTGGAGAGCGACAGCGTCGGCTGAGCGATGTAATTGTTCGGCTTGGCCTTCAGCTTCTCGGCGAAATCGGCGCGCTCCTTCTTCGATGCGGTCGGGCCGACCAGCATGCCGTAGCCGCCGGAGCCGTGTACCTCCTTGACGACGAGGTCTTCCAGGTGTTCCAGCACATATTTCAGGCTGTCGGCTTCCGAACAGCGCCAAGTCGGCACGTTTTCGAGCAGCGCCTTGCGGCCGGTATAGAATTCGACGATCTCCGGCATATAGGAGTAGATCGCCTTGTCGTCGCAAATGCCGGTGCCTGGCGCATTGGCGATGGTGATGTTGCCGGAGCGGTAGACATCCATGATACCGGGAATGCCGAGCGCGGAATCGGAGCGGAAGGTCAGGGGATCGAGGAAGTCGTCGTCGACGCGGCGGTAGAGCACATCGATCGCCTCGTAACCGCGTGTCGTCCTCATCTTCACCTTGCCGTCGATGACGCGCAGATCCGCGCCCTCAACCAGTTCGACGCCCATCATGTCGGCGAGGAAGGAATGCTCGTAATAGGCGGAATTGTAAATGCCCGGCGTCAGCACGGCGACGCGCGGCTTGCCCTTGCAGCCGGGAGGGGCGAGCGAGGCGAGGCTCTGACGCAGCAGATAGGGATAATCCTCGACACGCTGCACCTTGTTCTCATGAAAGAGCTCAGGGAACATCTGCATCATGGTTTCCCGGTTTTCCAGCATGTAACTGACACCGGAGGGCGTGCGGGCATTATCCTCCAGCACGTAAAACTGGTCCTCTCCGGTGCGCACGATGTCGGTGCCGACGATGTGGGTGTAGACGCCGCCGGGCGGTCGGAAACCGATCATTTCGGGGATGAAGGTGACGTTGTTCTCGATCAGCTCACGCGGAATGCGCCCGGCGCGGATGATCTCCTGCTTATGGTAGATATCGTCGAGAAAGGCGTTCAGCGCGATCACCCGCTGCTCGATGCCTTGCGCGAGCCTGCGCCATTCGCGGGCGGAGATGATGCGGGGAATGATGTCGAAGGGGATGAGCTTTTCGGAACTGTCGGCATGGCCGTAGACCGCGAAGGTGATGCCTGTCTTCCGGAAGATGTTTTCCGCATCGCGGGACTTGGCAATCAGATGCGCCCGGTCTTGGCTGTTGTACCACTCGAAGTATTTGTCGTAAGGCGGGCGAGGACTTTCGTCCCCGGTAATCATTTCATCAAATGCCAAAAGCGCGGCTCCCCTTTTTGTTCATTTGAATACAACGCAAATGGCAATGCAAGAACCATGCGCAGTTCGAGGAAAAGATTTTGCGCTGCGAGAAACGGGTGAAAATCTGGGCATTTTAAGTGATGCAGTGCGGCATGATGGATGGGTGATCCCGAGGCTTGCGCAAAATCTGAGCATGTGATCGCTTTTCGTTCGGGCAAGACGGTCGAATATGGTCACGCGCGTAGGCGCCCCGCCCGCCCTCCTTGGTAAACGCCGGCTGGCGCGACCGCCCTGGGTCTCTGCCATCAGCGAAATTTCAAATAAACATCAACGCTTCGCCTTTGACGGCAGCCGCCGGGTGGGGCTATCAGCACGGCGACCCTTCTCTCCCGAGCCGCCCCATGTCCTTCGATCGCCTTGCCCCCGCCGTTTTCGTCCTACTCTGGTCCACGGGCTGGGTAGTGGCGAAATATGCCTCGCTGCATTCCGAGCCCTTCACTTTTCTTTCGATACGTTACGCGCTGTCGGCGGCGGCATTCCTGGCACTCTGCCTGGTGGTGCGGGCGCAATGGCCGAAAAGTCGGGCGACGGCGCTGCGCGCCATCTATTCCGGTTTCTTCCTGCATGGCTTCTATCTCGCCGGTCTCTGGTGGGCCATCGCCAATGGCGTGCCGGCCGGCATATCGGGCATCATCGCGGCGTTGCAGCCGCTGCTGACGGCAATGGCAGCTCCCTTCCTCATCGGCGAGCGGCTGCAGCAGGCGCAGAAACTTGGCCTTGCCCTCGGCTTTATCGGCATTGCCATTGCCATTTCGCCGAAGCTGCTCGGCCCGGCGACCGCCGATCTCACACATGCAGCCCTGCCGCTAGCGATCAACCTCGTCGCCATGGCGTCCGTCACCTACGGCACGCTCTATCAGAAGAAGCACCTGCAATCCGGCGACCTCAGAACCATCGCGACTTTGCAATATATCGGCGCGCTGATCCTCACCCTGCCGCTTTCGCTAATGTTCGAGCATCAGCATTTCGACGGCACCGAGCAGGCCTATGGCGCACTCGCCTGGTCGGTCTTCGGTCTGTCGATGGGCGGCGTCGGGCTGCTACTTCATCTGATCCGCCGGGGTCAGGTGTCGCGCGCCGCCTCGCTGATCTACCTGATGCCGCCAACGGTCGCTCTCGAAGCCTTCATCGCCTTTGGGGAGCCGCTGACCCTGCCGTTGATCGTCGGCACCGTGGTGGTCGTGACAGGCGTCTATCTCACGAACCGCAAGGCGTTCAGCCAAGATCGGCCCGCGGCGGCGTAGATAACAAAAAGGCCGGAAGATCCCCCGGCCTTTCCGCTTTTCAGTCGTTTAACGATCAGGCGCGTTCGCGGCGCTGGCCGCCGCCGTTGCGGGAGCCAGAGCCACCGCGACGATTGCCGCCGTTGCCGTCCCGGCGCGGTTCGCCGGCCTGGGCCTGCTGCGGGCCGCGGTCTTCGCCGTGCTTGCGGGCCGGACGGCCATGGGCGTGACGGCTGTTGCCGCGGTGATGGCCGCTCGGTTCGCCATTGGCGTGGGCAGGACGCTGCGGCTTTGCCGAGGGGCGGAAGTCGGAGGTCGAGGCCAGATCGTTGTCAGGACCGAGATTCGGGGCCGCTTCGCCGCGGCGCTGGCCACGGAAATCCTCATTGCGGCCGGTCGGGCGCTCCGGACGCGGACGACGCTCTTCGCCGCCGGCGCGGACTTCGCTGCCTTCACCTTCGCGGCGCGGGCGGCGTTCCTGACGGCTGCCGCGATGCTCCGAACGGTTCTGGTCGCCGCGGCCTTCGCCGCGACCCTGACCTTCGCGACCCTGGCCGCCATTGCGATTGCGGTTATTGCCGTTGCCATTGGCGCGACGGGGCGCGCCGTTCATGTTTGCCGGAGCTTCACCGCTGGCGACAGTGATGTCGATGCCCATCAGGCGCTCGATATCACGCAGCAGCCTGGCTTCATCGGGAGCGCAGAAGGCGATGGCGATACCGTCGCGGCCGGCGCGCGCGGTGCGGCCGATGCGATGGACATAGGCGTCAGGCACTTCAGGCAGATCGTAATTATAGACGTGGCTGACAGCCGGGATGTCGATGCCACGGGCGGCAACGTCGGTGGCGATCAGCGTCTTGATGCTGCCGTCGCGGAAGGCCTTCAGTGCCCGCTCGCGCTGACCCTGGCTCTTGTTGCCGTGGATCGAGGCGACGGAATAGCCGATGTTTTCGAGATGCTTCATCAGCTTCTCGGCACCATGCTTGGTGCGCAGGAAGACCATGGCGCGGCCATCAGGGTTTTCGGTGAGCGACTTGCGGAGCAGTTCCGTCTTGTCGTTCTTGCCGGCGACGAAATGCACGTACTGCTCGACCTTGTCGGCAGCCTTGCCCGGAGGCGTGACTTCGACCTTGACGGGATCGACGAGATATTCGCCGGCAAGATCGGCAATCGCCTTCGGCATGGTGGCCGAGAAGAGCATGGTCTGGCGCTTTTTCGGCACCATCTTGGCGATCTTGCGCAGATCGTGCACGAAGCCGAGGTCGAGCATCTGGTCGGCTTCGTCCAGCACAAGATAACGAACCGCAGTTAGCGTGATCGCGCGGCGATTGACGAGGTCGAGCAGGCGGCCCGGCGTGGCGACGAGGATGTCGGTGCCCTTTTCGAGCTGAAGCTGCTGCTTGTTGATCGAGACGCCGCCGACGACGACATTGATGCGCAGCGGCGACTTGCGGATGAACTTCTTCAGGCTCTCGGCGATCTGGTTCACCAGTTCGCGGGTCGGGGCGAGAATCAGTGTGCGTGTCGTGCGATTGTCGGGACGCCGTTCGTCGGCAAGCAGCTTTTCGATCAGCGGCAGGCCGAAAGCGGCGGTCTTGCCGGTGCCGGTCTGGGCGAGGCCGATGAGATCGCGGCCTTCGAGGAGGAGAGGAATTGAATGTTCCTGGATCGGCGTCGGCGTTTCGATGCCGAGCTGGAACAAAGTAGCGACGATCGGCTTGGAGACACCAAGCGATTCAAAATTAGTCAAGGTATAACCTTTCGGGGCGCCACAATGACTATCGCCGGAACGCACCATGCGATCCGGTTTCATTCTGGCGTCAAGAACCCCGCGTGAAGTGGGAACTTGTGAGTTGGAAAAAGCTTTCCAGCGCTTCTGGCCGCTCATGGGGAGTGCGGCGCTCTATCGAAATGCGCTTTTGTCCCTTCTTCCTGCGTCTGTATTTTTCAGCAGGGGCACGCTCACGCGGCGGCCGGAAGGGTGAAAGCTGACCCGCATTTGGGCTAGTTCGCGTAGAAAGTCAAGTGCAGTGCACAAGAAAGCCTCAGCCCGGGTCTGAGGGCATGACGAGAACGAAGCTTTGCGATGCTGTCTCTGCGCCGTTGACGATGATGGTAATGCGATGCTTGCCGGGATAATAGCGCCGCGTGGTGATCGGCCGCATCGCGTGGCGACGCTCAATCGTATGGCTTTGCCCCGGAGCGAGCAAGATCGCCTTGCACTTGAAGACCTTGGGTGAGAGCAAACCGTCGCCCCTCATATGGTGGATGGCATAGTCGATCATCAGCGATTGGGGGATCTCGCCGGCATTCGTCACGCGGATTTCGAAATCCAGCCCCTCGCCGAACGTTACCTCTGCATTGCGGATCCGCAGTTCGCATTCGAGCGAAGCTGCCGCGGCGAAGCCGAAATTGGCGAGCGCCTGCGCGTGGCCTTTCTTCAGCAGCGTGCGCGAGGCATGTTTCAGCAGCCAGCGGCGTTCGGATGAGGCGCCGTCGATATGACTAGCGACGAAAGCGGCGACCAGGTCCGGGTGGTCCTTGGCGACGTCGTTCAGGCTGTTGGCCACGGAGCGGCGTACATATTCCTCCGGATCATCCATCAGCGCAGTCAGGATGGGCAGGATCGGTGCCGGATCCTTGACGAGTTGCGGCAGGCGCATCGCCCAGGGCAGGCGCGGCCGCGTTCCCTCGCTCGCCAGCCGGCGCACATGCTGGTCGGGATCGTCGGCCCAGCCGGAAATGATTGCGAGTGAGCGTTGCTGGTCGCGGTGGATAAAGGGGCGGATGCCGAATTCGGCAGTGAAATGCGGCGTCAACGCCTTCAAGAGATCGAGGCCGAGATCGAAATGATCAAGGCCGCGTGCGGCGATGAACTGATTGACCGGCAGCAGCATCCAGCCTGTCAGTCCAGGCTTGCTTTCCGAGGGGAGGCTTACCTTCAGAATGGCGGCGGCCTCCGGGAAATTGTCGGGAAGCGTTGAGAACAGCGCGTCGCGGATCAGGGCCGATCGCTCCATCAGTTCCAGCGCCTGAAGGCCACCGGTCGCTAGCGTCACGAAGCGGCCCTTGTCGAACGACGGGGAATTGCCGGCGATTCGATCGGCCATTTCGGCGATCAACGCTTCATGCAGCAGGTTCTTGAGCGGTTCCGGCATGCTGATCCTCCTTTGCGCCGGGGACGCATGGGACCGGCGCCGCCGGGAGGTCAAGCGGCGCCGGATGCGATTTCTTCTATTCCGTGCAGACTTTGACGCGGTAGGGGTCGCCCCAATCGTCGTGTCGCCATTCGAGGTGGCAGTAGGACGGCCGGTAATAGGTCCGGTAGACCGGATAGGGGCGATAATAGGGGTAAGCAGGATAGACCGGGTAGGCGGGACGGGCGGCCTCCGACAGCAGAGCGCCACCGACGACGCCGGCTGCAAGGCCGCCCCAGAAGGCATCGCGTGGACGGGCATCGGCAGTGGTGGCGGTGGCGAGCGAGGCGCCGGCAAAGGTCAGGGCGATCAGGCCCGTCGCCATGGTCTTATGAAGAACGGACATGCTATTTTCCTTTCATGGGCATGGCTTCCATAAAGCCATGCCGAGACTCGGCCCGGATCGCGGCAGCGCAATGGCCGCACAAGCCGTTTCGGCATTAAATTTTCGTCATGATTTCAACGGATCCGAACGTCGAAAGAAATTATTGCCGGCGTCCTTTCAGTCTCGAGCAAGCCGGGGCTGGTAATCTCGGATTATCTTCAGCTTGGTGAGCCGGCTTGTAAAATTCCGCTGTCGAAATTTATGGTTAAAACCTTGTTAAAAGCCTTGGCGTTATAGTTTTTGTAGTCGATATTTCGTTCATTGCGGGAGCGATATTTTTGAAATCAGCCGGGGAACTTCTGGAGTTGGCTTGCCGCCGGATCGCTGATCTGGATACCCCGGCCTATGTGAAGAACAGCGAGCTGCGTTATATCGCCGTCAACGAGGCCTATGCCCGTTTCCTCGGCCGCGAGATCTCCGATTTCATCGGCAGGCGCAGCCGCGAGCTTCTCGACCGTCCTGAAGAAGAGGATCGTGAGGACAAGGAGCGCCGCGCACTGGTGTTCGGCACAGAGGAAAACGCCATCTGCTTTGATGCGGCCGGCCTCAGCCATGAGCGTATCCAGATCGAAAGCTTTTCGCCATCGCCGGAGCGAGCCTATGTGCTCGGCATCTTCGAAGTGCGCGAGACGCCACGCCGCGCCCTTGGAGACGGGAAGGGCGCCGACGATCATGGCCTTGCCGGCGATTTCGCCCGCGTGCGCGAGGCGCTGGAAAAGCTCGACCACCCGATCGGCATTTTTGCCGAAGACGGCCGGCCTCTGGTCATCAACGCCGCCTATCGCAACGGCGGGAAACCCGTAGCCCCTACCGATTCGAGCTGGCACGCGAGCGTCGACGAACGAGACCTGCTGCGCACCATCATGGAGGATCTGCCGGTCGCAGTTTTCGTGCGCGACGAGAAACATCACCTCGTCTATGCCAACCAGTATTATGAGACTTTCAGCGGCCACCAGCGCTCGCGGGTGCTGGGAATGACCGAATATGAAATGTTCGGGCCGGAGGGCGGCGAGGCGATCTACCAGGAAAACCGGCTGTCGCTGGAACAAGACCTGTCGCAGGAGCTGGAAGGCGTAATGCCGAGCAAGGATGGCCGCATCCATCCCGTGATCTCGCGAGTCAAGCGTGTCGTGACGGCGGATGGGCGAGCCTATGTCGTCGGCTCCTTTTCTGACATTTCACCGCTCAAGGAGCGGGAGAAGGCACTGATCGAAGCGCGGAAGCAGGAAGAAGTGCTGCACCGGGATATCGAGAATATTCTGCGCTCGCTGCCGGTCGGCGTGCTGATCCTCGATAACGATCACCAGATCCTCTACGTCAACGACGAATTCTACAGCATCTGGGAACTGCCGCTCGACGACCCCTTTGACGGGCGCCCCTTCATCGACGTCATCCGTCGCAATTATGAGCTCGGTCGCTACGACGGCACGCAGACACCCGAGGAAATCTACGCTTTCCGCAAGCACCTGTTCGAAACCGAGGAGCCCGAGCCGATCGAGCTCGGCTGGGCGGGCGGCAAATCCGTCATCTTCGATAGCCGCCGTATCTCCAACGACCGGATCCTGCTCACCTATGCCGACATCACGGCCGTGCGTGAGCGGGAAAATGAAGTCCACGAGGCCCGCGCCGCGCTGGAACAACTCGGCGAGATGATGCGCGACGCGACCCATGCCATGCCACAGGGCCTGGCCATCGTTCAGGACGGCATTATCAAGCTGTCCAACGAGGCGCTTTCTGACATCTTGCAGATTCCGGCCACCTATCTCGAAACCGGCGAGGGCTGGATTGGCATGTTCGAATTTTGCGCGGCGCGTGGCGATTTCCACGATGCCGCCGCCGAAATCCTGCAGGGCTGGCGCGACAATATCGCGGCCAGGCTGCCGATTTCCACCGTCTTCCATGTCGACGGCGAGCGATGGGTAAACATGGATGCGACGGTCAGCAAGGGGCAGCACTGGGTGGCGCTCTTCACTGACGTCACCGAGCTCAAGAGCCGCGAGGAGGAACTGCGCCAGTTGCTGTCGCGCGCCGAAGCCGCCGATCGCGCCAAATCCGAATTCCTTGCCAATATGAGCCATGAGATCCGCACGCCGATGAACGGCGTGCTTGGGATGGCGGAACTGCTTGCCAAGACCAATCTCGATACGCGCCAGAAGACCTTCGTCGACATTATCGTCAAATCCGGCAATGCGCTGCTGACGATCATCAACGACATCCTCGACTTCTCGAAGATCGACGCCGGGCAGATGAAACTGCGCAAAACCGCCTTCGATATTACCGAAGCGGTGGAGGATGTGGCGACACTCTTGTCCTCGCACGCCGCCGAGAAGAACATCGAACTCCTGGTGCGGGCCGCACCCGATTTGCCCGCAGCCGTGATCGGCGACGCCGGGCGGTTCCGCCAGATTGTCACCAATCTCGTCGGCAATGCCGTCAAGTTCACCGAGCGTGGCCATGTCTTCGTCGATGTCGGCTTCGAGCCGGCCGCCGGCGGCGAGATCATGGCGTGCATCCGTATCGAGGATACCGGGATCGGCATCCCACCGGAGAAGCTCGAATCGGTCTTCGACAAATTCTCGCAGGTGGACGCCTCGTCGACCCGGCGGCATGAAGGAACCGGCCTCGGTCTTGCGATCACCGCCGGGCTGGTCGACCTTTTCGGCGGTTATCTCAACGTCGAAAGCGAATGGGGCAAGGGCTCCGTCTTCACCATCAACCTGCCGTTTGCGGTGGCTGCCGCTCGCCTTGAGCCGAAGCCGTTGCCGATCAACGTGCAGGGTGCGCGTATCCTCGTCGTCGACGACAATGAAGTGAACCGGCGAATCCTCACCGAGCAGCTGTCTCTCTGGGGCTTCGACGGCGTTGCCGCCGAGGGCGGCGGCACCGGGCTTGCGATCCTGGAGGCGGCGGCCGGTCTCGGCATTACCGTCGATGCCGTCGTGCTCGATTATCACATGCCCGATATGAACGGCGCCGATGTCGCGCGCCGGCTGCGCGCCGATTCCCGCTTCGTCGAACTGCCGATCATCTTCCTGACGTCGATGGATATTTCGGGCACGGAGAAGGAATTCGCGGCGCTGAACGGCCATGCGCATCTGATGAAACCGGCGCGCGCCAACGTGCTGCGCAACACCGTCGTCGAGGTGGTGCGCGCCAGCCGCGTCAAACAGGCCTCCGAGGCCGAGATCGCCCGGCTGCAGACGGAAGTGGTCGTGCCGGGGCCGGCGCCCGTGCCGCAGAAAAGGGCCGCTGAATTCGTCGACGTGCTCGTCGCCGAAGACAACGAGGTCAACCAGATCGTCTTCACGCAGATCCTGCAAGGCACGGGTCTTTCCTTCCTCGTCGTCGACAATGGCGAGGAAGCGGTCGCCGCCTGGGAGCGGTATACGCCGCGCATCATCATGATGGACGTCTCGATGCCCGTCATGAACGGCCATCAGGCGACGCAGACGATCCGCGAACGGGAAAAGGGACAAGGCCATCGAGTGCCAATCATCGGCGTCACCGCCCATGCGCTCGAAAGCGACCGCGAGCTCTGCCTCGATGCCGGCATGGACGACTACATGTCGAAGCCGATCAGTCCCGAACTGCTCGAGGAAAAAATCCGCCAGTGGCTCGGAACGAGCGAGCAGCAGCCGGAGCGCACCAGCTACTGATTTGAACCTTCGGAAAACAGGATGCTCTCGAAATCCTGGGCGCCGTTGAGGATATGCAGGATCTCGATACGATCCTCGCCAACGCGATAAAAGACCAAATAGTTGCCGTAAGGACGGCGGCGAACGCCGGTGCGTTCGTAACGTGGAACCAATGAAAAACCGTTCGGCGTTTCGGCCAGACGCTCACACCGTTCCAGCAGTTCTTGAATGAAGCTTGCCGCCCGCTGCGGATTGTCCTCAGCGATATAGTCGCCAATACGTTCGAGATCCGCCTCCGCCTGGGCGGTGATGAGGACGATCACGAACGGCCGTCATATTTGGCCGCAAGGCGGGCGGCGACATCGCTGATGGGCTTGAAGCGACCTGCTTTCGCGTCGGCGATCCCCTGGCTGATTGCCAGATCGAGCGCCATCAACCGTTTTTCCCGCTCCTCGACAAGCCGGACACCTTCCCGCAGAACTTCACTGCGAGAGTTGTAACGCCCCGATTTCACAAGTTCGTTCACATAGTTTTCGAGTTGCTGTCCAAGATTCGCGCTGCTGGCCATACTGGTTCCTCTCGGACTATTATCGCACAGAGTGATAACTGTTAGCAACTCAGCCGTTTGAATCGATCGCACTTGCCCGAGTTTACTTGATGCCGCAGAGCATTTCGCGCTTGCCGGCAAAGCCCTTGCGGCGCTCGACGGCAAAACCTGCAGCGATGAGATTGCGGCGCACGAAGCCGGCCGCCGCATAGGTGGCGAAAGTGCCGCCGACTGCGCTTTTCTCGCAGACGAGCCGCATCAGTTCTTCCGACCACATATCGCTGTTGCGCGACGGGGCGAAGCCGTCGAGATACCAGGCGTCGAAGCCGGGTTTGGCTGCTGCAACGCCATCGAGCGCGCGGCCGCAGACCACGCTGAGCGTCGTCTGAGAATCGAGGTTCAGCGAGACGGTGCCAGCAGGCGCTTGCGGCCAAGCCGCCGTCAGCGATCCGCCTTCGACATCGATCTCCGGCCAATGCGACAGCGCCCTGCCGATTTCTTCGCTGCGCATCGGATAGAGTTCGAAGGAGATGAAATGCAGGTGCTGGCCGTTCGCACGATGCAGCTTCCATTGCCGCCAGGTTTCAGTGAAGTTCAGGCCGGTGCCGAAGCCGAGTTCTCCGATCTGGAATCTCTGCCGCCCATTCCAGCGCTCCGGCAGGCCGTTGCCGGCGAGAAAAACGTGGCCGCATTCCAGCCGCCCATCGGTCTGGCAATAAAAATGATCGCCAAAGGCGGTGGAATAGGGCATATCGCCGTCGCGCCATTCGAGCGGCTGCGGCGCGCCCGCGCCAATCTGATCGGGGTTCACGTCTGTCATGGAAAAAGCCGATAGTCCTCAGCCGGTCTCAGGTCAATCGTCCTCAGAATTGCTGATTGTCGGCGGCGGCATCATGGGGCTCTGGGCGGCCGTCCATGCCGAACGCCGGGGAATCCGTGCTCTAATCGCTGACGCCGGCAGGTTGGGCGAAGGTGCAAGTGGTGGCCTGCTCGGCGCGCTGATGCCGCATATGCCGGACCGGTGGTCGGAGAAGAAGCAGTTCCAGTTCGATGCGCTGGTCTCGCTCGAAGCCGAGATCACAGCGCTCGAAGCGGAGACCGGGCTTTCCGCCGGGTATAACAGGTCCGGACGGCTGATCCCGCTGCCGAAGCCGCATCTCAACAAAATAGCGCGTGGCCATTTTGAGGACGCCGAACGCCATTGGCGGGCGGGCGAGCGCCGCTTCCACTGGCATGTGCTCGACGGTCTTGATATGGACGGTTGGATCGAGGCGTCTGCCGGCGAGAGCGGCTTCGTACACGACACACTCGCCGCCCGCGTTGCGCCCCGCTTGCTGATCGCAGCACTCATCGCCTTCCTGCGGCGGGCAAAGCATGTTCGCATCCAGGAGCATGCGGCGATTGCCGGCCTCGATCCCGGTCGCGGTACGGCCGAAATCAACGGCGAAACCATCGTTTTCAGTCACTGCATCCTGGCCGCCGGCCATCAGTCCTTTCCGTTGTTGCAGGTCCTGACGCCGGGGCTGAAACAGCCGCTCGGCCAGGCGGTCAAGGGGCAGGCAGCGTTATTGAAAGCCGATATCGACCCGGCGCTGCCGACGATCTTCCTCGACGGGCTCTATGTCGTCGCGCACGAGGGCGGGCAAGCGGCAATCGGCAGCACCAGCGAGAATCGTTTTGACGACCCGACGTCGACCGATGCCCAGCTCGATATGCTGATCGAGGCGGCGCGCGGCATCGTGCCATCTCTTCGCGACGCCCCCGTTGTCGAGCGCTGGGCCGGGCTTCGCCCAAAGGCGATAGACCGGGATCCGATGATCGGCCGCCATCCCGATCATCCACGCCTGATCGCGCTGACCGGCGGCTTCAAAGTCAGCTTCGGCCTCGCCCACCGGCTGGCGGAGGCGGCGATATCAATCGCAGACGATGCAGACTGCGGATTTTTGCTGCCGGAAAGCTTCGCAATTTCAAGCCACATCGCGGCGGCTTCACGTTAAACGTGAATTAGGCGCTGCTTCGTTTCGTTATTCTGTCATGCAAATCACCTATCTGCTTGCGCATCGACAGCGCCGGATCTGAACGGCGCTTACTTCCTTGATGGAGGAAATTGCATGCGCTATGCCATTTGCTTCACGCCTCCGGCGAGCGACCTGTTGTCGCTCGTGGCCGCCAATTGGCTTGGCCGAAACGTGTTTTCGGGCGATATGATGGAGCCTCCGGCAGTTCGTGGCCTCGGTATTCACGAGATCGCCTTCCATACCGCCGTGCCCCGGCGCTACGGTTTTCATGGCGTCTTGAAAGCGCCATTTCAGCTGTCCAACGACATGTCCGAATCGCAACTTCTGCGCGATCTGATGCGTTTTTCCGGGACCTTCGTTCCCTTTCAGATTCCGCGTATCGAAGTCGCCCGGCTCGGCAATTTCTACAGCTTGCTGCCGAGCACGCCTTGCGAGCAGATCCAGTATCTCGCCTCGGCGATCGTGCAGGAATTCGATCGTTTCCGCGCACCGCTCAGCGAGGCCGAGATCGAACGCAGTGATCCGGACGGGCTATCGGCGGCACAGTTTGCCAACCTTCATCGCTGGGGCAATCCCTATGTGATGGAAGAGTTCCGCTTTCATATGCCGGTGACAGGCCCCGTCAACGCGATCGACATGCCGCGCATCGAGCCGGCGCTGCGGACGATCTTCGAGCCTGTCCTGAGTGAGCCGGTCACGGTTTCGAACGTGGCGCTGATGATCGAGGAGGGCACGGGCGGCCCTTTCCGCGTTCATTCGCTGCATCCGATGGGTAAGGTCAGCGCGCGCAGGATCGCCTGACGAACTAATGCCTCAAAGGTTAGCGCCGGAGCGCCGGCGTTCGGACAGAACTCCGTTGCGCAGTTTCCGGCTCGACATTCCTGCTACGGATGCTACCGTTTCCTCTGTCTTTTCAGAGGGTGATTTAATGGTATCCGAGACTTATCCGCGCAATCTTGTCGGCTATGGGCGCCTGACGCCCGATCCGAAATGGCCGGACGAGGCGCGTGTCGCCGTGCAGTTCGTCATCAACTACGAGGAAGGCGGCGAAAGCTCGATCCTCGACGGCGATGCGGCCTCCGAAAACCTGCTGTCGGAGATCGTCGGCGCGGCTGCCTGGCCGGGACAGCGCAACCTCAACATGGAATCGATCTACGAATATGGTTCGCGTGCTGGCTTCTGGCGGCTTTGGCGGATGTTCACCGATCTCAACGTGCAAGCGACCGTCTACGGCGTGACGCTGGCGATGGCCCGCAACCCCGAGGCCGTCGCCGCGATGAAGGAGGCCGGTTGGGAGATCGCCAGCCACGGCTACCGTTGGCTGGAATACAAGGATTTTCCCGAGGATCTGGAGCGCAAGCATATCCTCGAAGCGGTGCGCCTGCATACCGAACTTACCGGTGAGCGGCCCTATGGCATGTATCAGGGCAAGCCTTCCGACAATACGCTTCGGCTGGTGCAGGAGGAGGGCGGTTTCCTCTATTCCTCCGATTCCTATGCCGACGACCTGCCTTACTGGGTGAAGGGCGTCGACGGGAAACCCTTCCTGATCATCCCCTATACGCTCGAAACCAACGACATGCGTTTTGCCACGCCGCAGGGCTTCAATGCCGGCGATCAGTTCTTCACCTATCTAAAGGACGCCTTCGACACGCTTTACGAGGAAGGCAAGGCGGGCAGCCCGAGGATGATGTCGGTCGGCCTGCATTGCCGCCTCGTCGGGCGCCCGGGCCGGGCGGCGGCGTTGAAGCGCTTCATCGAATATGTACTGAAGCACGACAAAGTCTGGATTCCGCGCCGCATCGAGATCGCCGAGCACTGGCACAAGCACCATCAGCCGGAAGCGCTGTGATGATGTCGCGCGAGGATTTCGTCTCCCGCTTCGGCGGCGTCTTTGAACATTCCCCTTTCATCGCCGAGCGCGCCTATGACGCCGGCCACGTGACGGAGCCACTGGCGGCAGCCGGTGTGCATGCGGCCCTTGCCGCCATCTTCCGGGCGGCAAGCCCGCAGGAGCGTCTCGGGGTGCTCTGCGCCCATCCCGATCTTGCCGGGCGCCTTGCCATCTCTGGCGATCTCACGGAAGACAGCCGGAAGGAGCAGTCCGGCGCCGGTCTCGACCGCCTGAACCCGGCCGAACATGCCCGCTTCACCGAACTCAATTCGGCCTATGTCGAAAAATTCGGCTTTCCCTTCATCATCGCCGTCAAGGGGCTTACAAAGGACGACATCCTGTCGGCGTTCGAAGCGCGGATCGGCAATGGCCGAGACGAAGAATTGGCGACCGCGGCCGCGCAAGTCGAGCGGATCGCGCTGCTGCGCCTGACATCGATGCTGCCGGAGGCTGAATGAAAGAGCGGCGAGCGATCGACTATCTCAATGAGATGTATGAGGCGGCATCCGAAGCGCTGACCTTCGTCGGCGGAATGGATGAGGCTGCGTTTACCGGGGACAAGCTCACCTTCAAGGCGGTTGTCTTCTGCCACTTCACCATCGGTGCGGCGGCGTCCCGCCTGCTGGTGACACATCCGGAATTTGCGACCGAGCATCCCGACTTGCGGTGGACGAAAATCTGCGGCACGGGCAACCGTATCCTCGACGATCTCTTCGATCTCGATCCCTCCGAGATCTGGGAGGCGACGTATCGCACACTGCCGGAGCTTCTCTCCGCGATCGATGCCATCCGTCACTGGCATGCGCAAGGCGAGTGAAGTCATGCCCGATTTTCTCGACATCCGCCCGCTCACCCGATCCACCTTTGCTCCCTTCGGCGAGGTGATCGAGGCCGATCCGGCCGCAATGCGGCTCATCAATGGCGGCACAACGGAGCGTTTCCATGCGCTCGCCGCCACTGAGGCGACGGGCGAGGATGCGCGCGTCGTCATCAACCTCTTTCGCGGCCAGCCGCGTAGCTTCCCCTATGAAGTCACCATGATGGAGCGCCATCCTTTCGGCAGCCAGAGTTTCTCGCCGGTCTCGGGCCGTCCTTTTCTCGTCGTCGTCTCCGAGGATGAGAACGGCCGCCCGGGCAGGCCGCAGGTGTTTCTTGCGCGCGGCGACCAGGGGGTGAACTATCGCCGCAACGTCTGGCATCATCCGCTGATGGCGCTTGGCCAAGCCTCAGATTTCCTGGTCGTCGACCGCGACGGACCGGGCAACAATCTGGAAGAATTCTTTTTCGAAACCCCCTATATCATCGAAGAGCCAGCCCCATGACCGGACTGACCACGCATGTTCTCGACACCGCTCTCGGCAAGCCGGCCGAAGGCTTGAGGATCGATCTTTTCCAGCTCGACGGCGAGATTCGCAGGCATCTGAAGACGGTGGAGACCAATGCCGACGGCCGGGTTGATGGCGGCCCTATCCTTATTGGTGAAAATTTTCGAGCCGGTACCTACGAACTGGTCTTCCATGCCGGCGATTATCTGAGGGCCAGCGGCACGCCGCTGCCACATCCCGCCTTCCTCGATCTCGTGCCGATCCGCTTCGGCATTGCCGACGTCACGGCGCACTATCATGTGCCGTTGCTGATATCGCCCTATGGTTATTCTACTTACCGAGGGAGCTAGAAAATGCGGTTTGCAGCAATTGCCGATATCCACGGAAATCATCTGGCGCTCGAGGCAGTGCTTGCTGATATTCGCGCGCAAGGCGTCGAGGAGATCGTCAATCTCGGCGATTTCTTCAGCGGCCCGCTCGAGGCCGGCAGGACGGCAGACTTGCTGATGCCGCTCGGCCTGACGTCGGTCCGCGGCAATCACGACCGCTACCTGATCGAACAGGATCCGGCGGCTATGCATGCTTCGGATGCCGCCGCCCATCGGCAATTGACGCCACCTCATCTCGACTGGCTGCGCGGCCTGCCATTCGATATCGTCTATCGCGGCGAGGTCTATCTCTGCCACGCGACGCCGAAGGACGACAATGTCTACTGGATGGAATCGGTTTCGCCGGAGGGCTTCGTCTTCCTGAAGCCGATCGAAGCGATCGAGGCGCTGGCCGAAGGCATCGACCTGCCGCTGATCCTCTGCGGCCATAGCCACATTCCCCGCGCCGTGCGGCTTTCCGATGGCCGCCTCATCGTCAATCCCGGCAGCGTCGGATGCCCGGCCTATGACGACGAACTGCCCTATTACCACAAGGTGGAGGCTGGCCATCCGCTGCCGAGCTACGCCATTCTGGAAAAGACGGCGGGCGGATGGACGTGGCAGTTCCGAACCGTCGTCTACGACCATATGGCGATGTCGGCACTGGCCGCCGAAAGGGGCCGTGCCGACTGGGCGAGCGCGCTGGCAATGGGTTGGGTGAGATAGAGCATGATGCCGAAAATTGTGAGCAGTTTTCAGGCGACATCATGCTCTAACTATTTAATTTAGAACAGAATTCAGATTTTAGGCCGAACCGGCCTAAAATCATCCTGTTCTAGTCCAGACCCGCTTGCGCGGCGATCAGTCCTTCTTTGGTGCCGGCTTCGGCGCCGGAGGGATGATCGTTTGTGTCGGGGCTGCGGCCGGTATTGCCGGCTTTGCCGGGGCGGGCGTTGCCGGTCTTGCCGGTTTTGCTCCATCGAGATTTCCCAGAAGGGATGAGATGGCATCGTCGCCCTCGAAGCCGGCTTCCTTCATCAATTTGTCGAGAATCGGTTTGTTCGCCTGGTAGGAGAGGAGCTGGCCGGCCAGTCCTTCGCCAAGCCCGATACCGTTTCCGCCGGTCGCTCCATTTCCGCGACCGAGCATGCCGCCGGTGTCGAATATCCTGATATCGGAGATTTTCTCGATCGGCTTGACCGCTTCGGCGAGCGCCTGCGGAATGATGCGGATCCGTTCGCGGGTGATCTCGAACTCGATGATAGCAGAGCTCAGCTTGTTGCGCGCGTCGTTGAGCAATGCCTCGCTCTCGGCCGCGGCCTTGCCGGTTTCGAGAATGCCCTTGGCCTTGATGATCGCCGCATCCGCCTCGGCGGTTGCGAGCGTCTTGATGGCTTCGGCCTGGTCGCTTGCCGCCTGTTTTTCGGCCTCGGCGCCGACGGTGACGGCAGTCGCTTCCGTCTCGGCTTTCTTGCGCGCATCGATCACGGCAATCTGCTTTTCGCGTTCGGCAATCTCGATCGCCTTGGCGGTGCCGACCTTTTCTTCTGCTGCTATCGCCAGCGCGCGGGCCGTTTCAGCCGCCGCCTTCGCCTCGGATTCTTCACGGCTCTTGTTGGCAACGGCGATCGCGCTCTCCTGTGCCACGATCTGGAGGTCACGCTTGGCTTCGGTTTCGCGTTGCTGGACGGCACGGGCGGCGTCGATGTTGGCGCTTTCGCGAGCCTGTTTGGCAGATGCCTCGCGTTCGGCGATCGCCTGTTCGGAAGCGATTCGGGCTTCCTCCTCGGCGCGTTTTGCGGCCTGCTCCTGCTGCGCGGTTTCGGCGCGTGTCGCCGCGGATTTGTTGGCGATGTCCCGTTCCTGGCTGAGTTCGGCTTCCCGCTTGGTCCGCTCGATGGTCAGCGATTGCTGACGGGCCTCGAGATCCTTCTGGGCGATGGCGACTTCGGTGTCGCGAACGATCTCGTTTCGCTCCTTCTTGCGTCCCTCGGTGATGCGGGTCAATGCCGCGAGGCCCTGCGCGTCGAAGAAGTTGTTGGCGTTGAAATGCTTGATGTCGGTCTGGTCGAGGCGTGTCAGCGACACGGATTCGAGTTCGAGGCCGTTCGACTGAAGATCGGCGCCGACAGCTTCTTGCACGGCCTTGACGAAATCCATGCGCTGTTCCTGCAGCGCGTCGAGATTCATCGTCGCGGCCACCGAGCGAAGGCCGTCGACGAATTTCGCCTCGATCAGGATGCGCAGAGCCTCGGCGTCGTTGGTGCGGTTGCCGAGTGTCTGAGCTGCAAGCGCAATTGAGGAGGCATCGGGTTTCACGCGTACATAGAACTCGGCGCCGATATCGACGCGCATGCGGTCCTTGGTGATCAATGCATCGCCTTCGCCGCGGCGAACCTCGAGCCGCAGTGTCTTCAGATTGACCCGAGCGGTCGAGTGGAAGATCGGCAGGACGACCGAACCGCCGTCGAGCACGACCTTCTGGCCGCCGAGACCGGTGCGCACATAGGCCTCGTCGCGGCTGGAGCGCGTGTAAAGCGAGGCGAGGACAAAACCGATGCCGAAGATCAGAACAATCCCAATGCCGGCTGGTAGAATAACGTCGTACATCATTGCTGCTCCCTCAAAGAGTGATTGTCCGCATCGGCGGGGTCAACCGGCGCGGGAATGGCGATAAACACATTTGCCTTGTGATCGACGAGAAGTATCGAAGCGCCGATCGCGAGGGGACCTTCGCCCTTGGCGGCTCGGGCTCGAAGCACATGCCAGTTTCCATGCTGATCCTTGACGCGGACGCGGCCTGGCAGCCCCTGATCGAGCGGGCCGATCGAAACCTCGGCGGTCCGGCCGAGCAGGGCGTCGAGATCGACCGCATAGGTCTCGTCGTGCGGTACGATACGCGCCACGGTTCTGCTCGATGCCCTGACCATGGGGATGGTTGCCAGCGCGGCAGGTATGACGGCTATCAAGCTTGGCAGTGGCGCCCAGAAGGCGTTGGCGACGGCCTGCAACGCAAAGCCCGTCATCGCGAACAAGCCGAGCGTCAGCATCATGAGAATCAGCAGGGGAACACCGCCGAGATTGAGCCAGGAAAGGTAAGCCAGGATGCCGTCATGGCCATGAACCTCCGGCTTTCCCAGAAATTCCGTCATCGAAAAGCCCATGACCATCGCGAGCATCTCGATCGCGGTCAGGCCGACAAGGATAGTTGCGGCGATGGCGAAGGGCGCACATTCCGGTGAGAAAAGGAGCTCCATCGGCGCTACCGGTTATCCGCTTTGAAGCGGGCGAGGCGGGCTTCGATTGCCTGTTCGCGGTGCAACCGGTCGAGTTCGTCCAGTTCGGAACTATGGGCATGCTCGCCAGCGGGAACCCCGGTCAGCCGCGAGACCGCTGCGGCAGCGCGGGCGGCGTCCGGACCCGGTGCCGGCTGGCTTTGGCCGGTAGCGTGCTCGGGATGCCTTGCGATGCTGCGCTTGAAATCGGCAAGGCGAGCATCCGCCTCGCGGCGCGTGGCGAGCACGGCCTGCAGGGCTTTCTGGCCTTCGTCCACCTGTTCCCTGGCATCGGCCAGCGCCTTGTCGAGCGCTGCGATTTGGGATTCGAGATCGATCTGGCGGGCAACGCCGGCCTTTGCCAGGTCATCCCGCTGAGACGAGACGGCGAGGCGGATCTTGGAGTCGAGCGCGTTCATGTCTTCGACGATTTCGTCCCGGCGGCTCTGGATGCGGTATTCCTCCGCGCGAGCCTTGCCGAGATCGGTGCGGGCGTCTTCCGCTGCCGCATCGATCTCGCGGATCGCCTGTTCGATGACGGCGATCTTGTTTACGCCTTCCGCCTTGTCGATCGCCGCATTCGCGATACCCGCGATCAGGCGACCCATGCGTGAGAGAATGCCTTCGTTCGTCATGTTTTCCTCCATCGGAGCGGAATTCGGCGTGACGCCGATGTGAATCTCGTAGCGATCCCGGCCCGCAACGAGGTAGGCCGGAAAAATACTCTCCCATCCCCGTGAATAACCCGCGACATCGTAGGGCACGGCAACGCGTCCGTGCACTGTGGCGATCGTCAGGTCCGAGGGCCCTTTGATGGCGAAGAGCTTGTCATCGAGCGGCAGATATGGCGGATCGGCGCTCACGCCGCGATTGGCGGCGAAATCGCGGAGGCCGAGTGTCACCAGCCGTGCTGGCAAGCTTGTCTGCTCGCGGACTGTTTCATAGGCAAGCTCATGCAGGACGACGAGATTGGCGCCCGCCCTGTCGTGGATGAGTTCACTGAGGATGTCGATCATCCTCCGATAGGCGGCAACAGTATCGTCCAGCGCCTGCCGGGCAGAATCATCAGGCGCCAGCGTGTAGCGCAGTAGCGATGGGTGGGGTGTCTTGCCTGTGTTCGCCATGAAATAAAACATAAAGCACCGCTTTGGTGCTTTCAAGGTGCAGCGCTAAAAATGCAACCTATGTTTAACATGCAGTTGAAGGAGGAAGGCAGGGTCGATCAATCGAGACATTTCATGAGCTCCGGCTGGCGGCAGTGAAGCGGCGGCAGATCGGCTCCGCTCGCTACCGGGTGGCTGTGTGGGCCTCGCGAATACCGGCGCTGATGCGGTTGATGATCGTCCATATGAGAAGTAGAGCCACCACCGCCCAAAGCCACGATGTCCATGCTGCAAACGTCCCACCGACCGCGACAAAGGTGCCGAGCGCGCCGAAAAGCACCGCACGGTCGCTTTTGCCCAGCGGCCCGTCGTAACGGCGGCTTGCGCCGACCGTTTGACCCAGAACGCCGGTAAATTCCGTCAGCGCCGAGAGGAATATGACTGATATCGCCGGCATCAAGCCGTTCGGATCGATGAGCGCGAACGGCAAATACAGGGCGACATCCGACACGACATCACCGATCTCGTTCAGATACGCGCCTAAAATGCTCTTCTGCCCATGTTCGCGCGCAAGCATGCCGTCAATGGCGTTGAGGCCCATGCGCAGGAGAAACCATATAGGCACCAGCAGGAACCAATGCGGAAGCCGGGCGACGCTCAGAAAAAGGCCCAATGCAACCGAGACGGCGGCGGCAACTGAAGTCACCTGATTGGCGGTGACGCCTCGCGCCGCGAGGGAGCGCACGAGAGGGCGAAGAATATTCTGAAACCGGGACTTCAATTGATAAACAGACATGCGACCTCAGTGGAATATCGTGGCGTTTGATCAGTCTATCTCGGCTCGGGCAGTGAAGATCGTCGTAGCTGTGAGGAAGCCCGCACTTTATATCGGTTCACGCATAGGACTTACATTTGCAACTAGACTTTTGCAATGAAAGCAAATCACTGTGCTCGCCAATGGATGAAATCTATCCACCTATCAGAATTGGAGAAGACCGTGCTGCAAACTGCCGATAGCGAGCAACCGTCCTCGACGGCCAGACCAATGCGTGAATCCGAATTCGCTTCGCATGACGGTACTCGACTGTTTTACCGGATGTGGCCCGCGACCGGGGCTTCCCCGAAGGGCGCAGTCATTCTTCTCCATCGCGGCCACGAGCATGGCGGCCGCGTCGCCCATCTCGCCACCGAGCTCGGCCTCGATGATTTTTCCTTCTACGCCTGGGATGCACGCGGCCAAGGGCGTTCACCGGGAGAGCGCGGCTATTCGCCATCCTTTGCGGCCTCGGCGCATGATCTTGATTGCTTCGTTCGCCATGTCAGCGAGACAAGCGGTGTTTCAGTCGAAGACATCGCCGTCATTGCACAGAGCGTCGGCGCGGTTCTGGCCACCACCTGGGTGCACGACTATGCGCCGCCAATCCGTGCGCTCGTGCTGGCCTCCCCAGCCTTCAGCGTCAAACTCTACGTGCCTTTTGCCAAGGAAGGCGTTGCGCTCTGGGAAAAGCTCAAGGGGACATTCTTCGTTAACTCCTATGTCAAGGCGAGGTTTCTGACGCATGATCCCGAGCGGATCGCCTCGTATGAATCCGACCCATTGATCTCCCGGCCGATTGCCTCCAACATCCTGTTGCAGCTCTATGAGGCGGCGGCCCGCGTCGTCGGCGACGCCCGCGCCATTACGGTTCCAACCCAAATGCTGATCTCGGGGAGCGACTGGGTGGTGCGACAGGCACCGCAGCACCGGTTCTACGAAAACCTCGGCAGCCGAATCAAGGAACGGCATGTGCTTGCCGGCTTCTACCATGACACGCTTGGCGAAAAGGACCGCGCAATTGCGCTCGCCGAGATCCGCCGTTTTATCGATGCACGTTTCGCCGAGCCTCGGGCGCCTGTCGACCTTCGCACCGCCCATATCCAGGGCTATACCAAGGATGAGGCCGACCGGCTTGCGAGCCCTCTGGATGCCACATCTCCACGCGGCATCTACTGGGCGCTCAGCCGTCTCAACATCAGGCTCGGCGCGCTGGTGTCCGAAGGCATAAAGACCGGGGTCAAGACCGGTTTTGATTCCGGCTCGACGCTCGATTACGTCTACGAGAACAGGCCGCGCGGGCTCGGTCCCGGCGGGCGGTTGATCGACAAGGTGTTCCTCGAGGCGATCGGCTGGCGCGGCATCAGGCAGCGCAAGCTGCATTTGCAGGAACTAATCGACCGCGGGCTGCTGCACCTGAAAGCAGCCGGCCGCAGTACTCATATACTCGACATAGCGGCCGGGCACGGCCGCTATGTCCTTGATGCAATCGAGACCGCTGCCGCGCGTCCCGATAGTGCGCGGTTGCAGGACTATTCCCCGGTCAACGTCGATGCCGGCCGCAACAGCATCGCCGCGCGGGGACTGGGCGATTTCGTCAGTTTCCGTCAGCAGGATGCCTTTGACGGCGAAGGGCTGGCTGCAATCACACCGGCGCCGGATCTCGCGATTGTCTCCGGCCTTTACGAGCTGTTTTCCGACAATGCGATGATCGCCGCTTCGCTCGGCGGGATCGCCCGCGCGATGCGGCCCGGTGGCCTGCTGGTCTACACCAACCAGCCATGGCATCCGCAACTGGAGATGATCGCCCGCGCCCTGACCTCTCATCGCGGCGGCGAGGCATGGGTGATGCGGCGGCGGACGCAAGAGGAAATGGACCAGTTGGTCGCGACAGCCGGTTTCCGCAAGATCGAACAGCGCATCGACCAGTGGGGCATTTTCACGGTCTCGCTGGCCGAGAGAGTTTGAGGGCAAAGGGTGGAGAAGGCACGTTCTACTTTTTCCCAGGGAACACCGGTCCCGAAGCGGGCGGCGCTCTGGCTCGCCTTCCTTGCGCCGTTCTTCTATCTCAGCTATGGCGGCGCCAATTGGCTGGCTTCGCAGCGCGCTGACGTGCCGAACGTCGCCTTCGCATGGGAAAGCGCCATTCCTTTCCTCGGGTGGACGATCATTCCCTATTGGTCGATCAATCTATTCTATGCACTCTGCCTGTTCATCAACACGACGCCGCGCGATGCGGATAGGCTGGCGAGGCGTTATCTAACGATCCAGATAATAGCCGTCGCCTGCTTTGTCGCGTTTCCGCTCGAAGCGACCTTCGTGCGGCCGGCAACGAGCGGCCTGCCTGGTTTCATGTTTGCCGTGCTCGGCGGCTTCGATAAGCCGTTCAACCAGGCGCCGTCGCTGCATATCGCGCTCCTGGTGGTGATCTGGGACCATCTGCGCGGCCGGTTGCCGCACAAGGCACGCTTCCTCTGGCACCTCTGGTGCTTCCTGATCGGTGCCTCCGTGCTGACCACGTGGCAGCATCACGTCATCGACATACCGACCGGCATGCTGCTCGGCTTTTTTGCCGCCTGGCTTTTTCCGCGCGATGCCGGTTCGCCTCTTGCGAATTTTGCGATGAGCGGCGATCCAAAGTCGCGCCGTCTCGGCATCTATTATCTATGTGGTGCCGTCGCATTTCTCGGCCTTGCGGCGCTCTTCACTCCTCTATCGGCGGCAGCCCTGTTGTTGCTCTGGCCGGCTGTTGCGCTGGCGATCGTCGCACTCGGATATTTCGGCGCCGGCCCGCAGATATTCCAGAAACGCGTCGATGGCCGGGCAACGCTTGCCGGCCGCTGGCTGCTGGCACCTTACCGGCTCGGCGCTCTCATCAATATTCGGCTCTGGACCCGGAGAATGCCGGCTTCTGTGGCGATCGCCGACGGCGTCCATCTCGGTCGTTTTCCGCGTCGCCACGAGGCCAACCGTTTTGCCACGGTGATCGACATGACCGGCGAACTTCAGCGCCCGAGCGGGACGCTCGCGCGCTGGTGCAGCTTTCCGACCCTTGATCTTACAGCCATCAACAAGATCCAGGCGCTCGCCGCGGCAAACCTCATCGAGATTGCGCGCCAGCAGGGACCGGTTCTCGTCTGCTGTGCGTTGGGCTTCCAGCGGAGCGCCTGCGTCATCGTGGGTTGGCTGCTCATCAGCCGACGTTGCGAAGATCCAGCCGAAGCAGTGCGGCTGATCGAACGGGCGGGGCGGCGTATTCATCTGCCCGCAGAAAGTATCCACGCCGTGACGGAGGGCTTGCAATGACGCAGTGGAATGCCGCGGCCTTGGCGGCAGCGCGAAATCTCGGCCGCAATTCGATCGTCTGCGGGCTGATAGCGCTGCTGCCACTGATTGTCGGCCCAATTATCGCGGGATATCGAGGCTTCGCTCCATCGCTCGGCTGGCTTTCGATGCTCGTTTGCTGCGTGATTGTCCTTGCGCTGGCGGTCCATCTTCTCTTCGATGCGCTGCTGTTTCGTCTCGCGTCGAGCCACGAGACCGAGGCCGCCGGTCTTGCCGCCGTCGACGACCTGCTGTCCAGGATGCAGCTTCGCAAGCCTGAAAAGACGCCGATTGGCCTGGAGAAGCGGATTGCCGGATCGCGCCGCATCGTCTGGCGGCAGCGTTTTGCACTCGCCGCCTGTCTCGTGATTTTCGCGATCCTTCTGCTCGATGCAAGCGACAGCCTGCCGCTATGCTGAATCGCATGCGGTCGATTGTTTGATGGCTGGATCGTTACTCTTCTAGGCTGGCTTCTCAAGCAGGTCACTGCCGCCCGTCGATGATCGACGAATTCACGTCATTGATGTCGCGCTTGCCGCAGAGTGCCATGGTGATGTCCATCTCCTTGCGGATAATGCCGAGCGCCAGCGATACGCCTTCCTTGCCCATGGCGCCGAGACCATAAAGGAAGGGGCGGCCAATGTAGGTGCCCTTGGCGCCGAGCGCCACGGCCTTCAGCACGTCCTGGCCGGAGCGGATGCCGCCGTCGAGATGGACCTCGATACCGTCGCCGACGGCATCGACGATCTTCGGCAGCATGCTGATCGATGAGGGGGCGCCGTCAAGCTGACGGCCGCCATGATTGGAGACGACGATCGCATCGGCGCCGGTGTCGGCGGCCGCCTTCGCATCCTCCGGATCGAGTATGCCCTTGATGATCAGCGGGCCGCCCCATTGTTCCTTGATCCAGGCGACATCGGCCCAGGACAGCCGCGGGTCGAACTGCTCGTGCGTCCATGCGGCGAGCGAGGCAATATTGGAGACATTCTTCGCATGGCCGACGATATTGCCGAAGCTGCGGCGCTTGGTCTGCAGCATATCCAGGCACCAGAAAGGCCGGGTCGCCATCTGCCAGACATGTTTCGCCGTGAATTTCGGCGGTGCCGACAGGCCGTTGCGCAGGTCCTTATGCCGCTGGCCGAGGATCTGCAGATCGGCGGTCAGCACCAGCGCCGAGCATCCGGCCGCCTTAGCGCGATTGATGAGGTTGAGGACGAAATCCTTGTCCCTCATCACATAGAGCTGGAACCAGAAAGGGCGCGCCGTCGCTGACGCCACGTCCTCGATCGAGCAGATGCTCATCGTCGAAAGCGTGAAGGGAACGCCAAACTCCTCGGCGGCACGTGCCGCCAGCATCTCGCCGTCGGCATGCTGCATGCCGGTCAGGCCGGTTGGCGCCAGGGCCACCGGCATCGACACTTTCTGGCCGATCATCGTCGTTGCCAGCGTGCGGTCGGTCATGTCGACCATCACCCGCTGGCGCAGCTTGATGTGGCTGAAATCGCTCTCGTTGGCTGCATAGGTCGATTCCGTCCAGGCGCCCGAATCCGCATAGTCGAAAAACATCTTCGGCACACGGCGCTGTGCGAGCTTTTTCAGGTCGGCGATGGTGAGCGGCGTGGCCATGAATTGAACCTTCACATTTGAATGCAGCCATGGGCCATAACATGAATTTCGCCGGAGCGTTACGGGAAATTGGGGCCGCGCCGGCTGCATTTCGCGGTTCGAATCCGAGAGTAACAGGCGTGTCAGCAAAGCTGCGCCTTTAACGCAACACCGGCCACATAGGTCTCGGCGATCGCCCGATCGTCGCCCATCGTCTGCAGCAGGAAGAGTTCCTCGGGCAGCGTCTTCACCACTTCCATCTTCAGCGCCATGGCGGGTGTCGCCGCTGCATCGAGAACGACGAGATCGGCCTCTGTGCCGGGTTCCAGCGTACCGATCCGGTCCGCCAGCGACAGCGCCTCGGCATTGCCGCGGGTCATCAGATAGAAGCTTTCCAGCGGGTTCAGCCGTTCGCCGAGCAACTGCTGGATCTTGTAGGCCTCATCCATCGTCCGCAGCATCGAATAGCTGGAACCGCCGCCGATGTCGGTCGCCATGCCGATGCGAACCGGCTTTTCCCGCCGCGCCAGCGCCTTCAGCGGAAACAGGCCTGAGCCGAGGAAGAGGTTCGAGGTCGGGCAGTGCACGGCGACGGCGCCTGCCTCGCTCATGACATCGGCCTCACGCTCGGACAGGTGGATGGCGTGGCCGAAGAGGCTTTTCGGCCCGAGCAGGCCATAGCGGGCGTAGATGTCGGTATAGTCGATCGCGTCGGGATAGAGCTCGCAGGTGAATTTGATCTCGGCGTGATTTTCCGAAAGATGCGTCTGGATGTACAGGTCGGGAAATTCGCGGGCAAGGGCTGACGTCGCTTCCATCTGCGCCGGTGTCGAGGTGATGGCGAAGCGCGGGGTGATGGCGACGTGGTTGCGGCCCTTGCCGTGCCAGTCCGATATCACCTGTCGGGTCTCGTCATAGCCCATCTCGGGCGTGTCGAGCAGGCCCTGCGGGGCGTTGCGGTCCATCATCACCTTGCCGCCGACCATGCGCATGTTGCGCCTCATCGCCTCGGCGAAGAAGGCGTCGGCCGAGGTCTTGTGCACGGAGCAATAGGCGACCGCCGTGGTCGTCCCGTGGCGGATCAGTTCGTCGTAGAAATGCGTGGCGATCCTTTCAGCATGGGTACTTTCGACGAAACGGCATTCCTCTGGAAAGGTGTAGGTGTTCAGCCATTCGAGCAGGTTGGCAGCGTAGGAGGCGATCACCTGCATCTGCGGAAAATGCAGGTGCATGTCGATGAAGCCCGGCATGATCAGATGCGGGCGGTGGTCGATCTCGGCCGTGTCCGCGGCTGCCTTTGCCTTGATCTCGGCATAGGGGGCCACCGCCGCGATCAATCCGTCTTCGATCAGCAGGCCACCATCCTCTTCGTAAAGATAGCTTTGGCTGTCGGCGAGGCTTAGCGGCGCGCGCCGGAAGGAAAGCAGGCGGCCGCGCAGGAGTGTCGTCGTCATTGTTTCTTGCCTTCGACTGCGCTCTCGAACCATGCGACGAGCAGCTTGCGCTCGTCCGGCGTAATATCGGTGATGTTGCCGGGTGGCATGGCATGGCTGCGGCCCGCCTGTATATAGATCTCGCGGGCATGGGCGGCGATACCAGCGTCGTTTTCGAGCATCACGCCCTTCGGCGGCCGCACGATACCCTCATAAACCGGCTCGGCCGCGTGGCACATGGAACAGCGCGTCGAGACCAGCTGCTTGACGGCGGGGAAATGCGGATCGCCGGCAAATTGCTGGAAGGCGGGTGCAACGGCTGCCGCATCCGTTTCGCCGGTCAGCAGCTTCGGCACGGTCGAAAGCCACATGATCAGGATAAAGAGGATGACGGTGACGATCCAGGTCCAGGTCGGCCGGCCTTTCCTCGCATGCGTCGTGTTGAACCAGTGGCGGATGGTGACGCCCATCAGGAAGACCAAAGCGGCGATCACCCAGTTGAACTGCGTGCCGAAGGAGAGCGGATAATGGTTCGACAGCATGAAGAAGATGACGGGCAGCGTCAGGTAGTTGTTGTGCAGCGAACGCTGCTTGGCGACCTGTCCGTATTTGGGATCGGGAACCCGTCCGGCGATGAGGTCGGCGACGACGATCTTCTGGTTCGGAATAATGATCATGAAGACGTTGGCCGACATGATCGTCGCGGTGAAGGCGCCGAGATGCAGGAAGGCGGCACGGCCGGTGAAAAGCTGCGTATAGCCCCAGGCCATGAAGACGAGCACGACGTAGAGCACCGCCATCAGTCCCCAGGTGTTCCGCCCAAGCGGCGACTTGCAGAGCAGATCGTAGGCGACCCAGCCGAGGGCAAGCGATGCCAGTGAGATCAGGATCGCGACGGGCGGGCTGATATCGAGCACGTGCCGGTCGATCAGGAAGAGGTCGGCGCCTCCGTAATAAACGATACACAGCATCAAAAAACCGGAAATCCAGGTGAAATAGCTCTCGTATTTAAACCAGGTCAGGTGCTCCGGCATCTGGGCGGGCGCCACCAGATATTTCTGGATATGATAGAAGCCGCCGCCATGGACCTGCCATTCCTCGCCATAGGCGCCGGCTGGCAGATGTGGGCGCTTCACCAGTCCGAGATCGAGCGCGATGAAATAGAAGGACGATCCGATCCAGGCGATCGCGGTAATGACATGGAACCAACGCGCCGCGAAGGCGAGCCATTCCCATGCTATGGCATATTCATACATCGAGTTCCCCTATCTTCCTCCGACTCGCGACATTGCGGAAATTTTGGCGGGGAGGGAAGAGGAGATTGAAGAACTGCACACGCGCAACGACCGGCGCGGCCAAGGAGCAATGGCAGAATCGCCGCGCCCGTCGAGATCTTCGGCCGTTTTGCCGAAGTTACCGATCGCGGTCGGATCACCGATCTTCTGTCGCGTGCCTAAAAGCTGCCGAGAAGGCTGTGCATTATCTCTGACTTATACTGAATCTGCTAATTCAGCAGATCTTGAACTGCGACGACTCGATTACAGTTATTTTTGCAGGCCGCCGGAATAAAATAAGAACTGTTAGATCATCGGCGGCGCATTCATCGACGGAGAAGATGCCGATGCGCAGTATTCTGACGTGTGTGATGATTGCCTATGCGTCGTTGGCGACGGCTCACGACGCACCCTCGGGGTGGAGTTACGACCCCTATTGTTGTAACGGCGACAGTCATAATGGCGATTGCCAGATGATCCCATCGAAAAGCGTGGCAGTGACGCCAGGCGGATATCGTGTGACGCTGCTGCCGGGCGACCACCGGATGGTCACGCATGCTCATGTCTTCCTGCTGCCGATGACGAAGGCGATGCAATCCGGTGACAACGACTATCATCTCTGTCTGTTCCCGAACGAGGATACGCCGCGCTGTTTCTACGCGCCGGAGATGGGATATTGAAGGCGGGACCGCAGGACCGGACCCAGCTCATGAAACGGGTCCGGCGTGCGATGCTCTAATTTCCGGCTGCCTTCATCTCCTCAAGGATCCAGTTGCGGAAAGCCTTGATCTTCGGCACGTTGCGACGGTTTTCGGGGTAGACGAGCCAGTAGGCCTTGCCGTCGCTGCGGGTCAGTTCGAAGGGCTGATAGAGCCGGCCGAGCGCGATCTCGGCGGCATAGAAGGAAGGATGAAGGATGGCGACGCCATGGCCGGCGATTGCCGCGTCAGCTTCCACTGCCTGCGAGCCGAGCTGGTTGCGCGGGCGCCGATCGAGATCCGTCTCGGTGACGCCGGCTGCCTCGAACCATTGTTTCCACCAGATGTCGCCGGCGTCGAAGAGATCGAACTTCAGGAGATCGCGCGGCTCCCTGATGCCGCCTGCCGTCTCCGCCAGCTTCGGGCTCAGCATCGGCGTGAACTCCAGACCCATCAGCCGGTGCAGCGTCAGCCCCGGCCAGTTGCCGTCGCCCCAGCGGATGCCGACGTCGATCTGCTCGCGGGCGAAGTCGATGATGTCAGAGCTCGCCTGAAAGCGCACCGCGATTGCCGGATGCTTCAAGTGGAAGGAGCCGAGGCGCGGCGCCAGCCATTTCGAGGCGAAGGTATGGGTCGAACTGATCGCGAGCGTGCCTTCGACGCTGTCGCGCGCCGTTGCCATCGCGTCGTGCAGCATGGCAAAGGCTTCGGTCACCTTCGGCGCCAGCCGCTCGCCGGTCTCCGTCAGTGCGATCTGGCGGGGACGGCGCAGGAAGAGCGGCTCGCCGACATTCTCCTCCAAAAGCTTGATCTGGTAGCTGACGGCCGTCTGTGTCATGCCGAGCTCGTCGCCCGCCTTGGTGAAGCTTCCGAGCCGGGCAGCGGCCTCGAAGACGCGCAGCGCATTCAGCGGGAATTGTTTGGAGAGTTTCATGGATAAGTTCTCTTGATGCAGGCAGACGGTCGTTCGATTGGAATTGCAGCATTTTTGGCGGCAAACTGCAACTCATACCATCAATCTATCGAGGTGATCTCATGGACTGCCATGTTATCGAAGAGGGCCGGCCGCAGCAGAGAATCCGGATTTTCCGGCGCATTGCCGGCTGGCTGGCAAGCGGCGCCGATCGTTTCCGCCGTCTACCCCGGCTCGACCTCAATGCGGCCCCCGATCGCGTCAAGCGCGATCTCGGTTTCCTCGACGGACGCGATCCCTACTACGAAGACGAACGCATGCGGTAGGCGCCGAGCGCCGTCAGGATCTCGGCGGCGGTCATGGCGGCGATCACCTCAGGGCGCTTGTCCCTGACCGCCGCGCCGCCGATCGGCAGCGTCAGCAGCTTCATCCAGCCGCGCTCTCCGCCGCCTTCACGGGAAAGCCAGCTTGCGAAGGTGGCGCGCTTGGTCGCCGAGCCGATCATGCCGGTATAGGCGAGGTCGGTTCTCTGAAGCGCCTCGCGGGCGATGAGGAAATCCAGCGCGTGGTCGTGCGTCAGGATGACGACCGCGCCGCCGGCCGGAATATCCTTCACCAGTGCTTCCGGCATCGGCGTGAGCCGCGTCTTCGTCTTGGAAGGCAGGTTGGCGAGTTCCTCCCGCCGCGTCTCGACGACCGTCACCGACAGTGGCAGCGGCGCAAGGGCTGTTGCCAGCGCCCGGCCGACATGGCCGGCACCGAAGAGATAGACCTCCGGCAGACGCTCGACCTCACTGGTTAGCCTGGCCTCGATTTCTTCAGCAACCTCCTGCGTCACTCGGCGAAACCGCAACTGTGTGCGCCCACCGCAGCACTGACCGATGTCAGGTCCGAGCGGGATATCCATCTGCGCCACCCCGCCGGTTCCCGCGAGCATGCCCCGCGCATTCGCGATCGCCATGAACTCGAACTGCCCGCCGCCGATCGTGCCCCACAATGCGGTTTGCGATACCAGCATGAAAGTACCGGCCTCGCGTGGGGTCGAGCCCTGCGTGCCGGTGATGTCGACGAGGATGCAGTCTGGGTGGGCGGCGAGGAAAGGGGGAATGTCGGTCATGAGTGGATAATCCCGCAACCTTGGGAGTATGGCGGGAAGACCCCCTCATCCGACCCTACGGGCCACCTTCTCCCCGCTGGGGAGAAGAGGGAGCATGCGGCGCTCTCAACGATCCTATCTGCGCTCTTACGTGTGGTGTCTTCTGGTACGGTGGCGGATTGCTTTGACAAGGCATACACGTGTCGCTCCCTCTTCTCCCCACCGGGGAGAAGGTGGCCCGTAGGGTCGGATGAGGGGGTGTGGTTCAAGCGCATCACGGTTTCACATCCTCGGGACGAACGATCGCAGGATAGAAGCGAAGAATATCATCTCGCTGGAATATCCGCCTTTCAAGTGCGGCAAGAATCGTTTCAAGGACTGCTCGACGTTCTTTGGTTATTTCATGGTTCCAAAAACGCAGGACGGAATATCCAGCACCATTCAGCCACACGGTTCGTGCTTCGTCAGGCAAGTCTCCAGCATGATGAAACCCATCGATTTCGACAATCAGCCGTTCTTCCCGACACAGAAAATCGACGATGTAGGTCCCGAGTGGGACTTGTCGCGCAAATTTATATCCATTCAGCCGCCGGTCTCGCAGATTCCCCCAGAGCCGATATTCTTCCTCGGTTTCGTTCCTCCGCAGCCTGCGCGCCTGGCCGGTTTTGCCCGGCCGCCTTTTCGTGATGTCAGGTTCATCTTGCTGTGACATCGGGTTGTGTGTCGTTACGCCTTGGCCTTCATCCGCTCGACCGCCATCAGCACCCGCTCCGGCGTCGCCGGGGCGTCGAGCCTTGGGCAGACCTTGTAGTTGGCCACACTTGCTACCGCCATCGACAGCGCTTCCAGCACCGAGATCGCCAGCATCAAGGGCGGCTCTCCGACGGCCTTGGAGCGGCCGATGGTGGCCTCAGTATTCTCGGACCATTCGGCAAGGCGCACGTTGAAGATCTTCGGGCGGTCGGAAGCGAGCGGGATCTTGTAGGTCGAGGGGGCATGGGTGCGCAGCCGGCCCTTGTCGTCCCACCAGAGTTCTTCCGTCGTCAGCCAGCCTAGGCCCTGCACGAAGCCGCCTTCGACCTGGCCCATATCGATCGCCGGGTTCAGCGAGCGGCCGACATCGTGGAGGATGTCGGTGCGGTCGATCAGATATTCGCCGGTCAACGTATCGATCGACACCTCGGTGCAGGAGGCGCCGTAGGCGAAATAATAGAAGGGTGTGCCGCGGCCGGCCTTGCGGTCCCAGTGGATCTTCGGCGTCTTGTAGAAGCCGGCGGCGGAAAGCTGGACGCGGGCGAAATAGGCCTGCTTGATGAAATCGGGGAAGGGGATCTCGATCTCGCCGACGCGCACGCGGTTCGGCAGGAAGGCGACGTCGGCGGCCCCAACATCCCATTTCTCGGCGGCAAAGGCCACCAGCCGTTCCTTGATCTGGCGAGCAGCGTCATAGGCGGCCATGCCATTCAAGTCCGAGCCGGAGGAGGCGGCAGTGGCCGAAGTGTTCGGCACCTTGGCCGTCGTCGTCGCGGTGATCTTGACGCGGTCGATATCGAGCTGGAAGCTGTCGGCCAGAACCTGCGCCACCTTGGTATAGAGGCCCTGGCCCATTTCGGTGCCGCCATGGTTCAGGTGGATCGAGCCGTCCTGGTAGATGTGGACGAGGGCGCCGGCCTGGTTGAAGGCTGTCATGGTGAAGGAGATGCCGAATTTCACCGGCGTCAGCGCGATGCCCTTTCTGATATAGCGGCTGTCGCGGTTGAAGGCGATGATGGCGTTGCGCCGTGCCTGGTATTCAGCCGTTTCCTCCAGCTCCTCGACGACGCGGGCGATGATATTGTCCTCGACCTCCTGGTGGTAGGGGGTGAGGGTGCGCCCGGAGCCCGGCTGGCCGTAGAAATTCAGCTTGCGGACATCAAGCGGATCCTTGCCGACCGCATAGGCGATCTCCTCGATGAAGCGTTCGGCGCCGAGCATGCCCTGCGGCCCGCCGAAGCCGCGAAAGGCGGTGTTGGAGACGGTATGCGTCTTCAGCGGCTTCGAGGTCAGATGCACATGCGGATAGAAATAGCTGGAATCGGCATGGAAGAGGGCACGGTCCGTCACCGGTCCCGAGAGGTCCGAGGAGAAGCCGCAGCGCGCCGCATAGGTCGCGTCGACCGCGTGGATACGGCCTTCGGCGTCAAAGCCGAGCTCATAATCGACGAGGAAATCATGGCGCTTGCCGGTGGCGCTCATATCCTCGTCGCGGTCCGGACGGAATTTGACCGCGCGGCCGAGCTTCTTGGCGGCGATGGCGGCAAGCGCTGCGAACTGATTTCCCTGGGTCTCCTTGCCGCCGAAGCCGCCGCCCATGCGGCGCACGTTGACGGTCACGGCGTTCGAGGGAATATCGAGCACGTGGCCGACGATGTGCTGGATCTCGCTCGGATGCTGCGTCGAGGACCAGACCGTGACCTCGTCGTCCTCGCCTGGGATAGCCACAGCGATATGGCCTTCGAGGTAAAAATGCTCCTGCCCGCCGATGCGCATCTGACCTTTCAGACGCATGGCGGCATTCGTCATTTCCGTGTCCGGCTCGCCGCGCCGTAGCGTCATCGGAGTGACGACCAGCGGGCCGCCATTGGCGAGCGCGCCGTCAATGTCGCTCCAATGCGGCAGGTCGCGATAGTCGATCTTTGCCAGCAGTGCGGCACGGCGGGCGGCATCACGCGTCTCGGCGATGACGGCAAAGATCGGCTGGGCATGGAACTGAACCAAAGTTTCGGCCATCAGCGGCTCGTCATGACTGCCGTTGGAGCTGACGTCGTTGACGCCAGGGATGTCCTTGCCGGTGAAGACCCAGACGACGCCGGGATGCGCGGCGACCGCGGAAAGGTCGATGCTGAGGATTTCGGCATGCGCCCGGTCGGAGAGGCCGAGGGCGCCATGCAGCAGACCTGCGGGTTCGGGAATATCGTCGATATAATCGGCGGTTCCGGTGACATGCTTATGTGCTGAATCATGCTGCAGCGAGCCGTGCATCGGCCCCGCGATGATGGCCTTGCGGTCTTCGAAGGTGGATTTGTCCATTAGCGGTGTCCTCCTTCGCGAGGATGTGTGGTGCCGCGCGGCCCCCTCATCCGCCCTTCGGGCACCTTCTCCCCGAGGAGAGAAGGGGGAAAAGAGACGGCGCGGCAGTCGCTTCTCCCCAGCGGGGAGAAGGTGGCGGCAGCCGGATGAGGGGGGTGGCTTGCGCTGACATGTATTATCTTCATCACGCCACCTCCTCGAATCGCTTCAGTTCCGCCGGCGCTCCAACCGTCTCAAGATAGAACCGCGTCAACAGGTTCTTCGCCGTCAGCTGGCGGTATTCCGCCGTGGCGCGCCAGTCGGTCAGCGGTTGGTAGTCGGCGTCGAATGCGGACCGGGCTGCCTCGATCGTCGCTTCCGTCCATGATTTGCCGATCAGCGCCGCCTCCACCGTGCGGGCGCGTTTCGGCGTTGCCGCCATGCCGCCGAAGGCGATGCGGATGTCGGTGATCATCTCGGCATCGTCGAGCGTCAGCAGGAAGGCGCCGAGCACGGCGGTGATGTCCTCGTCGCGGCGCTTGGTGATCTTGTACGCGGCAAAGCGATTGGTTGCTGCCGGGTAGGGCACGAAGACGCTCTCGACGAATTCGCCGGGCTTCCGATCCTGCTTGCCATAGGCGATGAAGAAATCCTCGAGCGGCATTCTGCGCTGGCCTTGCAGGGACCGCAGCGTCAGCGACGCGCCGAGCGCGATCAGCGGCGGCGGGCTGTCGCCAATCGGCGAGCCGTTGGCGATGTTGCCGCCAATCGTGCCCATGTTGCGCACCTGCTCGCCGCCGACGCGATCGATCAACCGGCCGAGCGCCGGGATTTTCTTGGAGATCGCTTCGAAGGCCTTGGTGTAGCTGACGCCGGCGCCGATGGTGACGCCGTCTTCGTCTTCTCTGACCGACTGCAGTTCGCTCAAATGATTGATGAAGACCACCGGGCTCAGCCTGCGCATCTGCTTCGTCACCCAGAGGCCGACATCCGTCGCACCGGCGACGATGATTGCGTCGGGTTCCTGCGAAAGGATTCCTGCCAGCGCCTCCATGGAAGCTGGTACGATCAGTCGGTCTTCGCCATTCGTAATGCTGATGGTGCCGCTCGCCTGCATCGCCCAGAGCCGGGCGACGATTTCCGAACGTGTCCGCTGCAGCGGATCGAAGAGCGTGCTCGGCCGCATCATGCTCACCTGCTCGGCGGCCTTGACGATCGGCTCATAGCCGGTGCAGCGACAGAGATTGCCTTGCAGTGCCTTTTCGATTTCCTGGCGGCTGGGCTTTTCCTTGGCGAGCCAGAGACCGTAAAGCGACATGACGAAACCAGGGGTACAGAAGCCGCATTGCGAGCCGTGGCAATCGACCAATGCCTGCTGCACCGGATGCAGCGCGCCGTCTCTGCCGGCCAGATTCTCCACCGTCACCACATGCGTAGCGTGTAAGGAGCCCATGAAACGGATACAGGCATTGACCGATTCATAGGTAAGCTTGCCATCGGCCAGCCGGCCGACGAGCACGGTGCAGGCGCCGCAATCGCCTTCCGCGCATCCTTCCTTGGTGCCCGTCAGCCGCCGCTTCAACCGCAGAAAATCGAGAAGCGTCTCGGTTGGCCTGACATCGGTGAGCGCGATGTCCTCGCCATTCAGGATGAAGCGGATACTGTCGTTCATGATATTCCCGGTTGTTTTTCCAATGGTTAAGCCGCCGTCCAGCCACCGTCAATCGAGATGTGCGTTCCGGTCACCTGCCGGGCGGCATCGCTGGCGAGGTAGAGCGACAGTGCGCCTATTTCCTCGGCCTTGACGAATTCATGCGTCGGCTGCGCCTTGAGGATGACCTCGCTCTTCACCTGCTCCTCGGTCATGCCGCGCGCCTTGGCGGTGTCCGGTATCTGTTTCTCGACGAGCGGTGTCAGTACGTAGCCGGGGCAGATGGCGTTCACGGTCACGCCGAATTCGGCAAGCTCCAGCGCCGCCGTCTTCGTCAGGCCCAATATACCATGTTTTGCCGCGACATAGGCGGATTTGAAGGGGGAGGCGACGAGCCCGTGGGCCGAGGCGATGTTGATGATGCGGCCGTACTTCTTAGCCTTCATCAACGGGATCGCGGCGCGCAAGGTATGAAAGGAACTCGACAGATTGATCGCGATGATCTGATCCCATTTCTCGATCGGGAAATCCTCGATCTTCTCGACGTGCTGGATGCCGGCATTGTTGACCAGGACATCGACGCCGCCGAAGGTTTTCGCTGCCGTTTCGATCAGGTCAGCGATCTCGGCGGGCTTGGTCATGTCGGCCGGATGGTAGATCGCCCGTCCCTTCGATACTGATTCAAGCCGCCCGACGATAGCCTTGATTTCATCGGCTTTTCCGAAACCGTTGATAACGACGTTGTCGCCCGTTTCGGCGAAGGCAGTGGCGATCGCAAGGCCGATGCCGCTGGTGGAACCGGTGACGACGACTGTTCTGCTCATGCTGTTCTCCCTGAAATCACGATGCTGCGTTGCAGCGTTGGCTGCGAGGTTATGCCCAAAGCCGGCGGGCTGGCAATTCCGCTTTATTCGCTTTTCTCGCCCGCATCCGTGTCCTATTGATTTGTCACGACAATTGACATGCTGAGGGAGGGTTTTCATGAGCGGATATGTTCTGGCGATCGATCAGGGAACGACGTCGACGCGGGCGATCGTTTTTAATGGCGACATGCAGGTCGTCGGCAAGGGCCAGAAGGAATTCACCCAGATCTATCCGCGCTCCGGCTGGGTCGAGCACGATCCCGAGGAGATCTGGGATTCGGTCGTCTCCACCGTCCACATGGCGCTGCGCGATGCCGGGATCGAGACTAGGGATCTTGCAGCACTCGGCATCACTAATCAGCGCGAGACGGTGGTCGTCTGGGAGCGCGAGACGGGCCGGTCGATCCAGAATGCCATCGTCTGGCAGGACCGGCGCACGGCAAGCTATTGCGACAATCTGAAACGGCAGGATCTGGAGCGGCTGTTCACGAAGAAGACCGGCCTTATCCTCGATCCTTATTTTTCCGGTACCAAACTTTCCTGGATGCTTGCAAACGTGAAGGGCGCGCGGGCGCGCGCTGCCAGGGGCGATCTCTGCTTCGGCACGATCGACACCTTCCTGATCTGGCGGCTGACGAGTGGGAAGAGCTTCCTCACCGACGCCACCAATGCCTCGCGCACGCTGATGTACAACATTGCCGAAAACGCCTGGGATGAGGATCTGCTCGATATTCTGAGGGTGCCTGCTGCCATGCTGCCTGAAGTGAAGGATTGCGCCGCCGATTTCGGCACGGTCGATCCTGATATTTTCGGCGCTGCTATCCCGATCCTCGGCGTGGCCGGCGACCAGCAGGCGGCGACCATCGGCCAGGCGTGTTTTGCGCCGGGCATGATGAAATCGACCTACGGCACCGGCTGCTTCGCGCTGCTCAACACCGGCGCCGACATGGTGCGTTCCAAAAATCGACTGCTGACCACTATCGCTTATCGCCTGAATGGCGAGACGACCTATGCGCTGGAGGGTTCGATCTTTATCGCGGGTGCAGCCGTGCAATGGCTGCGGGACGGGCTCGGGATCATCGGCAGCGCCGCGGAGACCAACGCGCTTGCCGAAAGGGCAGATCCGACGCAGGAGGTCTATCTCGTGCCCGCCTTCACCGGCCTCGGGGCGCCGCATTGGGATGCCACGGCACGGGGGGCGATCTTCGGGCTGACGCGCAACAGCGGTCCGGCGGAACTCTCCCGGGCGGCGCTGGAAGCCGTCTGCTATCAGACCCGCGACCTGCTCGATGCCATGCAGAAGGACTGGAAGAACGGCACTGACGACACGGTGCTGCGCGTCGACGGCGGCATGGTGGCCTCTAACTGGACGATGCAGCGCCTTGCCGACCTGCTCGATGCGCCGGTCGATCGCCCGGTGATCCTGGAGACGACGGCGTTGGGGGCCGCCTGGCTCGCCGGCAGCCGGGCAGGGGTGTGGCCGGACCGGGACGAATTTTCGGCGACGTGGAAACGGGATCGGCGGTTTGAGCCTGAGATGGACGAGAAGGTGCGGGCAGCAAAGCTCAAGGGTTGGAAGAACGCGGTCAAACGGACTCTAAGCGAGGGGTAAGGGGCAGGCGGCGCCGCGATATAATTCCGCTCGTTCCCGGGAGATGCCCAGCTATTTCTGCGGCTACTGCGGCGCCGTATTCGGGAAGATCACGAATTTCCGGTCAATAATTTTTTGATGCAGCCTGTCGGGTAAGCGGTTACTCCTTCGTCATTCAAAAAGAGGAGTGAGCGATGCTTTATGCAATCCTTTGTTACGCCCATGAGGAAACCGTCTTCGCCTGGACCAAGGAGGAGGAAGCTGCCGTCATGGAGAAACTCTACGCCGTGCAGGAGCCGCTTGCCGCATCCGGCAGGCTCGGCCCTGTCGGAAGGCTGATGCCGACGACGGCTGCGACCACGGTGCGCAAGGGTAGGGACGAGCCCTTGGTCATCGATGGGCCTTTTGCGGAAACGAAAGAGGCGCTTCTCGGCTTCTACGTGGTCGACTTCGAAACGCTCGACGAGGCGATCGCCTTCTCGAAGCAGCTTTCATCCGTCAATCCAGGTTCCACCTCTTACGAAATTCGGCCTTTCTACGTCTTCAGGCCCGGAGATGCTTCATCATGACAGACATTGCCTGGATCGACCTCGCGCTTGCCTCTGCCCGCCCGAAGGCGCTCGGCGCGCTGCCGCGCTATTTCCGCAATCTCGATATCGCGGAAGAGGCGTTTCAGGAGGCGTGTCTGAGGGCGATCCGGACATGGCCGGAGAAAGGGCCACCGCGCGATCCCACGGCCTGGCTGATCTTCGTCGGACGAAACAGCGGCATCGATGCGGTGCGCAAGCGGGCGAAGATCCAGGCTTTGCCGGATGAGGACGTCATCTCCGATACCGAGGATGCCGAAAGCGACATCGTCGAGCGGCTGGACGATTCCCATTATCGCGACGATATTCTGCGGCTGCTGTTCATCTGCTGCCATCCCGATCTACCCGCGACCCAGCAGATCGCGCTGGCGCTGCGCATCGTCTCCGGCCTTTCAGTGCCGCAGATCGCACGTGCCTTCCTGGTTTCCGAGAGCGCCATGGAACAGCGCATCACCCGGGCCAAGGCGCGCGTCGCCAGGGCAGGTGTGCCTTTCGAAACACCGAGCCCGCAGGAGAGGGCCGAGCGGCTCTCGATCGTCAGCACGATGATCTACCTGATCTTCAACGAGGGCTACAGCCAGGCGGATCCCAGGCATGAGGCGGCTGCCTTCAGCGACGAAGCGATCCGGCTAGCTCGGTTGATGCTGCATATCTTCCCGTCGGAACCGGAGCTGATGGGGCTGCTTGCACTGATGCTCCTGCAGATCTCGCGCCGGCCGGCGCGCTTCAACGCCGGGGACGAGATCGTGCTGCTCGAAGATCAGGACCGGTCGCTCTGGAACCAACCCTTCATCAACGAGGCTTTAGCGCTGCTCGACAAGGCGCTGCGCCATCGTCAGCCCGCTCCTTATCAGATTCAGGCAGCCATCGCCGCTGTTCATTCCCGTGCAAAACGCGCCGAGGATACAGATTGGGTGGAGATCGATCTGCTCTATCGCGCGCTGGAGCGTCTCCAGCCGTCGCCTGTCATAACGCTAAACCGGGCCGTCGTCGTCTCCAAGCTCCAGGGTGCGCAGGATGCGCTCGACCTCATCGATCCGCTTGCCGAAAAACTCGGCGGCTATTTCTACTATCACGGCCTGCGGGGCGGACTGCTGAAGCAACTTGGCATGACCAGCCAGGCACGAGAGGCCTTCGACCGCGCCATTGCGCTCGCCCATTCGGCCGCTGAAGCAGCTCATATCCGCCGGCAGATCGACAAGATGCAGGAAGAGGCCACGCAGCCGATCGCAAAATAAAATGCGAAAAAGCCTGTGCGTTGTCGGAACGGCGAACTTCGACACGTCCTTGTAACAGCCTGACAGGAAACAGGTTTCATGCAAATGGAGAGATGTCGACATGACCGCCAGCACGCAACATGAACTCGTCCTCGTTCGCGAATTCGACGCGCCACGCGAGAAGATTTACAAGGCCTGGACCGATCCCGCCTTGCTCAAGCAGTGGTTCGTGCCGCGTCCCTGGGGTGTGACCAAAGCAACGCTCGACGTCCGCCCCGGCGGTTCCAACGTCGTCGTCATGCATGACCCCGAGGGCAACCAATACCCGAACCGTGGCGTCTATCTCGAAATCGTCGAGAACGAGAAGATCGTCTTCACCGATGCCTACACCAGCGCCTGGGTGCCTTCCGAGAAACCTTTCTTCACGGGCGTCATCCTGCTCGAAGATCTCGGCAACGGTCGCACCAAATATACCGCCAAGGCGCTGCACTGGCGCGCCGAGGACAAGGAAGCACACGAGAAGATGGGTTTCCACCAAGGATGGGGCAAGGCTGCGGACCAACTGGCGGAGTTGCTGGCGAAGATGTGAGCGGCGCCGCGAGACCGCGTCGTCCTAGCGTTCAAGCAAGATTTGAGGCGGTTCGAAAGATGAATCCGCCGGTGCTGCGAAGCCGTTGAATTCAGATTCGAATTGATTGTTCTGGCCGGTTCGGGGTCTGGATCGCCCCGGATTTATTCTATGCTCGCAACCTCCGTGATCTTTTTGCCCGGCCGAGGAGAAGCGGGACAAGGACGCTGCCACGAATCTCTTCTCCCCAGCGGGGAGAAGGTGCCGGCAGGCGGTTGAGGGGGTGAGCGGCGGTGCCGCGAATGCTCGTAGCGGAAGCGAAGGGCAATCAATGACGTAGTGCGGGGTGGCCCCCTCATCCGACCCTTCGGGCCACCTTCTCCCCGCTGGGGAGAAGAGGGAGCCAAGGCACAAGACTCCAGCGGCGCCGTGTCCACGGCGCAAGGACTCTTTGCCGTCTTGCGGTGAAGTCCATCGGCCGTCCGAAACACAATGCCGCCCATCGAAATTCTCGAACATTCCGTTCCAGAATTTGTATTTGCGCTCTATCCCCGGCATCCTTATCTCAACCGAGAATTCAACAGGATGCCGATGATGGAACTGGGGCTTTACACATTCGCCGACGTCAATCCCAACCCTTCCCGCAGCAAGGGCGCGGAAGCGGCCGAACGGCTGAAGTATCTTATCGAGGAAATCGAGCTTGCCGATCAGGTGGGGCTCGACGTCTTCGGGCTCGGCGAACATCATCGGCCGGATTATGCGGCGTCGGCTCCCGCGGTCGCGCTGGCGGCCGCCGCCGTCAAGACGAAGAACATCCGGCTGACCAGTGCGGTCACCGTGCTCTCCTCCGATGATCCGGTGCGCGTCTTCCAGCAGTTTTCGACGCTCGACCTGATTTCCAACGGCCGAGCCGAGATCATGGCCGGGCGCGGTTCCTTCATCGAGTCCTTCCCGCTGTTCGGCTACAATCTCGAAGACTACGACCAGCTTTTCGAAGAGAAGCTCGATCTGCTGCTGGCGCTGCGCGACAGAGAGGTTGTGGAGTGGAAGGGCGAGCTTCGCGCGCCGATCAACGGGCGCGGTGTTTATCCCAGGCCGCTGCAGGATCCGTTGCCGCTCTGGGTCGCCGTCGGCGGTACGCCACAGTCGGTGGCGCGCGCCGGCGCGCTGGGCCTGCCGGTGGCGCTGGCGATCATCGGCGGCGAGCCGCGCCGTTTCGCGCCGCTCTTTGATCTCTATCGCGAGGCCGCGCGCCGGGCAGGGCAGGATCAGGCGAAGCTGAAGACCAGCATCAACGTCCACGGCTTCATCGCCGATACGACGGAGGCCGCCGCCGACCAGTTCTACGGTCCGCAGGCCGAGGTGATGAACCGCATCGGCCGCGAGCGCGGCTGGGGGCCGACGAACCGGTCGCATTTCGACATGTCGCGCGGTCCGAACGGTGCGCTCTTCGTCGGAGATCCCGAGGTGGTCGCCGAAAAGATCATCGCCCATCACGCGCTTTTCAAGAACGATCGCTTTCTGCTGCAGATGGCGATCGGTCTGATGCCGCATGCCGAGATCATGCGCGGCATCGAGCTTTACGGTACGAAAGTCGCGCCGATCGTCAGAAAGGCGTTGACTGATAGCAGCGAAGAGGCGAAAGCCACGGCTTGACGAGCGCATAACGCCGAAAATCGAAATCGATTTCCGGAAAAGATTATCCGCAGACGAAGGGACAGAGCGTCCTTGGGCCTCCTGTTGGAGGCGCGGCGCTCTAGGGCGGCCACGGCCGTCCTGCGCAAGGTCGGAACAGACGAATGGTTATCGCAAACGACGACGAGTTGGTAAAGCTCAAGGAGATCGGCCGCATCTGTGCTAACGCCATCCATGTGATGGCGGCGGCGATGGAGCCCGGCATGACGACGCTGGATCTCGACCAGATCGGCCGCAAGGTGCTCGAGGATTCCGGCGCGCGCTCGGCGCCGGAGTTCTGCTACCAGTTTCCCGGTGCCACCTGCATCAGTATCAACGAGGAAATCGCCCACGGTATTCCCGGCCCGCGCGTCATCCGCGCCGGCGACCTCATCAACATCGACGTCTCGGCGGAAAAGGATGGTTTCTTTGCCGATACCGGTGCCTCCTTCGCGATGCCGCCGGTGAAGCCGAAGATCGAGCGGCTTTGCCGCGACGGCAAGCGGGCGCTCTGGGTCGGGCTCAACCAGGTGAAATCGGGCGAACCCTTGGCGAAGATCGGCACTGCCGTCGGTGCCTTCGCGCAGAAGAACCGCTATACGCTGGTCGCCAATCTGGCGAGCCACGGCGTCGGCCGCTCGCTGCACGAGGAGCCGGCCGAACTCTCGACCTGGCCGGATCCTTCGGAAAAACGGATGATGACGGAAGGCCTCGTCTTCACCGTCGAGCCGTTTCTCTCACTCGGCGCGACATGGGCCGAAGGTGGCGACGATGCCTGGACGCTCTATGCCGATCCGAAGGCGCCGACCGTGCAATACGAACACACGGTGGTGGCGACACGTAACGGGCCGGTGGTTCTGACCTTGCCGGATGAACGGGCTTAGGGCTGGGACCGGTGTTATTCCGGCTGGGTGGGAGCACCCGCCTCGCCCTTCGAGGCCCCTGCGGGGCACCTCAGGGTGAGGCTCTCTTGGAGGCTTCACGCGTTGGCAGCAGAAGCCGTGCATTCTCCACACCTTTGAAGGGTCCTGCCGCAACGTCGCTTCTTGCCTGCCACGAACGCTCGCCTCACCATTCGGCTCTCGTCCTCAGCCCCGCGTTGCCGGCCTACCGCCTTGCAAGATTTCGGTGGCGGCGCGTTCGAGGATGCCGGCGATTCGGGCGGCTTCGGGTTTCGACCAGGGATAGCGCATCCGCATGGCCGAGCGCAGCAGTATGCGGGCGGCGCGGATATCACCACCGTCCTGCATGAAATCGCCGTCATCGCCTTCGTCGGCGCCGTGACGGTCGGTTTCGAAGACACGCTTCACATGGGCCATCTTCTCGCCAATGCGTTCCAGCTTGGCGAACGTATGCAGGATCATGGCGCGGTTTTCCTCGACGCGGCCGCGGCCGGCATCGGTGATACGGTAGAGCTTCTTGGCGCCCTCCACCTCGACCTCGGCAAGGCCGGTTTCCTCGAGATAGGTGAGGGCGGGATAGATGACGCCGGGGCTCGGCACGTAGAAGCCGCCGGACCGCTCCTCCAGCAACTTTATCAATTCATAGCCGTGGCGCGGCTGCTCAGCCAGCAGCGCCAGGATGACCAACTGCAGATCGCCAGCCGCAAATTTGCGGCCCATGCGGAAATCTCCGCCGAACATGCCGCCTTTAAAACCTCTCATGGTTCTTCCTTTCATCGTTAGATGTATCGTTGACTATGTCGCAAAACATATATCGTAAGATAATCGTTTTTCAAGAGGAGGTGAAAATTTCCGACATTTCGGGAAATTGATCGATCGATCAGAATTAATTGATTGTGATGCCGATGCTGCAGCGCGATAAGCGCTGCATGCTCGTGCGCACCGGTCACTCCCCGCCGAATCTTGTCTCCACCGCCGCTGCCGGCGCCATTGCCATGGCCGCCGCCATGGGCTTCGGGCGCTTCTCCTACACGCCGATCCTGCCCGGTATGATCAGCGGCGTGCCGCTTTCGGCGGCAGATGCCGGCTTCATCGCATCGGCGAATTTCGTCGGTTATCTCGTCGGTGCCGTGCTTGCCGCCTATGGCTGGGCGGCCGGACGGGAGCGGCTGGTGGCGCTGTTGTCGCTGCTGGTAACCGCGATCCTGCTCGCCGCCATGGCCGCCACAGATTCTGTCGCGATCTTCGCGGTCATCCGCTTTCTGGCGGGCATCGCCAGCGCTTTTGCGATGGTCTTCACGTCGTCGATCGTGCTCAGCCACGGGGCCGCCGCCGGCAACGATCATGTGCAGGCGGCGCATTTCGGCGGGCCGGGTGCTGGCATCGCGCTGTCCTCGGTCATGGTGCTGTTGATCGGCCTCGGCTTTCACGACGGCCCGGGCGGCTGGCGGGCCGACTGGATCGGCGGGGCGCTCTATTGCGCGGCAAGCCTTGTCGTCGTTTTCTTACTGCTGCCGTCGTCGCCGGCGCGATCGGCGCAGGCAGGCAAGGAGCCGGCGCTCATCTGGAACCGGCCGATGGTGCTGCTGACGCTGTCTTACGGCCTGTTCGGCTTCGGCTACGTCATCACCGCGACCTTCCTCGTCACCATCGCACGCCTTTCTGCAACGGGACCCTTCGTCGAATTCCTCTGCTGGTTCGTCGCCGGCTTGACGGCTGCGGTAGCGCTGTTTGCCTGGAAGCCTCTGGTCAGGCCGCTTGGGCTTGGCGGGGTCTATGTCGCAGCCCTTTTGGTCGAAGCCGCCGGCGTGCTCGCGACGGTGGCGCTGCCGCCTTCCGTCGCACCGCTGATCGGCGGCGCGCTGTTCGGGGCGACGTTCCTGGCGATCACGGCTTACGGGCTTCAGATCGGCCGCAAACTTTCGCCTGACAGTCCGCGGCGGATCCTGGCGATGATGACGGCTGCCTTCGGCGTCGGCCAGATCGTCGGGCCTGTCGTTGCCGGCTGGATCGCCGAGCGCGCAGGCAGCTTCACCGTTCCGACAGTGATCGCCGCCGTGGCCCTCGTCGTCTGCGCGGCGCTGGTGATGCCGGTGATCAAGAAAATCGCTTAACCGGTTACATCTCCGTAACAATCGGCCGAACCCATTGCTGCGTCCTTCGAACTGCCTTAGTTTCCGGCACAATCAGTGTTCGACACTCCCGAGACTCACAGTTCAGGAAAGCAAAGCCTCCCGTGTTTCATTCCTTTTTTCCGCAGCCAAAGGCGTTCTTTACTTCGCTCGTCGTTTGGACCCTGATTTCCATTGCCGGCTGGTATCTCTTCGCCGCCAGTCTCGGTGTATCGCTCGGCTATGCGCCGGTTCCCGAAGAGCAGCAGCCGATCGACCTTTCGTTCTTCCTGCTGCCCGAAAATGTCTGGTTCTACAGCTATTTCCTTCTGTCGGCGGTGATCTTCTGCGGTGCATGGCATCTGAGGGCGCTGAACCACCCCTGGAAGATCTGGTCGATCTGGGGTTCGGCACTGATCATCTTCGTGACCTACTTCGGCGTCCAGATCAGCGTTGTGATCAATAACTGGCGCCGGCCGTTTGGTGACCTTCTGCAGAACGCATTGTCGAAGCAGCCAGGCATTTCCGTCGAGAATTTCTACACCTTGATGTGGGTCTTCTGCCAGATCGCATTCCTCAGCATGTTCGTGTCGATCATGACCGACTTCTTCACCAGCCATTACATCTTCCGCTGGCGAACGGCGATGAACAATTTCTACATGTCGAAGTGGGAAAAGCTTCGTCATATCGAAGGCGCCTCCCAGCGCGTTCAGGAAGATACGATGCGCTTTTCGAGCACGCTCGAAGGTCTTGGTATCAGCCTGATCAACTCGGTGATGACGCTCGTGGTATTCCTTCCGATCCTTCTGGCGCTGTCGCATTACGTGACCGAACTGCCGTTCATTGGGCCGGTGGCGAACTCGCTCTTTTGGCTGGCGCTGTTCTGGTCGGCGTTCGGCACGCTTCTGCTGGCGGTCGCCGGCGTTAAGCTGCCGGGGCTGAATTTCCGCAACCAGCGCGTCGAAGCAGCTTATCGCAAGGAGCTCGTCTATGGCGAGGACCATGCGGAACGGGCTGACCCGCTGACAGTCAGGGAGCTGTTCGGCAACGTCCGTCGCAATTATTACCGCATGTATTTCCACTACATGTATTTCAATGTCGCCCGTTATTTCTACATCCAGGCCGACGCGCTCTTCGTGGTCTTCATGCTAGTGCCGACGATCGTGGCGGGCACTATCACTTACGGTATCTTCCAGCAGATCTCGACCGCATTCGGCCAGGTCAGCAACTCGTTCCAGTATCTCGTCAACTCCTGGACGACGATCATCGAGCTTCTGTCGATCCACAAACGCCTCAAGGCCTTCGAGGCCGCAATCGACGACGAACCGCTGCCTGAAATCGACCAGCGCTACCTGGAGCGTGAGACGGGCGTCGTGCACGCTGACGGTTGATGGGCGGGGCTTGTCCGTAATCGAAATGTCGGCGCGTGCGGCCCCCTCATCCGCCTGCCGGCACCTTCTCCCGGCCGGGTAGAAGGTGGAATCGCAGCGTCGCAACGAATCTCTTCTCCCCAGCGGGGAGAAGGTGCCGGCAGGCGGATGAGGGGGCCGCACGGCACGTCGGTTCGTCCAGATAATTGGCTCTTCAGAGCCCCGACGTCTGTTGCAATTTCCCGCGCACCTCGATCATCGGGATCGCTTCCGAATAGCTGACGCAAGCCACATCCGTTCGGTGGCAGACGTCGCTGACCAGTCGGTCAAGAGCACGCCAGTAGGCGCCGCCGTTCATTTCGACGAAGTGGAAGCCGAGTTGGAGCGGAATGCGGGCGCCGGCATATTGCTTGTCGAACGCCTCCTTGAAGGCGGCGTAGGCGCGGTTCTCGAATTCTGCGGAATCGGCGGTGTCTTCCTCACCCTTGGAGTGGCGGACGAAGAGATTGTAGTCCATGCCGATGATCGGCTTTTCGCTCGGGCCTTCGGGGATCAGCGGCAGGCCGAAGCGGATGATGCCGTCTTCCTCGACAGGCATGGCAGGGCCCTTGGTGACGAGGCTCGCGTCATAGCTGAGGCCCGCCTTCTTTTCGGCGGCGATCATGTCGGCGCCCGCTGTCGCCGACAGATAGGGCGCGCGAAAGCCCTTGATGCCGTGATCGACCAGATCCTGCCACCCGGCCGGCTCCTGGAGGCCGACGCTTCTCCAGGCATTCTTCAAGGTCGCGCGAAAGGTGGCATATTCGGCCGACCAGTCGGCCTCACTCCAGAGGCGGCCGTCGAAATGGCCGCAGGCGTGGCTAGATATGTCGTGGCCTTCGAGATGGGCGTGCCAGATATTGCCGAGGCGCTCGCGGATCTCGTCGTCGCTCTGGGCGAAGCCGACATTGGATTTTCCGCGTTTCTGGTGTGGCGCCTGGTAGGCCTTCTTCGCCGCCTCGTTCATCAGGAAAGTGCAGGAGAGAAAATAGGTGAAGTGGGCGCCGTTCTTCGCCGCCATCTCGCGACTCTTCAACCAGAGCGCATTGTCGTGGGCGCCGTCGAAGGAAATGATGACGAGCTGTTTCGGTCGGTCGGCCGCCTCGGCAATTGCCGCGATGAGAAGCGAAACAGAAAGGCAGGTGGAGAGGAGAAGACGGGACATGGACACCGCGACAATTTGGTTCGCGGTTTCCCTCCGATAGAATTGCGGCGAAGCTGCGGTCTCGCTGGCGTTTTTTCACGCCAGCCGGTAAGCCATGACAAACGGCACGGAAGGGATCCACAATGACATTGCTTATCGTCGGCATCATACTTTTCCTCGGGGTGCATCTGGTGCGGGTGGTGTTGCCGGACTTTCGTCGTTCGATGATCGCGAGCCTCGGCGAGAAGGGCTGGCGGGCGGTCTATTCGATTGCCAGCATCGCCACGCTGATCCTTTTGATCTACGGCTTCGGGCAGGCGCGCCATGTGACCGGCGTGCTTTACAATCCGCCGGTCTGGATGGCGCATATAACAATCACGCTGATGCTGATCGCGATGATCTGTCTCGTCGCCTCGCTGCTGCCAGCGGGGCATATCGCGACCAAGACCAAACATCCGATGGTGCTGTCGGTGAAGATCTGGGCGCTGGCGCATCTGCTCGCCAATGGCGAGACATCGTCGGTGCTGCTATTTGGCGCTTTTCTCGCCTGGGGCGTCATCCTGCGCATTTCGCTTAAACGGCGGCAGCGGGCGGGCGAGATCACGCTCCGGCCGTTCGTCTCGGCCAAATACGATCTCTATGCTGTTGTCATCGGCATCGTCGTCTGGGCGCTGATCATCTGGAAGCTGCACGAATGGTTGATCGGGGTTTCGCCGCTCGTCATGTGACCGACGCATAACTCGAAAATAGATTCCGATTTTCGGAAAGGATTATGCGCGGATTCAAAGCGTTAGAGCGTCCTTAGCGCGTCCTGTTGGACGCGCGGCGCTCTAATCTTTCACATCCCCCTTACAACGGCGGCAAAATGGAGTAGAAGGCCCGACTATGTGCGTTTTGCACAGCGTGTGGGTATTTCCGCGGCCGGAGACGAGAATGGCATTCAACGACGACAGCTTCATCCGTGAAGTCAATGAGGAATTGCGGTCTGACCAGATGAAGGGCGTCTGGCGCCGGTTCGGCCGCTATATCATTGCTGTCGCCATCCTGATCGTCGTCGGTACCGCCGGCAAGGTCGTCTACGAGTATTGGGACGACAACCGCTCGTCGGGCACCGGCGATCAGTTCCTGGCGGCGATGAAACTTGCCGACGAGAATAAGAACGACGAGGCGCTCGCCGCGCTCGACAAGCTCGAGAAGGAAGGCCATGGCGCCTATCCGGTGCTGGCGCGCATGCGGGCCGCGACCGTTCAGGCGCAGAAGGGCGATAGCGCAGCGGCAATCGCCGCCTTCAACGAGATCGGCAAGGACAATGGCGTTCCCGCGGCCGTACGTGATGCCGCCAAGATGCGTGCAGGCTGGCTGCTCATCGAGAACGGCTCTTACGAGCAGGTTTCGGCGGCCATCGAGGAAATGGCCGTGCCGGGCAACGCCTTCCGCCATTCGGCGCGTGAGGCACTCGGCCTTGCCGCCTATAAGGCCGCCAACATGGCGCAGGCGCGGCAGTGGTTCCAGTCGATCGTCGACGATACCGACAGCCCACGCAATGTTGCCAATCGCGCCCATATGATGCTTGATCTGATTACTGCATCCGGCAAGGCGCCCGCCGCTCAGGGCTGAGCTTAAGGAAAAAGAATGAGTTTCACGGTCGCCATCGTCGGTCGCCCGAATGTCGGCAAGTCGACACTTTTCAACCGGCTGGTGGGCAAGAAGCTGGCGCTTGTCGATGACACGCCGGGTGTAACCCGCGACCGTCGGCCGGGCGATGCGCGGCTGATGGGCCTGACTTTCACGATCATCGACACGGCTGGTCTGGAAGAGGCCGACGCGGAGAGCCTGCAAGGCCGGATGCGGGCGCAGACGGAAGCGGCGATCGACGAGGCGGATCTTTCGCTCTTCGTCGTTGACGCCAAGAGCGGACTGACGCCCGTCGATACCGACCTTGCCGAAATGCTGCGCCGGCGCGGCAAGCCGGTGGTGCTCGTTGCCAACAAATCCGAAGCGCGCGGCTCAGACAGCGGTTTTTACGACGCCTATACGCTCGGGCTCGGCGAACCGACGCCGATTTCGGCCGAACATGGGCAGGGCATGCTCGACCTGCGCGACGCCATCGTTGCGGCAATCGGCGAGGACCGAGCCTATCCCGCCAAGGAGGATGTCGCCGTCACTGACGTCGACATTCCGCAGACCGAAGGCGAGGGCAGCGACGAGGACGAGGAGCCGGCCTATGATGAGACCAAGCCGCTCCGGGTGGCGATCGTCGGCCGGCCGAATGCCGGCAAATCGACGCTGATCAATCGCTTCCTCGGCGAGGATCGGCTTTTGACCGGACCGGAGGCGGGCATCACTCGCGACTCTATTTCGGTCGAATGGGACTGGCGCGGCCGCACCATCAAGATGTTCGATACGGCAGGCATGCGCCGCAAGGCGCGGGTGATCGAGAAGCTGGAGAAGCTTTCGGTTGCCGATGCACTGCGCGCCATCCGCTTTGCCGAAACCGTCGTCATCGTCTTCGATGCGACGATCCCCTTCGAGAAACAGGACCTGCAGATCGTCGACCTGGTGCTGCGCGAGGGCCGTGCCGCCGTGCTCGCCTTCAACAAGTGGGACATGATCGAAGACCGGCAGGCGGTGCTTGCCGACTTGCGCGAAAAGACCGACCGGCTGCTGCCGCAGGCGCGCGGCATTCGCGCCGTGCCAATCTCCGGCCAGACCGGCTGGGGGCTCGACAAGCTGATGCAGTCGATCATCGACACGGACAAGGTCTGGAACAAGCGCATCTCGACGGCGCGGCTCAACCGTTGGCTGGAGACGCAGCAGATTCAGCATCCGCCGCCGGCCGTTTCCGGCCGCCGCATCAAGCTGAAATATATGACGCAAGTCAAAGCCCGCCCGCCGGCCTTCATGATTTCCTGCACCCGGTCGGATGCGCTGCCGGAATCTTATACGCGTTATCTGATCAACGGCTTGCGCGCCGATTTCGACATGCCGAGCGTGCCGATCCGCATCCATTTCCGCTCGCCTGACAATCCGTTCGAAGGCAAGAAGAGACGGACGTAGGCTTGGTTGACGCTGATTTGTGGCGTTTTGTGGAGTTGGGCCGGTGCCGTCTGGCCACCCCCCCTCTGCCCTCATCTCCCCCACAAGGAGGGAGATTGGTAGGAGGTTTGACCATCGTTTCTCCTCTATCGGCGTAACGCCCATCGCCCCGATCATTGTCTGGGGAAGCCATCACGCCGATCCGATCTCCCTCCTTGTGGGGGAGATGCCCGGCAGCGCAGAGGGGGTATCACAAGCACTGCGATAGCCATTCCGGCCCTTCAGCAGCGCTTCCGATCAACGACTCGCGCAGCGCCACGATCTCGGCCGGCAGCGGGTGAAGTCTGCTGCATCGCAGTTGCTTCGTGCTTCTAAACGCCATCGCCGAAACACCTGCCGTCCACAGCGCCTTGCACAAGCAAGAGCGATCAGTCCGCGGACGGGACAGGCCCGGCGGTTTCGCCGGGCTTTCTGCTTCTTGGAAGCGACTTGGTGGCAAATTGCCAGGCCTTCTTCCATTTCGGCGTGATCACGCCGTTGGCGGCGCGGATATTGTTGATGAACTGCAGCGTCGCCGCTTCCCAGGAATATTGCATGGCGAGTTCACGCGCCTTGATACGCGAGGCGGAGAGGGCGGCAAGACAGGCTGTTTGCAGGTTTGTGTCGAGCGCCCCGACTTCGCTGTCCTCGCCGATGATATCGAGCGGGCCGGTGACCGGATAGGCTGCAACGGGCACGCCCGATGCCAGTGCTTCGAGGATGGTGTTGCCGAAGGTGTCGGTGAGCGAGGGAAAGACGAAGACGTCGGCCTGGGCATAGGCTTTCGCCAGATCCTCGCCGAACTGCACGCCGGCGAAGAAGACCTCGGGATATTGCTTTTCGAGCTCGGCGCGGGCCGGACCATCACCAACGACGACCTTGGAACCGGGCAGGTCGAGATCGAGGAATGCCGGCAGATTCTTTTCCAGCGCCACGCGGCCGACGGTTATGAAGATCGGGCGCGACAGGCCGAACGGGTTTTCCTCGAGCTCCATCGGACGGAACTGCGTGGCGTCGATGCCGCGGCTCCAGGGCATGAGGTTGCGGATGCCCTTTTCCGACAGTTCGCGGGCAAGGCTCGGTGTCGCCACCATGCAGCCGGCGCCGCCATTATGGAACCACCGGACGAAGGAGTAGAGCCAGCTCTTCGGTATCGGCAGGCGCGCGGAAACGTATTCCGGGAAGCGGGTGTGGTAGCTCGTCGAAAACGGCATGCGGTTCTTCAGGCACCAGCGGCGGGCGGTGAGCCCCAGAGGACCTTCGGTGGCGATATGCACGTAGGAGGGTTTGTGCTTTTCAATTTCGCGGGCGATGCGGCGGTAATTGGCGATCGACAGGCGGATCTCAGGATAGGTCGGGCAGGGGATGCTGTTGAAGCGCTCCGGCGTCACCATCGAAACCTCGATGCCCATCTTCGCCAGTTCGCGGTTGGTGTTCTCGATCGAACGCACGACGCCGTTGACCTGCGGGTGCCAGGCATCGGTGACGATCACCAGCCTCTCGGGCAGGTTTCCGGCGGCTGCGGCGTTGGCCCAGCTCTCGCCGCTATTAGTGTTTGCCGGACGTTGCAGCATGTCACGATTTCCATCCACGTCGCAGTGATCTGGCAACGCTCAACCCCAAAGCGGGGTTCCGGAACGGCGATTCCCGCTTCTCTATTTTGAGGCATGACCATGATGGAAATATTACAGCCCATATTGCAAGGATTGCAGGGCTTTCGCCTGACCGATCGCCCCGATCATGTCGGTAGCCGGCGGCGGTTTTCATACGGAAAAAAGAAGGTCACGGCGCCGATCGAGGACCGGCGCCGTTCGGGAGGTTAAGCGGCAGCGGAGGCCGAGCTTGCAGTCGGAACTTCCGAGATCGTCTTCAGAACCTGCGAAGCGATCTGGTAGGGGTCGCCTTGCGAGTTCGGGCGGCGATCTTCCAGATAGCCCTTGTAGTCGTTCTTGATGAAGGAGTGCGGCACGCGGATCGAAGCACCGCGGTCGGCAACGCCGTAGGAGAACTTGTTCCACGGAGCCGTCTCATGCTTGCCGGTCAGGCGCTTGTCGTTATCGGGGCCGTAGACCGCGATGTGGTCCATGAGGTTCTTGTCGAACTGCGCCATCAGCGCTTCGAAATATTCCTTACCACCGACTTCGCGCAGGTACTTGGTCGAGAAGTTGCAATGCATGCCCGAGCCGTTCCAGTCGGTGTCGCCGAGCGGCTTGCAATGATACTCGATGTCGATGCCGTACTTTTCGGTCAGGCGCTGCAGCAGGTAGCGTGCCATCCAGATCTGGTCGGCGGCCTTCTTGGAGCCCTTGCCGAAAATCTGGAATTCCCACTGACCCTTGGCCACTTCGGCATTGATGCCTTCGTGGTTGATGCCGGCAGCGAGGCAGAGGTCGAGGTGCTCTTCGACGATTTCGCGGGCAACGTCGCCGACGTTCGAGTAGCCGACGCCAGTGTAATAGGGACCCTGCGGAGCCGGGTAGCCCTGCTCAGGGAAGCCTAGCGGACGGCCGTTCTGGTAGAAGAAATATTCCTGTTCGAAGCCGAACCAAGCATCTTCGTCGTCGAGGATGGTCGCGCGAGCGTTCGATGCGTGCGGCGTGACGCCATCCGGCATCATGACTTCGCACATGACGAGAGCGCCGTTGGTGCGGGCCGGATCGGGATAAATGGCGACGGGCTTCAGCACGCAGTCAGAGCTGCGGCCCTCGGCCTGCATGGTCGACGAACCGTCGAAGCCCCACAGCGGAAGCTGCTCCAGCGTCGGGAATTCATCGAATTCCTTGATCTGCGTCTTGCCACGCAGGTTCGGTACCGGTGTGTACCCATCGAGCCAAATGTACTCGAGCTTAAATTTTGTCATCGCGACTCTCTCAGTGCTACAAAGGTGAGCAAATCCGGAGGCAACCTCGGCGCGCAAGCGCATCCGATCGCCAGGGATGACGCTTTAAAAGCACGTAGCGTGCCAGTTTTGGCGCCGCGCGAAAGAAAAATCGCGAATCAGCGTACCGACCGATTTTTTCCCTTTTGGATAATCGGGCTGTTTTTAACGCTCGCAGGCGGTATCGGCCATCAAAACGCACCTTTTCCATCTGGAACCGGATGAAAATTGCGGCGTTAAGCTCAAATGATGAAGTGTTAAACAAATTGGCGGAAGCTTTTGGTCGAGACAGCATGCCGACCGGCTACAATTGCAACATTGCTCTTATTTTGTGCAATTTGCATAAACTATGTGCATTATGCTATGGTAGCGGTCCTGAAATGTTGATGCGCCGAGCTGAATGGAGGCGATCTCATGCCCACCGGTTTCCACCGTGATTCCGCAACGATCTACCAGTTTCCCGTCAAGGCGATACGCAACGCCAACAGGTTCGAACGCGCCCGCCTGATGGAGCGCGAGGCAGCCGAAGTCTGCGATGCCGCACTCGACAGCTGCTGGTACCATGACGAGGCGGTTCGCGAATCCGACCGGCCGACCAAGTCCTGATTTCCCCTGGTCGCGAGGTAAGGACGCCGACAAAGCGGAGCGCGCCCGCACATGGCGTTCATACTGCGTCACCAAGACCTAAAGCTCGGTAAGCTGAAAGTTCACGAGGCTTAGCTGCCATCCAATCCAAGCTTTTCCTTTACGACCAATGCACCATGTTCGCTGACGACGCGGGCAGCGACCTTTGCTGCGAAACGGGCGGCGGCAGGCGCATCGCCTGCTTCGAGATATCGTGCGAGAAACGCGCCGTTGAAGCTGTCGCCGGCGCTGGTCGTGTCGACCACCTTCTTCACCTTTTCGGCCGGAACGAAGGTTTGCTCGCCGGCAAAATTCAGCGTGACACCGTCAGCGCCGTTCTTGACGACGATATCGATGGCACCTAGCGCGCGATAGCGATGGATCGTCGCCTCGATGGAATCATCGCCGAAATGGGCGGCCTCGTCGTCGAAGCTCGGCATGACGAGCACGGAGGAGCGGGCGCCTTCGCTAATCGTCGTGTGCATCACGTCGTAGCTCGACCAGAGGCGCGGGCGGATGTTCGGATCGAAGACGACGAGCTTGCCGGCGGCCTTGGCGCGACGAACTTCGGCGAGCAGCGTCTCGGCATCCTCATGCGGCAGGATGGCAAGGGTGATGCCGGAAAAATAGATGACGGCAGCGCTTTCCACCGCCTCGCGCAGACTGTCCGGATCGGCAGCCAGGCTGCGGGCGGCCGAGCTGTCGCGCCAATAGCTGAAGGAGCGTTCGCCATTTTTCAGGTTGATCATATAGAGGCCGGGCGTCCTGCCCCTGATACGGCGGATGAGGCTCGTGCCGATGCCTGATGTGTCGATGAAGGCCAGCATCTCATCCGACATGGCGTCGTCACCGAGGGCGGTGAAATAATCGACCGACCAGTCGGCGGCAAGGCAGGCGCGGGCATACCAGGCGGTGTTGAAGGTATCGCCGGCAAAGCCCTTGCGCAGCAGGCCGTCGCCTGCTTGCGAGAGTTCCACCATGCATTCACCGATTGATAGAAACCGTCCGCTCACTCTGTCCTCCCGGCATTTAGGGCGCCGCGCGTCCAACAGGACGCGCTATCACTTTGAATTGGCGCACAATCGCTGATACGCGGAGCCGGGCAGAGTGACAAGCGTCGATATTGCGAGAGATGAAAGCCCGCCTTCACGGACGAGGCGAAGGCGGGCTCTTAATACCTATTCGTGGATGGTGTAGCTGCCCATCGCGCAAAGGTCCTGCGTATCTTCGGTGGTTTCGAGGTTTGAGTCTTCCTCGAATTCGAAGCGCATGTCGTATTTGCAGACGGTTCGGCCGTCGGCGATGGTGATATCCATGGTTTCGCCCGGATCGAGAACGTTCTCGCCGAAGACGTCTTCTTCCCAGTTGTCGACGCCGGTCGGCGAGCTGTAGAAGCGCGTCAGCACGGAGTTCGTTCCGTTGATGAGCTTGAACGTCAGATCTTCGGCATGCGACGAAACGGCGGAGACGGCAATCATGGCCGCGGTAAGTGCGATTACACCTGATATTTTCGATTTCATATATGCGTTCCCCTGGCTTGCGATTAGGCCGAAATGGGATAACACATGCTTATAAAGGCTTTCTTATCAGGGTCTTTAGACCCAAAATAAGTCTGCTTCGCCCCGAAACGGATGGCGCACTGGGCATTCTTATGAGCTGATGGCCGCTTGCGCGACCGCCGTTCCATTCACGGCCTGTCCATATGATAACAGGCGGCTGTCTGGCCGGGGCGGACCTGCTCTGTTGGCGGCATTTCGGTGCGACAGATGTCGGTCGCCTTCCAGCAGCGCGGTGAAAAGACGCAGCCTTTCGGCGGGTTGAGCGGCGACGGCGGATCGCCCTGCAGGCGGATGCGCGTGCGCAGCCGTGCAAGTTTCGGATCCGGGACCGGCGCGGCGGAAAACAGCGCCTGCGTATAAGGGTGGGCGGGATGATCGAAGACGGTGGCGCAGTCGCCGGCTTCCACCACCCTGCCGAGATAGAGCACCAGCACATCGTCGGAGATCAGGCGCACGACGGAGAGGTCGTGGCTGATGAAGATCAGCGTCAGGCCGAATTCCTTGCGCAGCTTGCGCAGAAGCGTGATCACCTGTCCCTGGATCGAGACGTCGAGGGCCGAAACCGGCTCATCGCAGATGATGAGCTTCGGTTTGGTGACCACCGCGCGGGCGATGCCGATGCGTTGCGCCTGGCCGCCGGAGAATTCGTGCGGATAGCGGTTGATCATCTCCGGCACCAGGCCGACGGCGGTCATGATGTCGCGGACGCGTTCGGTGCGCTCGGCCCTCGTAAGCTTCGGCTCGAAGACGGTGAGCGGCTCGGCGATGATATCGCCGACCGTCATCCGCGGGTCGAGCGAGGCGATCGGATCCTGGAAGATGATCTGCATGTCGCGGCGGGCGGCGCGCATCTCCTCATCCGTGAGGTCGAGCAGGTTGCGGCCCTGCCAGAGGATGCGGCCCTTCTGCGATTTCAGCAGCCGCAGGATGGAACGGCCGAGCGTCGACTTGCCGCAGCCGGATTCGCCGACTATCCCGAGCGTGCGACCTTCGCTGAGGTCGAAGCTGACATTGTTGACGGCGGTCAGGAAGATCGGCGGCTTGAAGAGGCCCTTGGCCGGCAGTTCGAATTGGGTCGTCAGATTCTCGACCCTCAGAAGCGATCGATCAGCCATGGTTCAACAGCTCCTCGCGGCGGGGAAAGGGGTGGTAACAGGCCGCGCAATGGCGCAGCGCCAGCGTTTCGAGCGGTGGCGGGCGGTCGATGCAATCGTCCTGGACCTGCGAACAGCGCGGCGAGAAATTGCAGCCCTTCGGCAGGTGCTGCAGGTTCGGCGGACGGCCGGGAATGACGACGAGGTCGTCGACGTCCTGGTCCGGGCGCGGGATCGAGGCATGCAGCGCTGCGGTATAGGGATGGGCGGGGTTGTCGAAGAGTTCGTCGACGGGCGCCTCCTCGACGATGCGGCCGGCATACATGACGGCGACGCGGTCGGCGAGGCCGGCAACGACGCCGAGATCGTGGGTGATCATGATCAGCGCCGTGTTCATCTCCGCCGTCAGATCGTTAAATAGATCAAGGATCTGCGCCTGGATTGTGACGTCGAGCGCTGTCGTCGGCTCGTCGGCGATCAATAGCTTCGGCCGGGTGAGCAGCGCCATGGCGATGACGATGCGCTGGCGCATGCCGCCCGAGAGTTCGTGCGGGTAGAGGTGGAAGCGCCGCGTCGGGTCGGGGATGCCGACGCGTTTGAGCATGTCGAGGGCAGCAGTGGATGCGGCGCGTGCCGTCAGCCCGCCGTGAACCTCAAGCTGTTCCGTCAGTTGCCTTGAAATCTTCAGCGAGGGGTTTAAGGCGGTCATCGGGTCCTGGAAGACCATGGCCATGTCCTTGCCGCGGATCTGGTCGAGCTCGCGCGGCTTCAGCGCCAGCACGTCCTTGCCTTCGAGCAGCGCCTGTCCCGTTGTTTTGCCGTTCTTGGCAAGCAGGCCCATGATACCGAGGAAGGTCTGGCTCTTGCCGGAACCGGACTCGCCGACGATGGCGATGCGTTCGCCGCGCCTGACCGTCAGGTTCATGTTGGAGACCGCCTTCACCTCTCCATCCGGCGTTTTGAAGGTGATCGAGTAGTCTTTGAGTTCGAGAAGGGTGTCTTTTTGTGTTTCGTGGAGCATTCTTAGCGATCCTTCGGGTCGAACGCGTCGCGCAGGCCGTCGCCGATGAAGAGCAGGCTGAGCAACAGGGCCACGAGGAAGCTTGCCGGGAAGACCAGCAGCCACGGCATGCTTTCCATGGCATCGGTTCCCTCGGCGATCAGCGTGCCGAGCGAGGTCAGCGGTTCCTGCACGCCGAAGCCGAGATAGGAAAGGAAGCTTTCGGTGGCGATGATTTCAGGCACGGTCAACGCTGCGAAGATGACCACCGGTCCGACAAGGTTCGGGATGATGTGCTTGATGATGATCTTGAACGGCCGCTGCCCGGATGCGCGAGCCGCTTCGATGAATTCGCGATGCTTGATCGACAGCGTCTGGCCGCGCACAATGCGGGCCATGGTCAGCCATTCCAGCGCGCCGATGGCGGCAAAGAGCAGATAGACGTTGCGGCCGAAGATCACCATCAGCAGGATGACGAAGAGGATATAGGGAAGCGCATACATGATATCGACGAAGCGCATCATGATCGCATCCAGCCTGCCGCCGATATATCCCGATACCGCACCGTAGAGCACGCCGATGAAGACGGAGACGACGGTCGCCGTCAGCGCCACGGCCAGCGAGACGCGGGTGCCGTAAAGGGCGCGGGCGAGAAGGTCGCGGCCATTCGGGTCGGTGCCGAAATAGTGGCCTGTCTCGATCGAGGGCGGGATGCGGAAGGCCGCCCAATCCGGATCCTCGTAGTTGAAGGGAATGAACCAGGGGCCGAGGAAGGCGGCGAGGATCAGAACCGTCAACACGACGATCGACAGGACGGCGGCCTTGTTGCGCCCGAGGCGGCGCAAGGCATCCTTGGTGAGCGAGCGGCTTTCAGGCGCAAGGCCTTCCGCCTCCAGCAGCTCCTGCGCGAGCAGTTCGCGCTTTGCCGGGTTGAGGATCATCTGTTTCTCACTTTCGGATCGAGCCACGCATAGGCGATATCGACGAGAAGGTTCAGGAACACGATCAGCACCATGTAGAAGATGACGGTGCCGAGAACCATGCCGTAGTCACGGTTCAGCGCTGCGTTGACGAAATAGCGGCCGATGCCGGGCAATCCGAAGATGCTCTCGACAACCAGCGAGCCGGTGAGAAGGTAACTTGCGGCCGGCCCGAGGTAGGAGACAACAGGCATCAGCGCAGGTTTCAGCGCATGGCGCATCACGGTGAGCCGCGGGCCAATGCCCTTGGCCTTGGCGGTGCGGATGAAGTTCTGGTTCATGACTTCGATCATCGAGCCGCGCGTGATGCGCGAGATACGGCCGGCATGCGGCAGGGCGAGCACGACGATCGGCAGGATGAGGTATTTGATCGAGCCGTCACCCCAGCCGCCAACCGGAAACCACGCGAGATGGATGCCGAAGACGAGCTGCAGGATCGGCGCAATCAGGAAGTTCGGCAATACGACGCCGATCAGGATGAGCGCGCCCAGAATATAATCCGGCGCCTTGTTCTGATAGAGCGCCCCAAGACAGCCGACGGCCACGCCAACAATGATCGCAATCAGGAAGGCGGCCGTACCGATAGTGAAGGTATAGGGCAGACCGATCATGATCTGCTGGGCGACGGTGAAATCTTCGCTGGCGAAGGACGGGCCGAGATCGCCTCGGAGCAGGTCACCGACATAAATCAGGTACTGCTGGATGAGCGGCTTGTCGAGATTGTAGTGGATCGCAAGGTTCTTCAGGATCACCGGCGGCAATGGCCTTTCGCCATCGAAAGGGCCGCCGGGGGCAAGGCGCAAAACAAAAAACGAGGCTGTCACGGCGATCCACATGACGGGGATCGTCGACAGCAGGCGACGGAGGGCGTATTTGATCATGGTCGTGGGCCGGTCCTTTCCGCAACGCGCGGAAAGGACCGTTTTCCCTTACTCTTTCATCGACAGCCAGCGGGTGCGGTGGATGTCCTGAATGTTGTCGACGAAGCCTTCGATCTTCGGCGAAACGACATTCTTCGAGACGTAGTAGTAGATCGGCAGGGCGGCGGACTCATCGAGCGCCAACTGTTCGGCCTTCTTGAAGATCGCGGCACGCTTGGTGAGATCCGTCTCGGCGTTGCCTTCCTTGATCATCTTGTCGTACTCGGGATTGGACCAGCGGCCGTAGTTCATCTGCACGCCTGTCACCAGGAGGTTCAGGAAGTTGTCCGGGTCGTTGTAGTCGGCGAGCCAGCCGGCGCGGCCGATTTCGACCTGGCCACGCTGCATCTGGTCGTAATGCACCTTGGTTTCGGCGTTGACGAGCTCGACATCGACGCCGAGCGGCTTCCACATGGAGGCGATGGCGACGGCGATGCGCTTGTGGTTGTCGTTGGTGTTGTAGCTCAGCACGGCGTGCAGCGGCTTGTCCGGGCCGAAACCGGCTTCGGTCAGAAGCTTCTTGGCTTCGGCGACCTTCTCGCTATAGGGCAGGTCCTTCCAGCTGACATAGGCCGGCTCGCCGTAATTCGCCGTGCCCGGCGGAACCCATGAATAGGCCGGCAGTTCGCCGGTGCCGAGGATCTGCGGGCCGATGACTTCACGGTTGATCGCCATGGACAGTGCCTGGCGGACGCGCTTGTCGCTGAAGGGCGGTTTCTGCGAGTTGACGACGTAATAGTAGAGGCCGGAGAAGGGGGCGACATGCGCCTGGCCAGGCAGGTTCTTCTTCATCCATTCGTATTGGTCGGTCGGGAAATCGGTGAGGATATCGAATTCGCCGGCGCGGTAGCGTTTCAGCGCGGCTTCCTGGTCTTCAAGCACGAAGAACTTCGCGCCGTCGATCTTCAGGTCCTTGGTGTCATACCACTGATCATTCTTGACTGTAGTGACATGCGAGCCCGGAACCCATTCGACCGGCTTGTAGGGGCCGTTGGTGACGATGTTGCCGATCTTGACCCAATCCTGGCCCTTCGCCTCGACAACATGCTTCGGCAGCGGATAGGCAGTGTAATGCATCAGGGCATTGAGGAAATAAGGGGTGGCATTTTCAAGTGTGATTTCGAGCGTCTTGTCGTCGATCGCCTTGACGCCAAGCTGGTTGAGATCGGTGATCTCACCCTTGTTGATCTTTTCCGCGTTCTTGATGGTGAACTGCAGATAGGCATAATCGGCGGCATTCTTCGGGTCGACGAGGCGCTGGAAGGCGAAGACGAAGTCTCCTGCCGTTACCGGCTGGCCATCGGACCACTTGATTCCGTCGCGAAGCTTGAAGGTGTAGACCTTGCCGTCAGGCGAAATCGTCCAGCTTTCAGCCTGACCGGGGACCGGATTGTCCTTCGCGTCCTCGGTGACAAGACCTTCGAAAATGTCGCCGGCGATACGGTTCTCCCAGTCGCCGGAAAGCTTCTGCGGATCGAGCGACTGCGGGTCGCCACCATTGTGAATGTTGAGCGTGGCCGCATGGGCCGAAAACGCCAGCAATGTGCCAAGCATTGCAGAGGCGAGAAATTTTTTCCCGAAATGGTTCATGGTGGGTCCACCTTTCTAGGCTTTGCGCCTTTATTAGACATTTGTTCCCGGTGTTTGACCTCTTACGTGCAGGTCAGTGCGCACATTATCGCAACGGCTTCGCGTTGCAACCCCAAATCCGGAGGGTATAAACGGGTTGTGGACAAGCCTATATACGGCTCCCTCTTGTCGGATCGCGACGACCCGCCGCTGCCTTCGCAGGGCCTTCATAAAGGCTTCACATGGTTGTCTTTTGTTTCGTCCGCTTTAGTGTGGCGAGCGCAAACGAGGCAGGAGATGTAGCCGATGGCATTGCAGGCAGGCGGGAGTGCGGACTGGTGGCGCGGCGCGGTGATCTATCAGGTCTATCCGCGCTCGTTTCAGGACACCAACAGCGATGGGCTCGGCGATCTCAGGGGAATCACCCGCCGGCTGCCGCATATAGCCAGCCTCGGCGTCGACGCGATCTGGCTCTCGCCCTTCTTCAAGTCGCCGATGGCCGACATGGGCTACGACGTTTCCGATTATTGCGACGTCGATCCGATCTTCGGGACGCTTGATGATTTCGACGAGATGATGGCCGAAGCGCATAGGCTCGGCATCAAGGTCGTGATCGACCAGGTGATCTCGCACACCTCCGACCGGCATCCCTGGTTCGTCGAGAGCCGATCGAGCCGGACCAACCCGAAGGCCGACTGGTATGTCTGGGCCGATCCGAAGCCCGATGGTACGGCGCCGAACAACTGGCTGTCGATCTTCGGCGGGCCGGGCTGGGAATGGGACGGTGTGCGCCGGCAATATTACCAACACAATTTCCTGACCTCGCAGCCCGACCTCAATTTCCACAGCGCAGACGTGCAGGAGGCGGTGCTGGAGACGGTGAAGTTCTGGCTCGACCGCGGCGTCGACGGCTTCCGGCTGGATACGGTCAACTATTATTTCTGCGACAAGCAGCTCCGAAGCAATCCGCCGCATGAGCCCGATACCAGCGACGGCGGCCTCGATGCGCCCGACACCAACCCCTACGGCATGCAGAACCACCTCTATGACAAGACGCAGCCGGAAAATGTCGATTTTCTCAAGCGCTTCCGGGCGCTGCTCGATCAGTACGAAGATCGTACGACCGTCGGCGAAGTCGGCGATGGGGCGCGTTCGCTGAAGACGGTTGGCGCCTATACGAGTGGCGGCGACAAGCTGCACATGTGCTACACATTCGATCTCCTCGGGCCGGATTTCACCGCCGAGCATATTCGCGGCTGCGTCGAGGCCTTCCAGAAGGCCGTCACGGACGGCTGGGTCTGCTGGGCTTTTTCCAACCACGACGTCATGCGCCATGTCAGCCGTTTCGCGCGAACGGAGGAAGAGCGGTCTGTCATCGCCAAGCTGGCGATCTCGGTGCTTGCGGCGCTGCGCGGTTCGATCTGCCTTTATCAGGGCGAGGAGCTCGGCCTGCCGGAGGCGGAGCTTGCCTTCGAGGATCTGCGCGACCCCTACGGCATCCGCTTCTGGCCGGCCTTCAAGGGCCGAGACGGATGCCGCACTCCGATGCCTTGGGAAGCCGGCAAGGCGCATGCAGGCTTCACCTCGGCCGAGAAGAGCTGGCTGCCGGTGCCTTACGAGCAGGCAGCACTTTCCGTGGATACGCAGGAAGCGAGCGACAGCTCGGTGCTGCATCACTACCGCAGGACGCTTGCATTCCGGAGGAGCCATCCGGCGTTGATCGACGGCGACATGACCTTCATTGGCACCAACCAGGATCTGCTCGCCTTCACCCGCGAAAAGGGCGGAGAAAGACTGCTCTTCGTTTTCAACCTGACGCGCAAACCGGCGGAATTCCGCCTGCCTGATGGCCTGGTGCTCGGGGAACCGCTTGAAATGCCGGGCTTCGAGGCGGTGGCTGACGCGGGGCTGGTGAAGCTTGCTGCGCTGGACGGGTTCTGCGCGCGGGTTTGACGGCTATTTCGGAAGCTTATCGTAATCTGCATGCGAGCCGATCCAAAACCAGATGATGTCATCTCCATCCCTGACGGCTAAAGCTCTCCAGGATGTGCCGACGCGCGCCGACCAGAAGCGGCCGACGCGCTTGAAATGCAAGGAGGGATGCCTGGGATCTTGTTGAGCAAATCGAAGTTTCCGCCGGCCAACTTCCGTATCTGCTCAGGCAAGCAGTCATAGGCCTCCCAGAAAGCGGGAGTGGCGTGGTGCTTCAAAGCCGTCTTGTCTTTCCGGCACGAAAATCGGTAAAGGCTTTCTCGGCGAGATGATCGAGTTTGCCACTCGCTGCGTCCGCTTCCATCTGCCTGTCCCAGCGTTCGGCTTGAAGGGCTTCAAACCACGCCGAAAAGGCTTCGAACTCGTACTTATCGAGTTCGGTAACGATTTTTTCAATCTGTTCCAGCTTCGTCATGATCGGCTCCAACGTTACCGCAAAATAAGCGCTGTCGCGGAACTTGCCAAGGATGCCGTCACCCAATCAGCGCGAACTTGCCCACGTCCACCATGCCGCGGTCGGATATCTTCAGGTGCGGGATGACCGGCAGCGGCAGGAAAGCGAGTTGGAGGAAGGGTTCTTCCAGCGTGGCGCCCAGCGCCAAGGCGGCTTTTCGCAGATGGTGCAGCGTATCGCGGACAGTCTCGTAGGGCTCAAGGCTCATAAGACCGGCGATAGGCAGGGCGATTTCGCCGGTGACCTTGCCGTCTTCGACGACCACGAAGCCACCCTTGATCTCGCCGAGGCGGTTTGCGGCGCGCGCCATGTCGTCCTCGCTGACGCCGACGACGCAGATATTGTGGCTATCATGGCCGACGGTCGAGGCGATCGCGCCCTTCTTCAGGCCGAAGCCCTGGACGAAGCCGTTGGCGTGGTTGCCGTTCTTGCCGTGGCGCTCGATGACGGCGACCTTGATGATATCGTTGGCAAGATCGATCGCCGTCTCGTTGCCCCTGACGGGCAGGCGATAGCGGCGATGCTCGGTGATGATCTTGCCCGGCAGTACACCGATGACAGGCGTCTCGCCCTCGGCGACCGGGACGCCGAAATGGGCGGCGTTGACGGGTCGGGCCTTGACGCTGTCGAGGCCGATCGGGGCAACCGGTCGGCGCGAGGAAAAGAGCGCATCGGTGACGCGGCGGCCGGCGGAAAAGACCATGTCGGCGCGGCAGCTTTCCAGGCTGTCGAGTACCACCAGATCGGCGCGCCAGCCCGGCGCGACCAGGCCGCGGTCCCTCAGACCGAAGGCGCGGGCAGCCGAAATCGAGGCGGCGCGGTAAATCGCCAGGGCCTCGACGCCGCTTCCGATGGCTGTGCGGATCATATGATCGAGATGGCCCTGTTCGGCGATGTCGAGCGGATTGCGGTCGTCGGTACAGAGCGCGAGGAAGGGTGAAAGCCGCTCGGTGATAATGGGTATCAGCGCCGCGAGATCCTTGGATACCGAACCCTCGCGCACGAGGATGTGCATGCCCTTGCGGATCTTCTCCATCGCTTCGCCGGCATTCGTGCATTCATGCTCGGTTCGGATACCGGCGGCGAGGTAACCGTTGAGGTCGTTGCCGGACAGTAGCGGCGCATGACCGTCGATATGGCCGCCCTGGAAGGCGTCGAGCTTGGCCATGCAGACGGGATCCTTGTGGATCACGCCGGGAAAATTCATGAATTCGGCAAGGCCGATGACCTTCGGATGGTGGCGGAAGGGCAGGAGGCGCTCGATCGGCAAGTCGGCGCCGGAGGTTTCGAGATGCGTCGCCGGCACGCAAGAAGAGAGCTGGACGCGGATGTCCATGATCGTCTCCAGCGCCGATTCGAGAAAGAATTCGATGCCGGCGGTTCCCAGCACATTGGCGATTTCGTGCGGATCGCAGATCGCAGTGGTGACACCATAAGGCAGAACGCAGCGATCGAATTCATGGGGTGTGACGAGCGAAGATTCGATATGCAGATGCGTGTCGATGAAGCCGGGAACGACGATCCTGCCCGATATATCGATCTCGGTTTCACCTTCGTAGCTACCTGAGGTTCCGACGATGCGATCGGCGCCGATGGCAATGTCCGACAGGACGAGTTCGCCGGTGACCAGATTGAAGAAACGGCCACCCTTCAGCACGATATCGGCCGGCACGCGGCCGACGCCTTGGTCGATGAGACGTTCGAGCTTGGTGGTCATGGCATTGCTCACATTACAACCGATTCCGAAACTTATAACCGATCTGCCGCCACAAGCGAGTGCCGCAAAACGAAACCGGGCGCCGTAGGGGCGCCCGGTCTTCGACGGTCAGCGATGGTTTATTCGGCGGCGACGATCTTGCCGGCTTCCCACTTGTAGAGCGAGAAGCTCTGCGAGGTCAGGTCGCCGGTCTCGCCGTAGGTGACCTTGCCGATGGCAGTCGGGATCTCCTTGCCGTCCTTCAGCGCAGTCGCGACGGCTTCCGCATCCTCGGCACTGCCGGCCTTCTCGATGCCGGCCTTCAGCACCTCGACGGCGGCATAGGCGTTCAGCGTGAAGGCCTCGGCCGGGATCTTCTTGGCGGCGAGCGCGTCGGCTGCGGCCTTGGAATCCGGGCTCTTGGTGGCGTCCGAAGCGTTGGTGAAGATCGTGCCTGCTGCCGCATCCGTGCCGATTGCCCAGAATTCGGTGTTGGAGAGGCCATCGCCGCCGATGATCGTCGCGTTGGCGGCGAGGTCATGCAATTGGCGGGCGAGCAAGCCGCCTTCCGGGTGGTAGCCGCCGAAATAGACCACGTCGACCTTCTCGGACTTGATGCGGGTGGTGAGCGCGCTGAAATCCTTGTCACCAGGCGTGATCGCGTCATTGACGACTTCGGTGATGCCGCCGGCGTTCAGCGTCGCCTTGAAGGCATCGGCGAGGCCCTTGCCGTAGGCGCCCTTGTCGTTGACGATGGCGACGCGCTTGTCCTTGAAATTCTTCAGCACATATTTGGCGGCGACTTCTGCCTGCTGGTCGTCGCGGCCGCAGGTGCGCAGCACGTTGGTGAGACCGCGCTTGGTCAGGTCGGGGGCCGTCGCGGTCGGGGTAACCATCAGCACGCCGTTTTCAGCAAGCACGTCCGAAACGGGAATGGCGACGCCCGAGGTTACCGGGCCGACGACGAAGCGGATGCCGTCGCCGACGACCTTGTTGGCGGCGGAAACGCCCTGCTTCGGTTCGCCGGCATCGTCGGCCAGCTCGAGAACGACCTTCTCTCCGAGAATCCCGCCCTTCTTGTTGATCTCGTCGACGGCCGTCTGAGCGCCGTTCTTCACCTGATCGCCATAGGCGGCGACGGGGCCGGTCAGCGGCGCGATCAGGCCGATGGTGATATCGGCATGGGCAAGCGGCGCAAAGGCGAGTGACGCGACGAGGGTCGCCGTCAATGTCTTGAGGGTCATTGTCTGTCTCCTTGGATGGGGTCATGCGACCCGCGATGAACGTCGCGCCGGCTTTTCCGGATCGTTCAACGGCCCAGGAGCCGTGCCAAGAACGATCGATATCGGCGCGATCAATGCACCCTCCGGCCATATTTGGCTCGAGTGGTGCAGCGACAAGATTTCTAGGAATTTTGGTGAGATTGCGCAAGTTGATAACAAAATGGAACGAAAATCGGCTCGATCCGACACGAAATCTTGCCAAAATCGTCAATTTTGGCGCCGTCTGGTGATTGTTTCGAGGGTGGCGGTACCCGCACAATCGCGGTGCGCCGATGAACCTGCTGCATTTCGCGGAAGCTCGCTTGGTCTTTCCGAATATTCGAATTCTGTTTTGAGATTAACACTTGATTCTACCAATTAGAGTAGAACCATTGTTCCCGCATATATTGCTGCGATGCAAAAGAACGGTCATAAACAGAGAGATATTTCAGGAACAGAGATCTGGATGCTGAAGCGTATCGAAGCCAGACAGGTGCGCAACGGAATGTTTGTGGAGGCGATCGAGGGTGCATGGCATGACCCTCTTCTGTCCAAGCGAAGATTTCTGCTGCGCCGTGAAGCCGATGCCCTGAAACTTCGCAAGAGCGGTATTGAAGGTGTTGTCATTAACACCAGCAGAGGCCTCGACATCGACGGCCTGCCAGGCGGCAATATCGAGATCGACACCAAGGCGGCACGCGAGACCATCCAGAAATCCGTGCAGGTGCTGGAAAGCGTTTTCAGCCGGCTCCAGCATGGCGATGGCATCAGCGTCGATCAGGTGGCGCCGGTGATTTCCTCTGTCTCCAAGTCGATTGATGACAATCCCACTGTCTTTCTCAGCGTTACGCGTCTGAAATCCAAGGACGAGGCAACGTTTCTGCATTCCCTTTCGGTGAGCGCGCTGATGATCCTGTTCGGCCGTCATCTCGGACTTGACGAGACTACCGTGCAGATGCTCGGCACGGCAGGATTGCTGCACGACGTCGGCAAGCTCGAAATTCCGCTCGAGATACTCAACAAGGAAGGGCGCCTGGACGAGGACGAGATCAAAATGATCCGCGATCATCCGGAAAAGGGGCATGCAATCCTGTCGCGCCAGCAAGGCATGTCGGAGATCGTTCTCGACGTCTGCCTCAACCATCATGAGCGTATCGATGGCAAGGGCTATCCGCGCAGGCTTTCCGAGGCGCAGGTGAGCTTCCATGCTCGTCTTGCTGCGATTTGCGACGTCTATGACGCCGTGACCTCCGTGCGGCCGTACAAGGCGCCATGGAGCGCGAGCCAATCACTGAAATGGATGCTTGGCAGCGAAGGGCAATTCGATCACCGGCTCCTGAAGAAATTCGCCCTCTGCCTTTCCGTCGCCGCGGTCAGCTGAAATCTATCTGGCTTCGCAACAAAAGGGCCCGCGTGGGCTTACAGCGCCGCGCGTCTTTTCAGGCGCGCAAAGGACGCTGTAACACTTTCAATTGCCGTACAATTTTATCCTTAAATAGATTCCGACTTAAGGAATTATGCAGGAGGCCCGCCGCAGGCCCCGTTGCTGGAAGCCTCAGAGCTTTCTCAGACGTTGTTCTGCAGGATGGCTCGCAGCTTGCCGAAGAGCTCGTCGATATGGTGCTTCTCGATGATCAGCGGCGGTGAGAGCGCGATGATATCGCCGGTGGTGCGGATCAGCAGGCCGCTTTCATAAGCTTTCAGGAAAGCGGTGAAGGCGCGCTTGGTGGGCTCGCCGGCGATCGGGTCGAGTTCGATCGCGCCGATCAGGCCGGTGTTCCGGATGTCGATGACATTGGGGCAGTCCTTCAGCGAATGCAGCGCGTCGGCCCAGTAGTCGGAAAGCTCGGCGGCGCGCGTCAGCAGGCCTTCCTCCTTGTAGGTGTCGAGCGTGGCGAGCGCGGCGGCGGAGGCGATCGGGTTGCCGGAATAGGTGTAGCCGTGGAAGAACTCGATCATATGTTCCGGGCCGTTCATGAAGGCATCATGGATCTCGGAGGTAACGAAGACCGCGCCCATCGGAATGACACCGTTGGTCAGCCCCTTGGCGGCGGTGATCATGTCGGGCTTGACGTCGTAATATTGCGCGGCGAAGGGAGCGCCGAGGCGGCCGAAGCCGGTGATGACCTCGTCGAAGATCAGAAGGATGCCATGCTTGGTGCAGATCTCGCGCAGCTTTTGCAGGTAGCCCTTGGGCGGGATCAAGACGCCGGTGGAACCCGCCACCGGCTCGACGATGACGGCGGCGACGGTGGAGGCGTCATGCAAGGTGACGATACGCTCGAGTTCGGTAGCGATGTCGCCGCCATGCTCGGGCTCGCCGCGAGTGAAGTTGTTTTTGCCGGGCTGGTGGGTGTGCGGCATGTGATCGACGCCGGTCAGAAGTGTGCCGAACATCTTGCGGTTGGTGACGATGCCGCCGACGGAGATGCCGCCGAAATTGACGCCATGATAGCCGCGCTCGCGGCCAATCAGGCGGAAGCGTGATCCATTGCCCTTCACGCGGTGATAGGCGAGCGCCACCTTGAGCGCCGTCTCGACGGATTCCGAACCCGAATTGGTGTAGAGAACGTGGTTCAGGCCTTCCGGGGCAATGTCGACCAGGCGGTTCGCCAGTTCGAAGGCCTTGGGATGGCCGAGCTGGAAGGCCGGCGCGTAATCGAGCTCGCCGGCCTGCTCGCGGATCGCTTCGGTGATCTTCGGGCGGCAGTGGCCGGCGTTGACGCACCAGAGGCCAGCCGTGCCGTCCAGCACCTGACGGCCGTCATGGGTCGTATAGTACATGTCCTTGGCGCCGACGAACAAACGCGGCTCCTTCTTGAACTGGCGATTTGCCGTAAACGGCATCCAGAAGGCGCGAAGATCGTTCGGTGCATTGAGGCGATTGGACATGCTGTTCTCCTGGCCGCTGGCGGCCCTTTCCCGGGGCTTCACGCCCATATCTTTACTGCCCGGTCAAATTATCAGGGCTTCTCAAGGCGTCAACGGGAAAAGTCCCGCAAGCTCCTCCTGACAGGAGGCGCAACTTGCTTCGATCGATCACGGGCGAGCGCCTCAGCGCGATGGGGCTGCAATTCCTTCGCCGCCGGCGTAAGGAACTGAAAGATTAGGGCACTCAAAGGCACGACCGGCAAATCGGAAGATTTGCCGGTCGTGCCATAAGGTTCATGTGCTGAAATATCGTTGCCAGGCTTCCGGGAATATCCCCTTCCGGCACGGCATCGGCCGACATTCATGTCAGCGCTATCATCAAGCGGCGGATCTGTTTCTCTTCTGCACGAGGTAGATGTCTTCGAGCGTTGCCAGGATCTTCATGACCGGCTCGGAGCTGCTCGAATAATAGATGGTTTGTGCGTCTCGGCGGGTCTTGACCAGTTTTTGAGCGCGTAGTTTCGACAGGTGCTGAGAGAGAGCCGACTGGCTGAGGCCGACCTGCGTCGCAAGCACGCCGACGGCCACTTCGCCCTTCACGAGGCTACACAAGATCAGCAATCTTTTCGGGTTTGCCATGGCCGACAATAAAGCTGCCGCCACGTTCGTGTGATCGGCCAAATCGGAGGTTTCCATATGTTATCTTCCTAATGCGAAACGTACATCATTCGTGCTGGCACAGGCCGTCAGCCAGGATTTTGACTGACGCTAAAAACTAGCAACTGGGCTCGAAGATTGTATATACCTAAATTTAAGGTATCGAGTATGCTATTTTAGTCATGTTTGAACAAATGTGATCGGCATCCACAGCGAGGGTTTCGAACTCGTATCGCAGCAGCAAGTCGCCGGAAATCATGTCGAAACCTGAGGAATCGATACCACAAATGCGCCAAGGACCCGATTCCGGCGCCTTCAGCCTGATAGCGAGGGCTTCAGCGACATCGGGATGGCGTTCTACTAAATCTCGCACTGTCTCTGCCGCCTCGGTGGCGATTGCCTCATTCGCCGCCGACTGGATTATGAGATCGTTTCCATCGAGCTGGTAGGCGCGGCCGAAGCCGCCATTGAGGCTGGCCTGTTCCGGCTTAAGACGGAAGAACAGGAAATCAGGAAAGTCGATATAAAGCTTCGCTTTGGTGTGGCGAGCGAGAAAACGCGTGCGGATACGCTCGTAGAATGCACTGCTGCGCTCGACGGGTTCTGCCAGGCACTGGGTCGTCAGACGCGGAAAGGCGAGGGGATCGCCCTTGCCGGGCTCGCCGGTCAGGAGCGAGGCGCGCGGGTCTCTGGCAAGCGCCCTCGTATGGGCCGATAGCTTCGAAACGAGGATGACGGGGGCGCCGTCGATATCGGTGGCGACCAGCACGCGACTGGCAAAGGGAAAGCCGGTCTCGGGGTCGAGAACGGCAATCGCCGCGTGCCGGGCGGAGCGCAGAAGCACGCGGGCGAGCTTGCGGGCATCGTCGTCGGTTTCGCGTAAGGGTGAGGCCGGATCTTTCATATCCGCTTTGTGGCAAAGCGGATCGAAAACATCAAGCTTCCTGCTTGCGGCGATGGCGGGTGAGGCCGGCGACAATGTCTTGGGCGGAGATGGTACCGACAATCGCGCCGTTCTCGACGATGCCGATACTGCCGGGTTGGCGGGCCAGGGCGTCGAGGACATCGATCAGCGGCGTCGCGGCACGGGCTGTAGCGCTGACACTCATGCCGGCGGCAGTCTGGCCGAGGCCTGGCTGCATCACGTCGGCCGCAGTCAGCATGTTGATCGGATTGAGGTTCTGCACGAAATCGGCGACATACTGGTCTGCGGGATTCTTGACGATGTCGTGCGGCGTTCCGCACTGAATGATACGGCCGCTCTCCATAATGGCGATGCGATTGCCGATGCGGAAGGCCTCGTCGAGATCGTGGCTGACGAAAAGAATGGTCTTCTTCAGCCGCCGCTGGAACTCCAGGAGCTCGTCCTGCAGGCGGGTGCGGATCAATGGGTCGAGCGCCGAGAAAGGCTCGTCCATGAGCAGGATCGGGGCGCCGGTGGCAAAGGCTCGGGCAAGGCCGACACGCTGCTGCATGCCGCCGGAAAGCTCGTTGACCTTGCGGCCTGCCCATTTCGTCAGGTTGACCAGTTCGAGCTGCTCGCCGACGCGGAGCTTACGTTCGGCTTCCGGCATGCCGGCGAGTTCGAGGCCGAAGCCGACATTTTCGGCGACCGTGCGCCAAGGCAAAAGGGCGAACTGCTGGAACACCATGGAGACGGTGTGGGTGCGCAAATCGCGCAGCGCCTTGGCATTGCATCTGTAGGGGTTGACGGGGCCGGTGGTCGTGGAGACCGCAACATCGCCGCGCACCACGGGAGCGAGCCCGTTGACGGCGCGCAGCAGCGTCGACTTGCCAGAGCCGGAAAGGCCCATCAGCACCAGGATCTCGCCTTCCTCGATCGTCAGTGAGGCATCGGCGACGCCGAGCACCAAGCCGGTCGCGGCGCCGATTTCGTCTCGCGATTTGCCCTGATCGACCATGGCAAGCGCGGTTTCCGGCCGATCGCCGAAGATGATGCTGACATTGTTAAAGTTTACCGCGGTCATGCAGCGCCTCCTTCACCGGCCGTGCGGAACATCCGGTCGAGAATGATTGCCAGGATGACGATGCAGAAGCCCGCCTCGAAGCCCTTGGCGATATTGACGGTGTTCAGCGCACGAACGACGGGCACGCCAAGCCCGGGAGCGCCGACAAGGGCGGCGATGACGACCATCGACAGCGACAGCATGATGGTCTGGGTGAGACCCGCCATGATTTGCGGCGTGGCGAAGGGAAGCTCGATCTTGCGCAGCACCTGTATCGGCGTCGCGCCGAACGCGACGGCGGCTTCGACGAGCGACGGCGGCGTCGAGATGATGCCGAGGCGCGTCAGCCGGATCGGGGCGGGGATTGCGAAGATGACGGTCGCGATCAGGCCCGGCACCATGCCGAGGCCGAACAAGATGAGTGCCGGGATCAGATAAACGAATGTCGGTATGGTTTGCATGAGATCGAGCACCGGGCGCATGGCCGCATAGACCCAAGGGCGGCGGGCAGCGGCAATGCCGAGCGGAATGCCGATCACCATGCAGACGAAGGTGGCGGCGAGCACGAGGGCGAGCGTCTCCGTCGTTTCCTTCCAATAGTCCTGGTTCACGATGAGCAGCAGCCCAAGACAGGTGAAGACCGCGACCGCGATCGATCGGCGCAACCAAAAGGCGATGGCGGTGATGGCGGCGATGACGATCAGCGGATGAGGCTTCTGCAGCACGAAGAGCAGGCCGTCTATGGCGCTCGACAGCAGGAAGGCGACCTGGTTGAAGAACCATTCGCCGTTCGAGGTCAGCCAGTCCACAAAGGATTTGGCCCAGGAGCCAATGGGAATCTTAAATTCGGTGATCCAATTCAAGGGCGCGCCCATCCAAAAAACAACAATCGGACAAAAATGAAACGGGGCGGCGAGCCGCCCCGTTCGTATCGTCAGAGGCCGAGGCCGGTCTTGGCGGCCGCGAGAGCGTCGCCCTTGCCGTCGCGGGTCTTGACGCCCTTAAGCCAGGGCTCGAGTGCTGCGGGGTTCGCCTTCAGCCATTCGGAAGCTGCAGCCTCCGGCTCTTTGCCGTCGTTCAGGATTTTGCCCATGATGTGGTTCTCCATGTCGAGGGAGAACGTCAGGTTCTTCAGCATCGTGCCGACATTCGGGCATTCGTCGAGATAACCGGCACGAACATTGGTGAAGACCTTGGCGCCGCCGAAATCCGGACCGAAGATATCGTCACCGCCTGTGAGGTAGGTCAGCTTGAAGTTAGTGTTCATCGGATGGGGTTCCCAGCCGAGGAAGACAACGGGCTTGCCCGCTTTGTCGGCGCGCGCGACCTGGGCGAGCATGCCCTGCTCGGAGGATTCGACGACTTCCAGATCCTTCATGCCGAAGGTGTTCTTTTCGATCATGTCCATGACGAGGCGGTTGCCGTCATTGCCAGGCTCGATGCCATAGATCTTACCGTCGAGATCGTCCTTATGAGCGGCGATGTCCTTGAAGTCCTTGATGCCGAGTTCCGCACCCTTGGCGTTGGTTGCGAGCGTATACTTGGCACCGACGAGGTTGGGGCCGAAAGATTCGACCGACTTGTCGTCGAGATAGGGCCGGACGTCCTTTTCCTGTGTCGGCATCCAGTTGCCGAGGAAGATGTCTATGTCTTTGTTCTTCAGCGAGGTGTAGGTGACCGGCACCGAGAGCACCTTGATGTCGGTCTGATAGCCGATGCTCTTCAGGACGACGGATGCGGTGGCGGTGGTGGCGGTGATATCCGTCCAGCCGACGTCCGAGAAATGAACGGTGGAGCAGCTGTCGGGATCGGCAGCGAAGGCGGCGGAGGCAACGGAGAGGGCGGCGACGGCAGTTGCGGTAACGAGTTTGAACGTGCTTGTTGTTTTCATTTTAGACTCCCAGTCTTTGAGTTCCCAAGCCAACCATCAATAACCGAGTTTGACAAGCGACCTCAGTGCGTTTGCGCCGTATCGACCCATGCGATTGCGACGTCCGCGGATTTTTTCGCAAGGCCTCGCTTTTAGGGCTTTCGGCGGTTTTCGAGCCGGATTCCTGTGATTATCGTTTTCTCAGGGCTTTTCTTTGCCATTCCGAGCTTTCAATAAGCCGATTAAGGAGAAATCGGATGGCAAAACTCTATTTCAACTACTCGACGATGAACGCCGGCAAGTCGACGATGCTGCTGCAGGCCTCCTACAATTATCAGGAGCGCGGCATGCGCACGGTGCAGCTGATCGCCGCCTTCGACGAGCGCGCCGGCCGCGGCGTCATCGGCTCGCGGATCGGCTTGGAGGCGAGCGCCATCCCCTTCGAGCCGCATGAGGATCTGTTCCGGCTCGTCGCGGCGCTGAGCGGTGAAGGCGCGCCGATTTCCTGCGTCTTCGTCGACGAGGCGCATTTCATGACGCCTGTCCATGTCTGGCAGCTGGCCCGCGTCGTCGACAGGCTCGGTATCCCTGTTATGGTCTATGGGCTGAGAACCGATTTCCAGGGCAAGCTGTTTCCGGCCTCGCAGGAACTGCTGGCGATCGCCGACGAAATGCGCGAGGTGCGCACGATCTGCCATTGCGGGCGCAAGGCGACGATGGTTGTGCGGCTCGGCGCGGATGGAAAAGTACTGCACGAAGGCGCCCAGATCGATGTCGGCGGCAACGAGAAATATGTCTCGCTGTGCCGCAAGCATTGGGACGACGCGATGAACGGAGCCTGGATCGCCGAGCCGGTCTGAAGCCGGCGACGCCGCCTGTTTTCTTTAGCGCCGCAAGCGACTAGCTTGAGCAGGAGATTCCCTGGAGAGATCAGGTGCGCAAACCCCCGCCATTCGATAGCCAGTACGAAGCTGCAGGCAGCTTTGCCGAGAGGATTGCGGCCGAGGGCGCCTATTGCGTGGCGGCGATCGGCGCCTTCAGCGGCGAGGAAACGCGGTCGGCCGACGAGGTCTTCCTGGAACAGAATGCCCGCTTCCAAGCCCATATCGCCGACGCTGCGGCGCTCGACGCCCAGCTGGCCGAACTGGTCTTTTCTCTTGACCGGCTGACGGCCGAGGTTTCTGCCGATCTCGATAGTTTCCGGGGGCTGACGCTGCGTGAGAAGATGGCCGGCTGGGTGTCGCGCCAGCGGATGTGGCGCATGTATACCGAACGTGTGCGCGAGGCGCCGGTCATCGAGCGGCTGCTCGAACTTTTGAGGAAATCGGACGCGCTTGCCAGGCTGATCGCCGGCCAGCGCACCTCGCTCACCGAACGGCACAGGGCAGCCGAACGCAACCTTATCGACATTGTCGAGCAGCGGCGCCGGCTGGTCGTCTCCATCGATATCGCCCGCCTCAAGATGAAGGAGCTCAATGCGAAGGCGCTGACGACGCAGGGCCGGATCGGCGTCTATGGCAACAGGGCGCATTGGGAGCAGATGGAGGCGGAACGGCGGGCGCTGAAGGCGGAGGCCGAGCGGATTTCCGCCGAAGAGCACGAGATGCGAGACGACAGCCAGCGGCGCGAGCGCTTCATCGGCCTGTTCCAGGCCTTTGTCGATTCGCTGAACGGCCGGATCGCCGCCTGCAACGTGCTGCTGTGCAAGCTGTTGATAGACGTCGAGGAGCGGCTGATCATCTACCAGGCGCAGGTCGATACCGACAGGCCGGGCATGAAGGCGAGGATCAAACCGGAGCTCTTTCCCGATATCGCCACGCCGATCAGGCTGTTCGAGAAGGGCATGCTGGTCGCCCAGGATCTGGAGCGGCGCAAGAGCCGCGCCGATCTCGAATTCACAAGAAGGTTTCCGACCTATGCCGAACCGCCGTCGGAAACGTCGGGAGCGCCTCTGATTGATACGGCGCGCAGGTCCTTGCGCTTCCGCCTGCCTTTCCTGCGCTCCTGACCGGCAGGGCGCGGGCAATACGCCTCTTGCACAATGCTTTCATTCCGAAAAATCGAAGGGCTCGTGTTGTGCTCGGCCCATCGAGCGCATATGTGGGATGCAGCGGGGCGGCAATGTCCCGATGTTCGCCTCGCCTGACAGGAGACGACGATGCTTGACCGGATAGCCGGTTTTTTCAGGCTGATCGGCCAGACGATCGGCCGCTGGGCCCGCCTGTTTTCCGCCTGGGCTTTCTGGCCCCTTCTTGCCGCCCACGGCTGGTATCAGCGCCGGAGCTGGATGATCCGGCTGCCGGTCATCGCGTTCGTGGCGCTGCTGGTCGTGCTCTACGGTTATTTCTTCTGGCAGACGCAGGTCTGGACGAATTTCAACCCCGCCTTCGTCGACCAGTACCGGCTTTCCGAACGCAAGGTCGCAGCCGGGCAGGACGTGTCGGCGGCCGACGGCGCGGCGGCGACGGCGCCGAAGACCTGCCAGCGCTCGGCGATTGTCGACGTCGCGGCCGATCTGACCGATTTCAATGTCGACCAGAACGCATGGATCTCCTCCATGCTGCTCTACAAGATGGGCTTCTTCGGCATCGACTGGGATCACACGCCCTTCCTCGACAACAAGGCGTCGTTCCAGCGCGGCGTCAACCAGGCGGTCCGGCGGACTTCGGCGGAGCTTGTCGACACGCTCGGACGCGTGCGCGGCACATCGGGCATTAACAACGACCTGCAGAGCGCGCGCGGCAATCTGCAGTTTGACGAAAACAGCTGGTATTTCGGGCTCAATCCCTTCGGGCCGAAGACGCCGACGCCTTCCTATTACCGCTCGGCGATCGGCAGCCTGCGCAAGTTCAACACCGATCTCGCCCTCTGCAATGTTGTTTTCGACGGCCGCGCCGACAATTTGATGCAGTTTATCGACCGCATTGCCAACGATCTCGGCGGCACCTCCGACATGCTCGCCGAGCGCTCGGAAAACCACAATCGCGGCTGGTTCGATACACGCGCCGACGACCGGTTCTGGTTCGCCTATGGCCAGCTCTATGGCTACTACGCGATCATGGCCGCCGCCCAGGCGGATTTCTCGCAGGTGGTGGCGGAACGCAATCTCGGAACGATCTGGGCCGGGACCATGCGGCAGTTCCAGGCGGCGCTCCGCATCCAGCCGGCGATCATCTCGAACGGGCGCGAGGACGGCTGGATCATGCCGAGCCATCTCGCCACCATGGGCTTTTATATTCTGAGGGTGCGCTCGAACCTCGTCGAGATCCGGTCGGTGCTCGATCGCTAGATCATCAAGTCGCGAAGAATCCCCACTTGCGTTAACGAGGCGGGGCGATGGAAGCGCGCAGGATTAACTGGCATTCCATCTTCAGCCGCACTGGTGTCCTCTTCGGCTGCGCCACCTTTTCCAGAAGCTCAGCCACCGCCCATTGGCCCATCTCCTCGTGCGGCAGTTTCAACGTGGTGAGTGGCGGCAGGATTTTTCGGGCAAGGCTGTCATCATCGAAGCCGACGACGGAAATGTCTTCGGGGATTTTCAAGCCTCTTATTCTGATTGCATCATAGGCACCCATTGCCACCCGGTCTGAAAAACAGAATACCGCAGTCGGCGGGCACGGCAGGTCGAGCAACTGCAGCATTTTCTCGCGCCCGAGGTCGAGCGACCAGGCGCCGGACACAATCAGCTCTGGATCCACCGCGATATCGTAGGTGGTAAGCGCCTGGCGGTAACCGCTTAAACGATCTCGGGACGCTTCAAGCCGCTCCTTGCCCGCGTCGATCATGGCTATGCGGCGATGTCCGGCCTTGATTAGTGTCTCCGTCGCCGCAAAACCGCCGGCAAGATCGCCAGGAATGATCGACGAGAACTCGGCCCGCTGCTGATGGCAGTTCAAGAGCACGGTGGGGTAGTTGGCAAGTTTGGAGGGCAGCACTGGCGCCAACTGGGTGATGAGGGTGGCGTAGACCACTCCGACGATCTGACGCCGGCCCAGATAATCGAGAATGACCTCTGCGAATTCGACCTGTCCTCCGGTAACGACGGTGATCGCCGCCAAGCCCCGTTCTTCTGCTGCCTCACGCACGCCTTCAATCAGCGGCGCGGCGTGATGCGAAGCCATCAGATCGTCGATCAAAAGCACGATGATGCCGCCGATCGGGCCATTGACGGGCGTGGTCTTCTGATAGCCAAGCTCCTCGGCCACAGCCAGCACATGACTGCGCATCTTCTCGGAAACGCGCTTGCCGGGCGCCTCGTTCAGCACTAGTGAAACCGTCGCGTGCGAAACGCCGACCTTTGCAGCGATGTCGGACATTGTCGGTCGTTTCGTTATTTTGTCGTTCACGCAGTTTCTCTCTCAAACAGTTGGCATGCACGTTAGAAAATCTAACGGACAATGTGAAGCGGCGGGCTTGCGGGAGTTACATTTTTAAGTTACGAAACCTACCTGTAACTTATTTTGTGACTGCATCCAACTGGAAAGCTTGCGGCTCATGACCATCGCCTCCCGCCGTTTCGCCGACACCCATTCCGGGCCGCGTGCGCGCCTGTCTCTTGACGGCACCTGGGACTTTCAGCTGGAGGGACACGAGCCCGCGACGATTGCCGTGCCCGCTCCTTGGCAGGCGCAATTTCCGAATCTACGCGCCGCTGCGGGCGTCGCAACTTATTCGCGCAAGCTTACCGTGCCGCAGAAGTGGCAAGGTCGTCAGGTGATCGTGCATTTCGGCGCGGTGAACTATTTCGCCGAAGTATCGGTCAATGGCAGGCGCCTTGGCTCTCACGAAGGCGGCTATCTGCCGTTTGAATTTGTCATCCCCGCCGATCTGCTGGGCGGTGAAATGCGTCTTGACGTACGGGTCACGCTGCCGAGTTCTGACGGACAGGCTTTCCCCGCCTTTCCATTCGATGAAATCCCGCACGGCAAGCAGAGCTGGTACGGTATGTTGGGCGGCATCTGGCAGTCGGTCTGGCTTGAGTGCCGCGCTGAGGCGCATATCGCTCACCAGGGCATTCGCGCCGACCTCTCCACCGGCGGCGTGACGGTTGATGTCGAACTGGCCGCGGCCTTCACTGGTGCGTTGAACATTAGGCTTCTCGACCGCAATGGCGCAGTGGCGGCGTCCGCCGAGCTTGCTCTCAGCGGCGCGGCACACGCCTCGGTCGCGCTCAAGGTCGCCAAGGTGGAGGCCTGGTCGCTCGATGATCCCGCGCTTTACCGGGCTGTTGTCGAACTGCGTCAGGGCGACGTCGTCATCGATGCCGACGTCCAGGATTTCGGCTTTCGGACGTTTGAAGCGCGAGATGGAAAGTTTTTCCTGAACGGCCAGCCATTCTATATGCGCGGCGCGCTGGATCAGGATTACTATCCCGAGGGCATCTACACCCCGCCGTCACTGGAATTTCTGGAAGACCAGGCGCGTAAATCGAAGGAACTCGGCCTCAACCTCCTGCGCTGCCATATCAAGGTTCCCGATCCGCGCTACTATGATGTAGCTGACCGCTTTGGCCTGCTGGTCTGGACGGAAATCCCCAACGTCCAGACGTTCACCGAGAAGTCGGCGCAGCGCCTGCTCGATACGATGGAAGGGATCCTGCGCCGCGACGGCAACCATCCCTCTATCGTGATCTGGACCATCATCAACGAAGACTGGGGGACGCGTCTTGTCGAAAGCGCCGATCAGCGAAACTGGCTGGACAACGCCTACCATTGGCTGAAAAAGAAGGACCCGACACGGCTGGTGGTGGACAATTCCGCCTGCATTCCAAACTTCCATGTCGTCTCCGACATCGACGATTACCACTATTATGCCTCGGTTCCGGAAATGGCGCGCGAGTGGGCCGATTGGGTTTCGGCCTTCGCCAAGCGGCCCGACTGGTCTTATTCGCCGAACGGCGACGCGAAACGGCGCGGCGACGAGCCGCTCGTCGTCTCCGAGTTCGGCGTCTGGGGCCTGCCGCATCCAGACAAGCTGCTGCAGGACGGCAAGGAGCCGTTCTGGTTCAGCAACGGACTGGAGTGGGACAGCGGAGGTGCGACCTATCCGCATGGTGTCGAGCAGCGCTTCCGCACCTTTCAGTTCGACAAGGTTTTTCAGTCCTTCGGCTCCTTCATCGAGGACACGCAATGGCATCAGTTCAATGCCCTCAAGTTCGAGATCGAAGAAATGCGCCGCCATGCCTCGATCCAGGGCTATGTCATCACCGAGCTGACCGATCTGCACTGGGAAGCCAATGGCCTCATGGACATGGAGCGCAATACGCGCGCCTATCACAACCGTTTCCACGAGATTAACACCGACGTGGTCATCGTGCCGCGCATGCAGCGCTATGCGGTCTGGGCGGGCAACACGGCCAGCATCGAGCTCGAAATCTCGACGGGCGGCAAGGCACTGCCAGCGACCGAACTGGGCTGGAGTGTCGATGGCGCAGCTGCTGGCAAGATGGCGGTCGAAGCGGTGGATGCGACGTCAGTGTGCCGCCTGCCGGCAATTGATCTATCCTTCGCCGCAGAAAAAGCCGGCAACCAGGTCAGTGTCCAGTTCACGCTGACCACCGGCGATAAGGAGTTGGCGCGCAACAGCCTCGATATCAACGTCTATGCCCGTCGGTCCAAGCCTGTGCTTTCGGTTTCGTCCGCAGAGCCCGAGATCGCGCAATATCTGACCTCCCTTGGTTATGAGGTCGTAAACGCCGACAAGGCGCAGGTGCGGGTTGTGTCGACATTGAGCCAGGCCGATATCGATGCCATGGAGCATGGCGCCCATTACGTGTCGCTGGCCGATGTTGCGCCCCTGTCGTTTGGCAATCTGCGCAACGACCAGCCAAACTGGAATTATCCGAGCGGAGGCGATCGCGGGCAGCCCATGCCGCAGATGCGCGTCACCGATCGCAACGGCACCATCTGGAAGGGCAACTGGGTCACCGGCTTCAGCTGGGTGAAGCGTTCCGGGGTATTTGAACGTCTGCCGGGCGGCCCGCTCACCGACCTATCCTTTGTCGGCGTCAACCCCAACCGCGTCATCACCGGCTTCCGGCCGATCCATTTCGACGGGCTGGTCCATGCCGGCACGATGGCGGGCTGGATTCACAAGCCCTGCGCGACCATTGCCGAACGGCGGGTCGGCTCAGGTCGTATCGTGGCTACGACCTTCGGCCTGATGCGCGAACCCCCTGGGGCCGATCCGGTCGCGGCGACCTTACTCGATTGCATCATCGAGATGGCCGCCGCGGGATAGGCCGTTTTCAGAATTGAACCGCCGCACATGACCGGGAGGAGGTTTAGATGGCCAAGACAGATGCAGGCGTGACCATCCGCAACGTTTCCAAGAGTTTTGGGGCGGTGGAAGTGCTCAACGACATCTCGCTCGGGATAGACAGCGGCGAGTTCATCGTCTTCCTGGGCGCTTCCGGCTGTGGCAAGTCTACCCTTCTGCGCATGATCGCCGGGCTGGAGACGGTTTCGGGCGGCGAAATCTGGATCGACGGGCGCCGTGTCGACCAGCTTGCCCCCGGCCAGCGTGACGTATCCATGGTGTTCCAGTCCTATGCGCTCTATCCGCATATGAGCGTGCGAGAAAATCTTGCCTTTGGACTGGCCAATGTCGGTACGCCGAAAGCCGAGATCGCAACCCGCATTGCGACGGCGGCCAGGATGCTGGAGATGGACCATCTCCTCGACCGCAAGCCGGCGCATCTGTCCGGCGGCCAGCGCCAACGCGTTGCGATTGGCCGCGCCATCGTGCGTGAGCCAAAAGTTTTCCTCTTTGACGAACCCCTGTCGAACCTGGACGCCGGCCTGCGTACACGCACCCGTTTCGAACTGTCGCAGCTGCATGATCGTCTTGGCGCCACGATGGTTTTCGTAACCCATGATCAGATCGAGGCAATGACGCTGGCGACCCGGATTGTCCTTCTGAACAAAGGAAGGATCGAGCAGGTCGGCGCGCCCATGGATATTTATGCCCGCCCAAGCACACGCTACGTTGCCCAGTTCGTCGGCTCGCCGCCGATGAACTTCCTGCCGGCGGCACGGATTGAGAGCGGTCCGGACGGCGCGATTGTCACAACCGGTGGCGGCGTCGGGCTGCAAACCTCGGTTCCGTTCGACAGTTTGCCTGGTGCCAACCTCACGCTTGGCTTGCGGCCGGAGAGCCTGACGGTCTCGCCGCACGGCACGCTAAGGGGCAAAGTCGTCACAGTGGAGCAGATGGGCGACCGCTCTCTGGTCCACGCCGAACTCGCCGACGGGACGCAGGTCGTCGGCGTTGACGCCCCAATCACCACGGCCCGTGGTGGTTCCGAAATCGCGTTTGCCGTCGAAGGAGCGACGGCGATGCTATTTGATGAAATGGGCAAAGGGTATCACGCGGCCGGCTAGGCTGCGGCGCGAGACAGCAAGGCCGCCCTCCGAAGGAGGTCCCGGCAGGAAAACCGATCATTCTGGAGGAGTGAGAATGCGTAACCTGTTGAAAACATCGATTGCGGCGTTCGCCGTCATGATTGCCTTCCCGGCATTTGCAGCCGAAAATGTCGTTTGGTGGGACTTTTTGTCGGGAGGCGACGGCGTGCGAATGAAGGCGCTGATCCAGCGCTTCAACGACGAACATAAGGACAAGATCCAAATCAAGGGCACCACCCTCGAATGGGGCATCCCTTATTACACCAAGCTGCAGACATCAACTGCTGTCGGCCAGGGACCTGACATCGCCACCTACCACCTGTCGCGCCTGGCCGGTGCGGTTTCGGCCAAGACCGTGTCGCCAATCGATCCGAAGGAGCTTGAGGCTGTCGGTTTGAAGGACAGCGACTATCCGCCGAATGCAATCGCCGCCTCGACGGTCGACAATATGCGCTACGCCGTACCGTTCGACGTGCACGGCGAGGTGCTCTACTACAACAAGAATGTACTGAAGGAACTTGGAGCATTGGGCAAGGACGGCAAGCCGACCGGCATCGATACGCTGGAAGGCTGGCGGGCGCTGTTGGCCAAGGCCAAGGAAGCCGGCAAGAACGGCGTCGTCATCGCGTCGTCCAGCGGCGATTTGCGCGACATCTATACCTTGTTCGGCCAATTGGGCGGTCAATTGACCACCGATGGCAAATTCCTGCAGGGCGACAATTTCGACAAGATGCAAAAGGCCTATGGCGAAGTCACCGATTGGGTGAAGCAAGGCTGGGCGCAGCCCTATATCGACCCTGAAACCATCACTCCGACCTTCCTGGCCGGACAATCCGCCTTCTTTCTGAACGGCAACTGGGAGCTGCCGACCATGGAAACCGAAGTGGCCAAGGGCAGCGGCTTCGATTACGGCATGGTGAACATTCCCGCCTGGATGGGCAAACCTGCCAACTGGGCGGACTCGCACTCGTTTGTCATGCCAAACAATGTCGGCGTGACCATGACGCCGGAAAAGCGTGCCGCAGTTCTCGAAGTCATCAGATGGATGAATGTGAACTCACTGGAATGGGCCGGCGCCGGCCATATCCCGGCTTATTTGCCGGTCAGCACGTCTGACGCCTATAAGGCGCTCAAGCCGCAAGCGGACTATGCCGCCATGGCGCTCAACGCCTTCTATATGCCGAAGACGCCGCTCACCGGCGCTGCGTCCAAGTTCGACGACGACTGGCAGAACATGGCGTCCGGACCGCTGAACGGCGACGGCGATCTGAAGGAGACACTGGAGACGTTCCGCGATCATATGAACTCTCAGTGACGTTTTCCTTCAACAGTCCCCGGGGCAGTTCCTGGCCCGGGATCGCATAACCGAGGCAGGTGATAGATGGCTGCAGTCAGCAACAAGAAGCAGGACAGCCTGATTGCAGCGCTGCTGGTCGCACCGGCCGTCATCGCGTTTCTGGTGATCTTTGCCTATCCGACGTGGCGCATGGTGGCGATGAGCTTCACCAATGCGCCGCTGATCGGTCCCGGCGAGTGGGTCGGCCTCGACAATTACGCGCGCCAACTCTATTCGCCTCAATTTCAGAAGGCGCTTCTGAACACGCTGTACTTCATCGTTCTGACCGTCATTCCCGGCACGTCTCTGGCGCTGTTCGTTGCCATGGGGGTCAATCGTCTGACCGGGCGCATACAGATGTTGGTCCTGGCGTGCTTTTTTCTGCCTTCCATTCTGCCGGTATCGGTGGTGACCCAGATCTGGACCTGGATCGCAAACATGCAATATGGCGTCATCCAGAATGTCATCGGCCTGTTTACCGGCGGCCGCCCGCTGCCGGTGCTGCGTTCGCCGACCTATTTCATGCCCTCCGTCGCCGTCGTCACGATCTGGTGGACGATCGGTTTCAACATTCTTCTGTTTCTTGCCGCCTTGCGCAGCATTTCGTCCGACATCTACGAAGCGGCGGCGCTCGACAATGCCAGCCGCTGGCGGGTGTTCTCAAAGATAACCTGGCCGCTGATCTGGCCGGTGACAGCGTTGGTGCTGACGCTGCAGCTGATTGCGCAGTTCAAGATTTTTTCGCAGCCGTATCTGCTCGGCTATTTCGCCCACACGCCGGCTGACGCGCAATCCGTGGTCATGACCGTCATCTACGACCTCGCCTTCAAGCAGAACAAGGGTGGAGAAGGTGCAGCCGTCGCTACTATACTGTTCATCATCATCCTGATTGCCTCCGTTTTCCAATATCAGTTCCTGCGCGCGCGAGGTGAAAAATGAGCGTTCTGGCAACCGATCAACAAACGGCACTGGCGCGGACGAGCGGTAGCATTGCCGCAAGCAATTGGAGCGGCCGAGCGCTGACTGCTCTGGCTGTGCTCGGGGCGCTGATCTGGTTCTTCCCGCTTTACTGGGCGATCGTGACTTCGCTGAAATCCGACACTGAGGTGGCGAGCCCAGCATCCGGGTTCTTACCTAAAGAACCGACGATCGAGCCCTATCTCTACGTGATCGACCGCTCCAGCATCGTGCAATGGTATATCAACTCGGTCGGCACATCGACGATCATTGCGTTGGTGGTGCTGGCAGCCAGCGTCTGCTGTGCCTATGCCTTGAGCCAAATTCACTTTCCCGGCCGCCGCCTGATCTACGGCGCGCTGATTGCCTCGGTGATGGTCCCGGCGGAGGCGCTTATCATCAACCATTTCGTGCTGATGAACTCATTCGGGCTGATCAATAGCTGGGGCGGCATCATCATGCCGCAACTCGTGGTGCCATCGGTCATTATCATCCTCAAACAGTTCTTCGACCAGATCCCGAAGGAATTCCGCGAGGCGGCGATGCTCGACAATGCGGGCCATTTGCGAACGTTATGGAAGATCTATGTGCCGATGAACTGGGGCGTGATCATCGCGCTTGGTATCACGACCTTTATCGCGGCATGGAACAATTTCCTATGGCCGTTCCTGGTCGCGACTTCGGACGCCACAATCACCATTCCCGTCGGCATCACCCAGGTGAAGGACGTCTTCGGCGTGCGCTTTGCCAAGGACATGGCTGCGGCGGTATTGGCCGGTCTTCCCGTCGCCATACTCTACCTCCTCTTTCAGAAGCAGGTCACGCGCGCCATCATGCTCTCCGCCGGAATAAAGGGATAATGGGGCTTCGTGGGCATTTCTGTAATGACACCCTAGAGCGCCGCCCAAGTCGACGACACGGAGTTTCCCGACGAATTCATAGGTGATGCCGACGATGCCGCCGCCGATTTCATCGTCGCGGAAGCGACCGACGCTGCGCACCATCTTGTGGCCGCCAAGCCGGTTGTCGACACGATAGACGAAATGGAAGCCGACGCCGTCAAGGCTCGCGTCTTCGAAGGTTTGGGCGATCAGGCTGCGATCGTCCTCGTGGAAACGCGACGTTAGCCTGTCAGGTTGATAGGGCCGTCGCTGTAGGGGAGGTCGAAGATCGCGTGGACGTCCTCGCTTGCAAAGAAATGTCCTGTCTCGATATCGATGCGCCAGAAGCCGAAAAGACGATAGGCAGCAAGCATCTGGACAACTTCAGCATCGGTGATGCCGATGTGAGCGCGGGATTGCTCTGTCTTGTTAGTGACGGGCTGTTCGAAGTGAACAGGCACGATTCCCCCAGATCACGGGACGACGTGCCGACTCTCTTCCGATTCCTCAGTTGATCAGCTTCAATCGAATTGCCTTAGCTACCAACTGGGTGCGGTTGACGCAATCGAGTTTTTTGATCGCGTTCGTCATATAGGCGTTCACCGTATGATCCGAGAGCGTCAGGATCTGGCCGATTTCGATCGAGGTCTTGCCCTGAGCAGTCCAGCGTACAACTTCTAGTTCTCTGGTCGATAGCGCGTTATGCGCGCATTCCTCGTTGCGCTTGACTGCATTGTATGCATCGAGTGCATGGAGAATGATCATTGCCAGCTCATTGATCTCGCTCTGGCCGAGTGCGGCGCGGTCGCCGCAGAACCAAAAGACCAGGCGCTGGCCGTCGGCTGTAATGGTCGGCATCGCAACACCCGCCGGTATGGCATGGCGCAGCATCAGGGCACGAAGTTCGGCGGGAAAGGCCTGGCCATTGACAGCGTCGTTGAGATGCCAGGCCGGCGGCACAACGGACTGCCTCAGCCTTAGGCCGAAAGGGCAGCCGCGCATCATGTGGGCGTGGTCGAAATCCCTGATATAGGCGGCCGGAAGCGAGCTCTCGATCAGCAGGGGTTTCAAGAGAAGATCTTCGGGGGAAGGAGCGTGCATCAGTGTCGCATGCGACAATCCGAAGGCTGTGGACACTCTGCCGAGCGCCTGCGCAAACAGGCTGCGGGTTCGAGCGGTCGCAAGCTCTGCCGAAAGCAATGACTGTCTTTCAGAGGTAGTCATGTAAGACATTTGTGCGCCCCGCCAGCCTCAATGTTAACGCTATCAAACATGGAAAGGCGGCCGGATGCTAGTCCCAATTGACTTAACGTCGGCCGATTTACTCATATTGTGTAAAATTATTGACAGCAGATCGCGCTTTAGTTGAGTTTCGACTTGCGGATATAGCGTTGTGGTATCTTTGATTTCCTCCGTGCGCATCCGTCATGGGTTTCGCGCAGTGATGTAGGAAGAGAATCACCTTGGAAGAGCCTGGCGGCAACACTTGTCGAAAACCGGCTTGCTGGCGATCAATGCAATTGCTAAGCGTCTTACCATGTATAATTGAGGCAATTCAACCGTGCGTTCTGCGATTTCTTTTTCAGTGAAGTCCCTATTTTCCCTGATATTACTCGTTTTATTATTTCTAACCCTGCCGATAGGAGCGGCAACCTCGCAGGCCGCCGGGCAGAAGAAGCAGGCAGGGCAGCCGCCGATGCGCTTCATCCTCGTGCGCAGTCTCCTCTGCATGGAAGACTGTCCGGAATGGATATCGGCAGAGGGACGCATAACCTCCGATACGCCGGCCCAGCTCCGAAAAATTCTGAAGAAGATCGGCGATCGGAAATTGCCTATTGTCCTGCTTTCGGAGGGTGGCGAAGTAGACGCGGCCTATGCAATGGGCCGAATGATCCGCAAGGCCGGGCTGGAAACAGCGGTCGGCGGCACCCGGTTGAAGGATTGCCCGGCGGAAGATATGCGTTGCGATGCTGCTGTCGCGAAGGACGGGCCCTCGCTTGGTGACGCCTATTCCGATGGTGCATACTGCTTTTCCGCTTGTCCACTGGTGTTCGCCGGCGGGACCGTGCGTGCGGCGGCGCAATGGGCTTTCATCGGCGTCCACCAGATCACGACCATCTATAACAAGGTGCGCGTTTCCTATCGCATCGAATACAAGATCGTGAACGGCAAGAAGACGGAAATTTCCCGCAAGGAGGTTGGACGCAAGTCAGCGGGGCAAAGCAGTTCGACCAAACTTGGAAAGAAGGCAACCGCTGCCCTGACAGTCTATCTGAAAGAAATGGGCGTCAGCGCCGATCTCATCGGTGTGATGATGAGTGCCACACCTGACAAAATCAATGTCGTACCGCCCGAAGACGCACTTCGAATGGGTCTCGCAACGGACGTGCTGGCGTATAACGAATGGCCCGGCATGCCGCTTTGCGCGTTGGATGCGGCGGCTGAGGCTGTTTGTCACCGCCGTCCGGCGACCGAGGGGCGGGCGCAGGATGCGGCGGCGATAACCAGCGAGACTCCGGCGGAAAATCGGCCGATGGATTTTCTGCTGCTGTATGACGGCAATTGCCAGGACGAATGCACACAGTGGATTTCTGCGGAAGGAGACATCACGCCGGAGACACCGGCTCAGTTCAAGGCAATCTTGAAAACGCTTGGCGAAAGAAAGCTGCCGGTCGTCCTTCAGTCTAATGGCGGGGACATGGATGCGGCTTTCGCGATGGGGCGTATGATCCGGGCTGCTGGCCTGGAGACCTCGATTGGCAGAACGCGATTGCCGAACTGCCCGACGCTGGATCCGCGTTGCAAGGCGAGCATGGCAAAAAGCGGCCCGACCAAGGGCGAGGTCTCTGCCGGCGGCGCATACTGCCTTTCGACCTGTGCTCTGGTCTTGATCAGCGGAACGCCGCGGCTTGTCGGATACTCCGATATCGGCCTCGCCAGACCCACGACGGCTGAATATCCAAAATTCTTCGCCTATTTCGATGAGATGGGTGTCAGTTCCGCGACATTCGAGACGATGATGCTTGTGACATCGATCGAGCAAAAAACCATACCTCGTTCTCAGGCGCTCGAGCTTGGCCTCATCAATGGTATCATCCCTTATGGTGACGAACCCGGCTATCGCCTGTGTGGACCTGATGCCAAGCAAAGTCTTCGATGCCCCAGAAAAGCTGAAGCAGGGATCGCTCCTGCTGCTGCTTCGCTAAATTGATATCGGAATGCGGAACAGGCACAGCTCAGCGTTTCGCGTCCGGCTGCCGCTTGGTCAAGCTCCGAAGGCGCCCGTGCCGCCCGCTAATCCTTAACTGACGCAAGGCGCAGCACTATTCACACCCCGCCGATATTTCGCTATCTCGATCAAGAGAAAAACAACGGCTCCGCGCCCGCGGATGTCGGACGGGGGAACATCCATGCCATCCATCAAATCCGATATCGAAATCGCGCGCGCCGCGGCCAAAAAGCCGATCTTCGAGATCGGGGCGAAACTCGGCATTCCGGTCGAGCAGCTCGTTCCCTATGGTCACGACAAGGCAAAGGTCAGCGCCGAGTTCATCGCCGCGCAAGCGGGCAAGAAGGACGGCAAGCTGATCCTCGTCACCGCAATCAATCCGACACCGGCGGGCGAGGGCAAGACGACGACCACCGTCGGGCTCGGCGACGGCCTGAACCGGATCGGCAAGAAAGCCGTCGTCTGCATCCGCGAGGCCTCTCTCGGCCCCTGCTTCGGCGTCAAGGGCGGGGCGGCCGGCGGCGGTTACGCGCAGGTCGTGCCGATGGAAGACATCAACCTGCATTTCACCGGCGACTTCCATGCGATCACCTCGGCACACAATCTGCTGGCGGCGATGATCGACAATCACATCTACTGGGGCAACGAAGAGAATATCGACATCCGCCGCATCACCTGGCGGCGGGTGATGGACATGAACGACCGGGCACTCAGAAGCATGGTCTCCTCGCTCGGCGGCGTCGCCAACGGCTTCCCGCGCCAGGGTGGGTTCGACATCACCGTCGCCTCCGAGGTGATGGCGATCCTCTGCCTTGCCACCGATCTCAAGGATCTGGAGCGGCGGCTCGGCGACATCATCATCGGCTATCGTTTCGACCGGACACCGGTGCATGCGCGCGACCTGAAGGCCGACGGCGCCATGGCGGTTCTCTTGAAAGATGCGATGCAGCCGAACCTGGTGCAGACGCTGGAGAACAATCCGGCCTTCGTGCATGGCGGCCCCTTCGCCAACATCGCCCATGGCTGCAACTCGGTGACTGCGACCAAGACGGCGCTGAAGCTCGGCGATTATGTGGTGACGGAAGCGGGCTTCGGTGCCGATCTCGGGGCTGAGAAATTCTTCGACATCAAGTGCCGCAAGGCAGGGCTGAAGCCGGATGCGGCGGTCATCGTCGCGACCGTCCGGGCGCTGAAAATGAATGGCGGGGTGAAGAAGGAAGATCTCGGCTCCGAGGATGTCGTGGCGCTGAAAAAGGGCTGCGCCAATCTTGGCCGGCACGTCGCCAATGTGCGCCGGTTCGGCGTGCCCGTCATCGTGGCGATCAACCATTTCGTCTCGGATACCGAGGCCGAGATCGCGGCGGTCAAGGAATTCGTCTCGAGACTTGGCGCCGAGGCGATCCTCTGCCGTCACTGGGCGCTGGGTTCGGCCGGCATCGAGGACCTGGCGCACAAGGTGGTGGAACTGGCAGAATCCGGGCAGGCGAAATTCCAGCCGCTTTACGGCGATGATCTTTCGCTGTTCGAAAAGATCGAGATCGTCGCCTCGAAGATCTACCATGCGGGCGAGGTGACGGCCGACAAAGCGGTGCGCGACCAGTTGCAGACATGGGAGGAACAGGGCTACGGCAAGCTGCCGATCTGCATGGCGAAGACGCAATATTCCTTCTCCACCGATCCAAACCTGCGTGGCGCGCCGGAAGGCCACATCGTCACCGTGCGGGAGGTGCGGCTTTCCGCGGGAGCGGGCTTCGTTGTCGCCATCACCGGCGAGATCATGACAATGCCCGGCCTGCCGAAATCGCCGTCGGCGGAGCGGATTTTCCTGAACGATCAGGGTTATATCGAAGGTCTGTTCTGATCCGGCGACGGCCTACCGGGATGATTAGTGGCAATAGCGATAGCCACCCTTCCTCTCGATCACGTCGAGATGGAAATGCGTCTCATGGGCGGCGTCGCTTTCGGGGTCGAGGACGGTGGTGAAATAGAGGCAGCCGGCGGCGCTGACGGTGCGCTGGAAGGCGCCGGTCAGCGTCGGATCCTCGCGGCGGGAGCGGACGGCGACATCCTCGCCCTTTTCGAAATGGAAGCTCGCAATGTCGATGGCGTTGCCGCGGGCATGTTCGGAGATCTTGCCGGTTCCAGCGCCGTTGCGCAGGCGGCACATATAGGCCGTTGCCTGGTTGACGGTGGTGATGCGGCCCTGCTCCGGCAGGGCGGTGGAGGCGGCCGGGATGACACTATCTTTCATCCAGCGGGCAAGGGCAAGCGCTGCCGGGCAGCGGATCGTCGCCTCCGGCTTCAGCTTGATGCCGGGCAGGGCTTCGGAGACGATGATCGGCTTGTCGATGCCGCAGCCATTGCCGTCGTCGATGCGCGGCGCGTCCTTGAAGACCACACCCAGGGCCTGAAGCGCAGCCGTGCATTCGGCGTGCTCGGCATCGCTTTCGGGCTCGATCGTCAGATGCTGTTCCTCGAGCGTTTGTGCGGCGGGAGGCTCGTTCTCCTCAGTCGGAGCCTGCGGGTTTTCCTTCCCAGGGGGAAGTGGCGGTCCCTGCATCGGTTTGGCGGATTCAGTTTTCGGTGTCGCCGGTTCGTTCGGTGTCGATATCTCTGGTTTTTGAGTCCCTGGTTTTTGAATGTCGGGCTTCGGTTCAGGAGTGGGCATTTTTGCGGCCGGCGGCGGTTGCGTGCCTTCGGCATTTGAATCGGGCGTGGGTGCGGACGTGCCTTCGATATCCGGCCTTTGTTGTGGCAGAGGACCGTGAACGGGCAGGCGGGCACCGGCAAGAACGGCGGTTGCGGCGAGAAGGATCGCCAGTATCGCAAGTTTTCTCAACGCATCCGATTCCCTGGTGTCGATAGCTAGGGATAACGCAAGGGGGCGGATTTCGTTGCAATTTCGCAACGTCCGGAGAGATCATTAAAACTTGATAATTTTATTCAATATAAATCGCCGCTTTATGTTGACAATACTACTCATGTTTTTTATGCGGCAAAAAGAAGGCGGTATTTTGCATCGTCTTCATCCGCAAAAGCCCAGCCAGCCCCTCGAGCGTTCGACGCGCCCCGACCAGCCAGCCCGGTAATCATCATTAAGGGGTAGGTTATGATCGTCCGGCATTGGCGCTCGGTTCTATTGGTCTGCACGGCAGCCACAGTTGTTCTTCCTGTTTCGCAGTCTTTTGCGCAAAGCGCTACGGCAACCACGCTGCAAGCCGCGACGGAGGACAGCACCGTCCTGGAGAAGATCGTCGTCAAGGGCAAACGCGTGGCGCCGGGCAGCGTCGCCGACACGCCGCTGGCGACCGAGATCACTGCCAAGCAGCTCGAAGAAAAGCAGGTCACCAATTTTGACGATATCGGTCGCAGCGTCGATGCAGGCGTAAATTATTCGCGTGGTGACGCAGGCTTCAACCTGCGCGGCCTTTCCGGCGCGCGCATCCTGACCACCATCGACGGCATTCCGATACCTTATATTTCGAACAGCGCGCGCCAGGGTGCCTTTGCGCCGGCCAACGCCAACGGCGGCGGCGACACCTTCGATTTCGATTCACTGTCCTCGTTCGACATCGTGCGCGGCGCGGATTCGAGCAAGGGCGGTTCCGGCATGCTCGGCGGCGCCATCGTTCTCAATATGCTGGAGCCGGAGGATCTTATTCCCGAAGGCCGGGATTGGGGTGCGATCGTCAAGTCGACCTATGACAGCGAAGACCGCAGCATTTCCGGCTCGGCCGCCGCTGCCAAGAAGATCGGCAACACGTCGATCCTCTTTCAGGGCGGCTACCGCAAGGGCCATGAACGCGACAACATGGGCGACAATGGCAGCTACGGTCGTTTCCGCACCGAGGCGGATCCGGCTGATTTCGATCAACACAATCTGCTCTTCAAACTGCGTCAGGAGCTGGAAGGCGGGCACCGCATCGGCCTGACGGCCGAGCGTTTCCGTCGCGACCTGCAGACCGACCTGCGTGAACAGCAAGGCACCGGACGCACCTATATGATCGGCAACTACGACGGTCGCGAACTGCGTGACCGCGATCGCGTATCGCTCGATTATGATTATGAGGCCCAGTCTTCCGACGCATTCTTCAGCAGTGCGCGAGCCACGCTCTATTGGCTGGATTTGAAGAAGGAATCCGGCAGCAAGGGCCGTACGGCAGCGAATGTGGCTTATGGCCGTAACAACGAGATCGAAAACGAAACCTGGGGCTTCAGCGGCACGGCGACGAAGGATTTCGAATATTCCGGTCTCAGCCACTCCGTTCGCGTTGGTCTCGATGTCGGCGTTTCCAGCTGGAGCCAGTATAGCTGGGCACTTTGCCCCACACCGACGACCTGCCCCTCGCTGAACAACCAGGCGGAAGTGCCCGATGTCGACAGCCAGAACCTTGGGCTGAGCTTCGAAGACAAGATCGAAATCGGCAATACCGGCTTCGTGCTGACACCCGGCTTCCGCTTTGACTGGTTCAACTACAATCCCTCAACCGGCGGGAGTTTCGCAAGCAATACCGGGCTTACCCGTTTCGGGGACCTGAACGACCGAACGGAAGCCGGCCTGTCACCGAAGATTCTTGCGACATACGACCTGACGCCTGACGTGCAGCTCTACATGCAGCTGGCAGTCGGCTTCCGCGCACCTACCGTGGACGAACTCTACAGCCGCTTCTACAACCCGACGGGCCGCTACGCCCAGCTCGGCAATCCCGATCTTGAACCCGAAATCGGCCGCGGCGTCGAAATCGGCGCCAATTTTGACACGGGCGATTTTACTGGTCGGGTCGCGGCTTTCCACACCCGCTACCAGAACTTTATCGAGACGGTGACGAGCATCGATGCGACCGGCTTCACGACGTTCAACTACGCGAATGTGTCAGCGGCCACGATCTCCGGTATTGAAGCCAGCGCCGTCAAGACGTTCAACAACGGCATCAATCTGCATGCGTCACTTGCCTATGCCTATGGCAAGAACGAGGATACCGCCCAGCGCCTGCGCTCGGTGGCGCCATTCAAGGCGATCGTCGGCGGCGGTTGGAGCAACGAGACTTTCGGCTTCGATCTTTCTTCTACGCTTTCGGCCGGCATGCTCACCGACCATCTCAAGACGCCCGTCACCAACACCGCCGACACAACCTTCGATGCGCCCGGCTACGCAATCGTCGACCTGACCGGCTGGTGGACGCCGGACCAAATGCCGGGCCTGCGCGTGCAGGCAGGCGTCTACAACATCTTCGATCAGGAATATTTCAACGCGCTCGCCGTGCGCGATGTCAACCTGAGCTCGGCGACGGCGTCCCAGCCGCGGGAGTGGTATTCGGAGCCGGGTCGTACGTTCAAGGTCTCGCTGACCAAGACCTTCTGATCGCGATCACGCTTTCAGGGCTGGGGATGGGCGGCTTTCGGGGCGCCCTTTTCATTCCCGCATTCGCCTCTTGCGCAATGGCTGATCTCAGGCTAACAATTTTCTCCATGATCAAGTCCTTGAACATTGCAGTTTGGTGGTGGGTTCGCTAAGGCGGCCTCGACCAATCGTGTTCAAAGACGACGAGTGAGCCGCCCGAAACTTCGAGGCGGCTTTTTTTTGTTTTATGGCCGCCTGTCGTCCGGGCCCCGATAACGGAGTGGAACAATGGTAACGATCCTGCGGGATGATGGTGCGGAAATCTACGAGACCAAGGGCGGCATATCCGTCACGCGGCAGCGACGGGCGATCCCCTACGGCGATGCGGTCTCTTCCTATGTCGACAAGCTCGACGAGCGCCGCGGTGCGGTGTTCTCGTCGAACTACGAATATCCGGGCCGCTATACGCGCTGGGATACCGCGGTCGTCGATCCGCCGCTCGGCATCTCCTCCTTCGGGCGTGACGTCTGGATCGAAGCCTATAATGAACGCGGCGAAGTGATCCTCGGCTTCGTGACCGAGCGGCTGAAGACGGTGTCCGACATCGTGCTCGGCGTGTCCTCCGCCCGTCGCCTCGACCTGACCGTCAAGACGCCGGACCGGGTGTTTACCGAGGAAGAGCGCTCGAAGATGCCGACGGTCTTCACCGTGCTGCGCGCCGTCACCGACCTGTTCTATTCGCAGGCGGATGCGAGCCTCGGGCTCTACGGCGCCTTCGGATACGACATCGCCTTCCAGTTCGATGCGATCGATCTGAAGCTGACGCGGCCCTCAGACCAGCGCGACATGGTGCTCTATCTGCCGGACGAGATCCTTGTCGTCGACAACTACGCCGCCAAGGCCTGGGTCGACCGTTACGACTTCGAAAAAGGCGGCGTGTCGACCGAGGGCAAGGCCCAAGATATCGCGGCGGAGCCCTTCAAACACACGGATGCCATTCCGCCGAAGAGCGATCACCGGCCGGGCGAATATGCCGAGCTCGTCACCAAGGCGAAGGAAAGTTTCCGCAAGGGCGACCTCTTCGAAGTCGTGCCCGGGCAGAAATTCATGGAGCGCTGCGACAGCAAGCCGTCCGACATTTCCAAGCGGCTGAAGGCGATCAATCCGTCGCCCTATTCCTTTTTTATCAATCTCGGCCATCAGGAATATCTGGTCGGCGCCTCACCTGAAATGTTCGTGCGCGTTTCCGGCCGTCGCATCGAAACCTGTCCGATTTCGGGCACGATCAAGCGCGGCGACGATCCGATCGCCGACAGCGAGCAGATTTTGAAGCTCCTGAATTCGAAGAAGGACGAGTCCGAGCTTACCATGTGCTCTGATGTCGACCGCAACGACAAAAGCCGCGTCTGCGAGCCGGGTTCGGTCAAGGTCATCGGCCGCCGGCAGATCGAGATGTATTCGCGCCTCATCCACACGGTCGACCATATCGAAGGGCGGCTGCGCGACGACATGGACGCCTTCGACGGTTTCCTCAGCCACGCCTGGGCGGTCACTGTCACCGGCGCCCCGAAGCTCTGGGCGATGCGCTTCATCGAGAGCCATGAAAAAAGCCCGCGTGCCTGGTATGGCGGGGCGATCGGCATGGTCGGCTTCAACGGCGACATGAACACCGGTCTGACGTTGCGCACCGTGCGCATCAAGGATGGTATCGCCGAGGTGCGTGCTGGTGCGACGCTGCTCAACGATTCCATTCCTGAGGAAGAAGAAGCCGAAACAGAACTGAAGGCCTCCGCCATGCTTTCCGCCATTCGAGACGCCAAGACGGGCAATTCCGGCAGGATACAGCGCGACGTCGCGAGCGTCGGCAAGGGCGTCAGCATCCTGCTCGTCGATCACGAAGACAGCTTCGTCCACACGCTCGCCAATTATTTCCGCCAGACGGGGGCGACGGTTTCGACCGTGCGCACGCCCGTTCCGGAGGAAATCTTCGACCGGCTGAATCCGGACCTCGTCGTGCTGTCGCCAGGACCTGGAACGCCCAAGGATTTCGACTGCAAGGCGACGATCAAGAAGGCGCGGGCGCGCAACCTGCCAATCTTCGGCGTCTGCCTCGGCCTGCAGGCGCTCGCCGAAGCCTATGGCGGGGAGCTGCGCCATCTGGCGCTGCCGATGCACGGCAAGCCCTCGCGCATCCGCGTGCTGGAGCCCGGCATCGTCTTCTCCGGCCTTGCCAAGGAGGTGACGGTCGGCCGCTACCACTCGATCTTCGCCGATCCCTCGACGCTGCCGCGCGAGTTCATCATCACGGCGGAAAGCGACGACGGCACGATCATGGGTATCGAACACGCCAAGGAACCGATCGCCGCAGTGCAGTTCCATCCTGAGTCGATCATGACGCTCGGTGGCGATGCCGGGATGCGGATGATCGAAAATGTCGTGGCGCATCTGGCGCGCAGGGTGAAGACGAAGGCTGCGTGACGGCAATTTCGCCTGGCCCTTCCTATTGTGGGAAGGGCCAGGCTCAGGCCGTCGGGCCGCGACTTGACTTCTTCCGGCAAATCAGAACATTTCAGGAACGATCAATCGGAACCTGTCGCCGTGGCCAATGCTGAAAAGTTCATCGTTCTCCCTTATCGCAAGAACCGCGGCAATCTCGTGCCCGGCGAAATGCGCCAGGCATCGAACTCCGTCAGTGCGGAAAAGATCGCCTCGGCGATGGCTGAGCGTTTCGTCGGCGTGGCGGCCTATGCCGTGATCGTCGATGAAGAAACCGGCGACATGTCGTCGCCGCGATTGCTTGCACGATATGGCGAGATTGCCGATCTCAACGCCGCCTGAGGCGCCGTTTTTACCATGGAGACGTCGCTCTACCTGCCGGTCAAAGCTTTCCTGGAGGCGGCTGGTTATGTCGTGAAGGGCGAGGTCGGCGGATGCGATCTCGTCGGCTTGAGCGGCGCCGAGCCGCCGGTCGTGGTGGTCTGCGAACTGAAACTCTCCTTCAATCTCGAATTGCTTCTCCAGGCGGTTGACCGCGCGGCGATGAGTGATGAAGTCTGGGTCGCGGCCCGCGTTTCCGCCAAAGGCCGAGGGCGGGAGGCCGACAAACGATACCGCGACCTCTGCCGGCGACTTGGTATCGGCATGCTTGGCGTCTCCGATGGCGGCGAGGTCAGCGTCATCGTCAGCTCCGTCTCGCCTATGCCACGCACCAATCCGAAGCGGCGCTCGCGCCTTGTCAGGGAGCATCAGCGCCGCCGTGGCGATCCCGCCGTCGGTGGCGGCTCGCGGGCGCCGATCATGACCGCCTATCGCCAGCAGGCGTTGCTCTGCGCCTCAGCACTCGATGGAGGGCTCAAGCGGCCGCGAGATATGAAGGCGCTTGTGCCCAATGCCGGGCCGATCCTGCGCGACAACGTCTACGGATGGTTCGAGCGGATAGAAAAGGGTGTTTACGCCCTGACGTCTGCAGGACAGGCTGCTCTTTTGCGCTGGCCGCAGCCTGTCCCTTCCGACCCGGCTCCTTGAGCCGGCGCAGTACCGAGCAACGGGGATCGTTCGACGAGCGCTGCTTTCCGGCTACTGCATAGCCCCGTAAAGCGGAATCGATTTGAGGATAAAATTATGCAGTAATTCAAAGTGTTACGGCGTCTTTTACGCGTCCGAAAGGATGCGCGGCGCTGTAAGGCCGGCAACGCTTGTGAACGGCGTGTCATTCCCCTTTGACAAATCCTCCGTCATCGCCCATATCACCCTAGACTGAACCGCCTGCGCGACATTCGCGTGGGCGGTTTTGCGTTTCAACGGCTTAAAAGCTGCAATTCATTCGCAACCGCAGGGGGACGATATGAGTGACGACGGCGATCTTACGGTTCGGAAGCTGGCGATGTGGGGGATTCCGCTGTCGCTCGGCGTCATGGGTCTGAAGATGGTGGCGTGGTGGGTCACCGGGTCGGTGGCGCTGCTGTCGGACGGGCTCGAATCGTCGGTCAATGTCGCCGCCGCCTTCATCGCCTTCTTCGTCATCCGCTACGCGCAGAAGCCGGCCGATCACGACCATCCCTTCGGCCATCACAAGGCGGAATATCTGTCTGCCGTCACCGAGGGCGCGCTGATCATCGTCGCCGCCCTGCTGATCGTCAACGAAGCGATCGGTTTCCTCGCCGAACCGCGCATGCTCGATGCGCCGGTACTCGGCCTTGCGATCAATTTCGCGGCCGGCGTCATCAATGCGATCTGGGCGCGGCTGTTGATCCGGACGGGGCGCCAGCACCGCTCGGCGGCGCTCGCGGCGGATGGGCAGCACATCATGTCCGATGTGGTGACCTCTGTCGGCGTGCTCGTCGGCCTGCTGCTGGCGCTGGCGACGGGCTATGCGATCTTCGACCCGATACTCGCTATCATTGTTGCCGTCAACATCCTCTATCAGGGGTGGAAGGTGATCTCGCAATCGATCGGCGGGTTGATGGACCAGGCGGTCGAGCCGCAGGAGGAGGAGGCGATCAAACAGGCGATCGCTACCCACGCCGAAGGCTCAATCGGCGTGCACGACCTGAAAACGCGACGTGCGGGTAAAGTCACCTTCATCGATTTTCACATGGTGGTGCCAGGAGCGATGTCCGTTCGGCAGGCGCATGATATATGCGACCGCCTTGAGGATGCCATCAGGGCGGTGCACGAGGGCGCCACTATCGCAATTCATGTGGAGCCGGAGGGCGAGAAGGCTCACGGCATCCGCGTCAAAGTCGTCAAGGAGGCATGATGCCGAATACCGATGTTTCCAGCCTGTCGATGCTAGGTCAGCAAACCGAAACCGCAAGATCGCCGGAAGAGGCAGTGCTTGAGAAAGTGCCGTCCAACCATGCCGGCACCGATTATGTCGTGCGCTTCACCGCGCCGGAATTCACCTCGCTCTGCCCGATGACCGGGCAGCCGGATTTCGCCCATATCGTCATCGACTACATTCCAGGCGAATGGCTGGTGGAATCGAAGTCGCTGAAGCTCTTCCTGCATTCCTTCCGCAATCACGGCGCTTTCCACGAGGATTGCTCGATCTACATCGCCAAGCGCATCGTCGAACTGCTCGATCCGAGGTGGCTGAGGATCGGTGCCTACTGGTATCCGCGCGGCGGCATTCCGATCGACGTCTTCTGGCAGACGGGCACACCGCCGGAGGGCGTGTGGCTGCCGGAACAGGGCGTCGCCACCTACCGCGGCCGTGGGTGAGCCGCGGTCGGGCAAAGCCCGAGCAATCGATCCAGCGAATCGATTGCAGCGGCGAACGCCCTGAGCTTAAGCGAAGGGCCGGGATACGGTGCGGCAACCGCTGCCCGTCTCCAACCGCCAAACCTCACACATCCGTAACGTCGTCACTGGACGAATCGTCGGTGTAGTCGTCGCTGTCGTCATAATCGGCCTGCTGCAGATTGTCGTTGTCGTTATTATCGGCCGCATTGTCGGACGCCTGGCGGGTGTCGTCATTGCCGTAATAATTGTTGATGACGGTTTCCTCTGTGGGCGCGCTGGCATTGCCAAAGGGGTTGGCGCCGAAGGGCGAGCCCCAACCAAGTGAGGACATGTGATTGCCGAAGATCCCGCTCAGCGAATTGGCAAGCAGCATGCCGCCGGCAACGCCGGCTGCCGTGCCGAGCGCACCGCGCAGGAAGCTGCCGCCGGCCGACGGCGCCGAGACCTGCTGGCTCCAGGGGCCGGTCGGCTGTTGCTGCTGCGGATGGCGGCCATCGCGGTCATAGCCGCGTGAATCGTCATCGGCGCGGGACTGCTGACCCCAGGGACCGGGATTGGAGGGGACGGGTGCCGGCTGCTGCGTCTGGGTGTTGCCGAAGATCGAACTCAGGAAGCCGCCGCCCTGTTCGGCTTGGCGGTGCTCGCTCGCGCCGGCTTCCAGTTGGCGGACACGCTCTTCGAGTTCCTTGATGTGATTGGCGGCCGCTTCCAGTCCCTTTTCCTGAACGATGACGGCCTGGGCCAGATAGTAGGTGGCGGAGGGCTGTTCGCGTGTCGCCTGTTCGATCAGGGCCTCAGCGTCGCGGTCGCGCGGCTGGGCCGCTGCGGTGCGCACACGGTCGAAGAGGGCGGTCAGCAATTGGCGTTCTTCGGGTGACATGTTCTGCCTCCTGTTGGTCAGGAGCACTCTCGTATCCGACCGGACGCGTAAAGCGCTCCATGGTTTTTCGGTGCAGCTATCGCTGCGTGAGGTTGAGGTAGGAACCGATTCAGGCTTTTCAAAGCCTTTCACCGTTACATTTCAGTAAGGCTTGCAGAACGGCGCGCGGCTTCTTATGGATATCTCCATCGCTTCGGTGCCTTGTGTTTTTCCCACATTGTTTTAGGCATTGAGTCGCACTATGTGCGGGGAAGCCGAATTCATCTCCAAGAGGTTCGAATGAACGACGAAGACCAGGACGACAAGACGAAGGAACTGCCGCTCGGCAAGGAAACGGAGGCGAATCTTTTCAAGTCGCGTTCGATCTTCATCTACGGACCGATCAATCAGGAATTGGCGCAGAAGGTCTGCTCGCAGCTCGTGGCACTGGCCGCGGCCAGCGACGAGGACATTCGCATCTATGTCAATTCGCCCGGCGGTCACGTCGAATCCGGCGATTCCATCCATGACATGATCAAGTTCATCAAGCCGAAGGTCTGGATGATCGGCACCGGTTGGGTCGCCTCCGCCGGCGCGCTGATCTATGTCGCCACTCCGAAGGAGCGGCGCCTGTGCTTGCCGAACACGCGCTTCCTGCTGCATCAGCCCTCCGGCGGCACGCGCGGCATGGCATCCGACATCGAAATCCAGGCGCGCGAAATCATCAAGATGAACGAGCGCCTGAACAGGATCATGGCAGAGGCCACCGGCCAGCCGCTCGACAAGATCGCCAAGGATACGGATCGCGACTACTGGCTGTCGGCCGAAGAGGCGAAGGAGTACGGCCTCGTTTCGCGGATCGTGACGTCTCAGGCCGATATCTGAGTTTTCTCAGCCAAGGCTGCCGAGAACCCGCCCTTGCCTGCCGATCGCAGGCGAGGGCGTTCTGTTTTCGGGTAGTGCTTGAACGGCGATGGTTTCCTAGCGGCAAGGTCTGAACGGAAAGCAATGAATCCGGACTTGCGTCTGGGACAACCATCATGCTCCATGCGCCATTCGCGCAGCTCGAGTCCCGTCATGCTCAAAGACTTTTCCGTCCAAGCCCTGTTCATGGGCCTGCTGACCGCCTTCGTCGGTTCCGCCAGCTCCTTCGCCGTTGTGCTGCACGGGTTGCAGGCGGTCGGCGCCACGGATGTACAGGCGGCTTCCGGGCTCATGGCATTGTCGATTTCCATGGGCGTCTGCGCGATCGTGTTGAGTGCCGTGACCCGGTTGCCGGTCAGCATCGCCTGGTCGACACCGGGTGCCGCACTGCTGGCAAGCACCGGGGCGATCGAGGGCGGCTTCAACGCGGCGGTCGGGGCATTTCTGATCTGTGCTGTGCTGATTATCGTTGCGGGACTGTTCAAGCCGCTCGGGCGAGCGGTTGCCGCGATTCCGGCACCACTCGCCAATGCGATGCTTGCCGGCGTGCTGATCGGCCTCTGCTTCGCACCGGTGAAGGCGATCGGCTTCAATCCGCTGTTCGGTCTGCCGATCGTCGTCGCCTGGATCGTCGTCGGCGTCTTCAAGCGGCTTTGGGCGGTGCCGGCAGCACTCGCAGCCTTCGCGCTGGTGCTCGCCTTCGGCGTCGATATCCCCGACGGTGCGCTCGGCTCGCTGGAACAATCACTGGTGCCAACGGCGGAAATCGTCCGGCCGGTGTTCAATTTGGCCGGCCTCATCTCGATCGCGCTGCCGCTCTTCATCGTCACCATGGCTTCGCAGAACATTCCGGGTATCGCGGTGCTGAAGGTCAACCACTACGATCCGAAGCCCGGTCCGCTCTTTGCCGTCACCGGCTTCTTCTCGCTGCTGTCGGCGCCGTTCGGCGGCCACGCGGTCAATCTGGCGGCCATCACCGCGGCGATGTGCGCCGGACAGGATGCCCATGCCGACCCGAAGCGGCGCTATTGGGCGTCGCTGATCGCCGGCGTCGGTTATATCATCCTCGGGCTGCTTGCCGGCGCGGTGACGGCCTTCGTCGCGCTGGCGCCTTCGATCCTGATCGAGGCGGTAGCGGGGCTGGCGCTGGTCGGCGCCTTTTCGTCCTCGGCGATGTCGGCCTTCCAGGCGCCAGCCTCCCGTGAGGCGGCGGCAATCACCTTCCTCGTCACCGCATCCGGGGTTTCCTTCGGCGGCATTTCCGGCGCCTTCTGGGGCCTGATCGCGGGTGGGCTGATGCTGGCGCTGTCGCGGCTGGTGAAGATTTGGAAAGACCGAGCTCAGTCGAGGTAACGGAACGTCGTTGTGCTCCCCAAATGCCGGATCCTGGCGCTTTCAAGCAGCTCCGCCGGCAATAAGGACAGTTCGTCGATCGTTGGCGGCGACCAAAAGCCGGGCAAGGACTTGCCAGTCTTACAGCCCGAGGTTATAAGCGCGGTCATGAAGACCACTTGCGCCAGAATTTCTGAGACGATTGTACGCGGCCGCATCGCCCTGCGTGACGTCTCGCGCGCCCTGACCTCGCTTCTTCTCCTCGGCCTTACACGCGGTTGCCGGGTCCTTTGAGGAGCGCCCGGCGGCCGAAAGCCCGCCCGGCCATCGCTCCTCGCGACTCATTTTCAAAATTGACCTAACGACCGACAAGGTCCGCATTTGTTTATCGCCAAGCCCGACGTGATCGGCTAAGAGCGGGCAAATGCCGGGACGAGGAGACGATACAATGGACGCGAAGACGCAATCCTCCGAAAATAAGATGGCCTCCAAGAGCGGAACGAACTCCGCAAAAGGCATGCCCGACGCCGCGGTAAAATACCGGGCCTATCCGCAGGTGAACATTCCCGATCGCACATGGCCGACGAAGACCATTACCAAGGCACCGGTCTGGTGCTCGGTCGACCTGCGCGATGGCAACCAGGCGCTCGTCGACCCGATGGGACACGATCGCAAGGCGCGGATGTTCCATTTGCTGATCGAGATGGGCTTCAAGGAAATCGAGATCGGTTTCCCCTCGGCCTCGCAGACCGATTTCGACTTCGCCCGCTGGTGTGTGGAGGAGGGCAATGTGCCCGACGACGTCTCCCTGCAGGTATTGGTGCAGTGCCGCCCGGAACTCATTACCCGCACCTTCGAAGCACTGGAAGGCGCAAATCGGCCGATCGTGCACTTCTACAACTCCACCAGCGAGTTGCAGCGCCGCGTCGTCTTCGCCAAGGATGTGCAGGGCATCAAGCAGATCGCCGTCGATGCCGCCAAGATGATCACCGATATGGCCGCGAAGGCCGGCGGCGGTTACCGTTTCGAATATTCGCCGGAGAGCTTTACCGGCACGGAACTCGATGTGGCGCTGGAGATCTGCAACGCCGTCATCGAGGTCGTCAAGCCGACGCCCGATAACAAGCTGATCATCAACCTGCCATCCACCGTCGAGATGGCGACGCCGAACGTCTACGCCGACCAGATCGAATGGATGTGTCGCAACCTCGACAATCGCGAGAACCTGATCGTTTCGCTGCATCCGCATAACGACCGCGGCACCGGCATTGCCGCTGCCGAATTGGCTCTGCTGGCAGGTGCCGACCGCGTCGAAGGCACGCTGTTCGGCAATGGCGAGCGCACCGGCAATGTCGACATGGTGACGATGGCGCTGAACATGTTCACGCAAGGCGTCGATCCCGAGATCGACTGCTCGAATATCGAGCGCATCAAGGAAGTGTTCGAATATTCGAACCAGATGGCGATCGGCGAGCGTCATCCCTACGTCGGCGAACTGGTCTATACGGCCTTCTCCGGCTCGCATCAGGATGCGATCAACAAGGGTATGAAGGCAGCACAGGTCGCCAATCATCCCGTGTGGGAGGTCCCGTACCTGCCGATCGATCCGCGCGATGTCGGTCGTTCCTACGAGGCGATCATCCGCATCAACTCTCAGTCCGGCAAGGGCGGCATCGCCTATATCCTGCAGCAGGATTACGGGCTGAACCTGCCGCGTAACCTGCAGGTGGAATACCGCGAGGATATCCAGCGCATCACCGACGTAGAGGGCAAGGAGCTTCCGTCCCGGCGCATCTACGACCGCTTCATCGAGCGCTACGTGACGCAGCCGGAAGGGCGCCTGCGCTTCGTCGACCATCACACCTATCCCGACACCGAGCACAAAGGTCAGCGGATCGTCGCAGCCGAGATTACCGACAATGGGGAGATCAAGCGCATCGAAGGGCGCGGTAACGGTCCGATCGACGGCTTCATCAATGCGCTGTCGCATTATCTCGGCATTGAGATGTCGGTCGAGGACTATTCTGAGCATTCGCTCCAGCATGGCTCGAACGCGGCGGCGATCTCCTATGTCGAGACCTCCTATCCCGGCGGCAAACTCTTCGGCGCCGGCATCAATACCAACATCGTCGCGGCATCGCTGGAAGCGATCGTCTCGGCCGCCAACCGCGTGCTCGACGTGAAGGCCGGCAAGGCCTGATCTTAAAAGGACTCAGGCCGCGACCGCAGCAATTCAAAGTGTTACAGCGTCCTATGCGCGTCTGAAAAGACGCGCGGCCCTGTAGTGCGGCGCGGCCTGACGATGCAGTCGGCGATATCGCCGGCTTCGTTGCGCGCCTCGGCATGGCGCTGGCCCCATTGGCAGAGCGCCAGCAGCACCGGCTCGAGGCCGAGGCAATCAGATCGCGGTGGCGATCTCCATGGCGAGGTGTCCGAGGGTTGCCTCGGCGGAGGGGCCGGCAAGCACATAGGAGGTGCCGGCATTGTGCCAGGTCACGAGGCCGATCTCGTCCTTGATCGTTTCCTTGAAGTCGTCGGTCTCGGGCGGCTGCGCGTCTTTGCGGAAACAGATGGAGATAACGTCGCCGTCGGCGTTGGAATAAACGAGCTGCCCGACAGGGCGGCTGTCGCCGAGGATGACACGCGCGCCCTGGAAGGTCCAGGCTTCGGCGCTGAGATCAGGCACACGGAAGGGCACGCCGATCGCGGTCGTCAGCCAGCTGGAGATTTCCTCGGCCTGCGAGGCAGGCACTTCGACGAGATGGCGGGGCTGGCGGATCAGCAGGCGCTGATAGGCGGTGACGTCGCCCAGCCAGTCGTTGGTATTGGTCGGTGCCGTATTGGTGGTGGTGGCCATGGTGGCGATCTCGTCGGCATCGGGGGCTGCGCCGACGAAATAGCCGATGCCGCAACCGACGACGAAGAGGATGAGAGCGGCGGCCAGCGCCTGCGGGCCGCTCGGCGCCAGTTTCACCTGCGGACGCGTGGCGCGCTGGGCGATCGGCGTTTTTGGCGGCTGCGTGCTCTTGATGGAGCGGACGAGGGCGAGCGGCACCGGCTCCTTGAGGATATCGTCGAGGCGGCGGCGGCCAAAATCGGCGCCGTGACGCAGCTTCTCATGCAGCCGGCGCGCATTCTCGTCACTTGCCAGACGCTGTTCCAGTTCGTGCCGCTGTTCGGGCGAGACTTCGCCGTCGAGAAGGGCGGTGAGCTGGGCTTCGAGCGGCAATTTCCTAAAATCGAGCAAATTCAGTACCTGTGGATCGGGTGAGTGCCGGCGAGCCCGGCGAAATGCAGCCTCGCGGTGGCGAGCTGAGAGACGACGTTTGTCAACGGAATGCCCATGATGTCGGCCGCCTGCTGATAGCTGTGGCCTTCGACGTCGACGAGCAGGAACATGCTGGAAACGCCATCCGGCATATCGGAAATCATGTGATGGATGGTGTCGGGATCGACCGCAGCCGAGCGTTCGCGCGCGGCCTCGCGAATATCGGTGACGTTGCCGCGGACGGAAGCCTTCGGCTTGCGCTTGCGGATGTCGTCAGTCCATTGCTGGCGGGCAAGCGTGTAAATCCAGCTTTCCAGCCGGCCTTCGCCGCTCCATTGATGACCTTTGGAAATGGCGCGCTGACAGACGGCCTGAACGAGTTCATCGGCCACGGCAACCTCACCCGCGAGCGTGATCGCGAAGCGGCGAAGGCGGGGTAGGAGGCCGACGAGATCACGCCGGAGATCGATGGTCGTTGCGGGCTGACGCATTGTCTATCCAAGAAGCATTCACAATGGTCTCGCGGACGAAGGGTTCGCCGTCGGGCGCGAAACCGACTTTATCGACGCTGTCGATGCATGAGCTTTATGAAACAAGTCTCCTGCACTTCGCAAGCATCCGGTCGTCTTCATCCCTCTTTCCCGAGAGATTTTCGTATTGTGGCCCGCAAAGCTTGCGTCAATATGTCTTGTAGCCGTTCAAGCTTTGCAGCAGGGAGCGATAGGCCCAGGTGCCTTCGCCGCCGCGATCACGGATTTCGACAAGCTGGACGCGGGCGCCCTGGATGTCTCCCTGTTCCACCAGCGCCATGCCCATATAGGAGCGGGCGAGGATATAATTCTCATCCGCCTGCAGCGCCCGGCGGTAGTAGGACATGCCGAGCTCCATGCGGCCGGCCTTGCGATTGGCGTAACCGAGATAGTTCAGGACGCGCGGGTCGTTCTGGTTGCGAGCGAGATTGAGCACCGTGATTGCGTTGTCATACTGCCCGGCATAGGCAAACTCGCGGGCGAACTGATAGAGATCGTCGTCATTGAAGCTGCTCTTCTTCGGGTTGACACATTCTTTCTTGGCCTTGTCCCAGACCTTGCCGCCGGTGCAGGTCTTGGTCGTCTGGGTCTTCGGCGGCGGATTGGTGTCATCGTTGCTGTCGCCGGCCGCAAAAGCGGCCGTGGCGATGCCGAAGGCAAAGCCGGCGGCGAGCGAAAGTCTGGACAGGTAACGGAAAGAAGAAGTCATCGGCGCGCTCCATTCTCAGGCAATGCAGTTGCTCGGATTGTACGCTTACCACTAAAAATACCAAGAGGGTAAGCAACCTCCATGGCAAATGTTGCGACGGTGGCCCGATGTCCTCGCAGATCGATTCAAGTGCTGCATAAAAAGCGTTCAGAAGTGACGCTAAGGCGCGAAAATATCGGCACTTTCCGGCATCACCGCGTCGCCGGCCCTGTTGAGGCTGAAGCGCTCGCCGCTGAGCTCCCAGGCGCCGGGAGAGCCGTCGATGGAGAAGAGGTTGTAGGCGGCGGGCGGCTTGACGCTACCCGGTCCCTGCGAGGCTGAGGCAATGCCGACGACCGGCACCGGCTGCACCTGGCCGCGTAGCCAATGCAGCGTGTTCAGGTGCGTATGACCGTGTAGCACGAGTTCGGCGCCGCCCGTCGAAATCACGGCGGCGAAGCGGCGGATGCCGATCATCCGTTTGTAGAAGGCCGTGGCGCCGCGGATTGGCGGATGATGGATCATGACAACGCGGAAGAGCCCGGCTTCCCCAGCCGCGCGCAACATGTTGACAGTATCGCGGGCCTGTCGCGCGCCGAAAAAGCCGGAGGCGGCGAAGGGAGGAGTGGCGACCGCCGTCGAGCAGCCGACAATCGCGACTTTGCCGCGAACACGCAGATAGGGGAAGATATGGCGGTCGTCCTGCCACTGCGGCGGAGCCAGATCGCCGCGGACATAATCATACCAGGCGCGCATCGACTTCTCATAGGCGCCTGGTACATAGGCGTCATGATTGCCGGGAACGACTGACGTGTTCGCGGGATCGCCGAACGCGCGCAGCCATGCAGCCGCGGCGCGAATCTCAATGCCGCTCGCCAGATTGACGAGGTCGCCGGTGACGGCCAGGTGATCGGCCTGGTGGGCGCGAATGTCGTCGAGCAGCAGATCCAACGTGCTGCCGAAAAGGTGCTTGCGTCGATTTCGATGCCAGTTCACAAAGCCTGTTATGCGTTTTGAAAACAGCTCTTGAACGGAAAGACTGGGCAGCGGCCCGAGGTGGACGTCGGAGATATGCGCGAGCTTGAACATGTTACGAGACATAGACCAGCTTATTGACAAATCAAACACATCGGGCGCGATGAAGAGCTGAAACGGAGTGATAGTGGATAAAGAGAACCGGCCCCTTCACATGAGGCTGGCATTGCGCCTGCTGCATGTCTATTTCAGTTTCGTCCGCAGCATGACCGTGGGCGTGCGGGCCGCTTGTTTCGATGCGGACGGGCGCATCTTTCTCGTGCGCCACAGCTATGTCGGCGGCTGGCATATGCCAGGCGGCGGGCTGGAGCGCAACGAGACGGTCGAGGAAGCGCTTGCCAAGGAATTGCGCGAGGAGGGCAACCTCAGGATCATCGGCAAGCCGCAGCTGATCCAGGTCTATTTCAATACCACGACCACAAGGCGCGACCATGTCGTCTTCTACCGGGCGACCGTCGAGCAGACGGCTCCGCGGCCGCCGGACTGGGAGATATCCGACAGCGGCTTCTTTTCCCTCGACAGCTTGCCCGAGGGCACGACCAAGGCGACGTATCGCCGTCTCGCGGAGCTTCGCGGCGAGCGGGAGTCCGACCACCGCTGGTGAACCTCAGGCGGCGGCAAGCGACTGCATAATTTCTTAAATCGGAATCGATTTAGGGATAAAATTTGCAGCAATTCAAAGTGCTACAGCGTCCTTTGCACGTCTAAAAAGGCGCGCGGCGTTGTAGTGCGGCCGTGCGGACTGTCGAGATCGAGCGCCGGGCCGACGGGAACGATGCCGGTCGGATTGATCGTTTTGTGGCTGCGATAATAGTGCTGCTTGATGTGGTTGAGGTTCACCGTCTCGGCAACGCCTGCGGTTTGATACAGGTCTCGCAGATAGCCGGGCAGGTTGCGGTAGTCGGCGATGCGGCGGATGTTGCACTTGAAATGGCCGACATAGACAGCGTCGAAGCGCACCAACGTGGTGAACAGGCGCCAGTCAGCCTCGGTCTGGTGGTTGCCGAAGAGGTAGCGGCCCTTGCCAAGGCGCTCGTCGAGCATGTCGAGCGTTTCGAACAGCTTGCCGACGTTTTCTTCATAGGCTTGCTGGGTGGTGGCAAAGCCCGCCTTGTAGACGCCGTTGTTGACGGTGTCGTAGACGATAGCGTTCAGCGCATCGATGTCGGAGCGAAGGTCCTCGGGATAAAAATCGGCTGTCAAACCGGTCAGCCCGTCGAAGGCGCCATTGAACATGCGGATGATCTCGGCGGATTCGTTGTTGACGATCGTGCCGGTCTTCTTGTCCCAGAGGACGGGAACGGTGACGCGGCCGGAATAGCGCGGATCGGCCCTGACATAGATCTGCCAGAGCGTGGTGGCGTCGAAGAGGTGGTCGCCGGTGGCACCGCCGCCGACCTTGAACTCCCAGCCGTTATCGAGCATCAGCGGATCGACGACGGAGACCGAGATCAGCTCTTCGAGCTTCTTCAGCTTGCGGAAGATCAGCGTGCGGTGCGCCCAGGGGCAGGCGAGCGAGACATAGAGATGGTAACGCCCGGCCTCGGCCTTGAAGCCACCGCTGCCCGAAGGGCCGGCCTCACCGTCCGATGTCACCCAGTTGCGGAACTGCGATGGCTGCCGCTTGAAATGGCCCTTGCTCTCCTTCGTGTCATACCAGACGTCATGCCAGACGCCATCCACCAGCATTCCCATGGTCTTCATTCCCTTCATTGCGTGTTGGAACGGAAGATATCGCAGATGCCAGGGCTTTACAGGCGACAAAGATTGAACAGTGCGTCACGTCGCGCATTTTGCGTTGGACGGCGGAAATTTTTCCTGCTATCGGCGTTTTCACGATTTTTCGGACCCCTGCCTGATGTTCATTTCCAGAAACCCGCGACGACGCTGATGCTCCCGAACGCCCTAGGCGTGTTCGAGACCCATCAATCTGTCCATCCGGTTTCTGTCATCATGTACAAGCACGATCTCGTCTACCTCACTGAAGACGCGTCTCATGACGCCGCCATCGAACACATCAACGAAGAAGCCTTCGGTCCGGGCCGCTTCACGCGCGCTGCCGCGCGCATCCGTGAGCAGGGGCCGCATGATCTGTCGCTCTCCTTCATCTGCACCGATAACGGTGAGACGATCGCCTCCGTGCGTATGACGCCGGTACTGGCCGGCACGGTGAAGGGCCATCTGCTTGGCCCGCTCGCCGTCCGCCCCTCCCACAAGAACAAGGGCATCGGCCGGGAACTGGTGCGGATCGCGGTGGAGGCGGCAAGGCGCAAGGGCTCGGAAGCCGTCATCCTCGTCGGCGACCCGCCCTATTACGGCCCGCTCGGTTTCGAGAAGGTCGCCTACAATGCGCTTTCTTTTCCAGGCCCGGTCGATCCCGGTCGTGTGCTTGTCGTTCCGATTGCCGACGGCGTGCAGGCGCGGCTGAAGGGCACGATCGCTTGGCGTGAATGATTTAGAGCGGGATTGTTTTAGTCGGAATCGGAACAGGGATTCCCTTTCTGGTGCAAATCAGATTCACCATTCTGGCCGGTGCAGGAGGCCGGTCTGGATGGCGAAACCTTTTTCGGATGATCTTCGGGAACGCGTTGTGGGCGCAGTAACGCGCGAGGGCCTGTCGTGTCGAGCGGCGGCAAAGCGCTTCGGCATTGGCATCAGCACCGCGATCGACTGGGTCCGGCGCTTGCGTGAGACGGGCAGCGCGGCTCCCGGCCAGATGGGCGGGCACAAGCCACGGGCGATCTCAGGTAAACATCGGGTCTGGCTGATCGATCGCTGCCACATGCAGGCGTTCACCTTGCGCGGGTTGGTGGCGGAACTGGGAGAGCGCGGCCTGAAAGTGGATTACAGCGCCGTCCGGACCTTCGTGCATGAGGAAGAGCTGAGTTATAAAAAAAGACGTTGGTCGCCAGCGAGCGCGAGCGGCCCGATGTTGCCGCCCGGCGGGCGCGCTGGCTGAAGCATCGCCATCGCATCGATCCATCTCGCCTTGTCTTTATCGACGAAACCTGGACGAAGACGAATATGACGCCGCTCAGGGGCTGGGCGCCGCGCGGCGAACGGCTGTTGGGCCATGCGCCCTTCGGCCACTGGAATACCATGACTTTTGTCGCAGCCCTCAGGGCCGACCGCGTCAGCGCACCGTGGATCATCGACGGTCCGATCAATGGCGAACGCTTTCGCATCTATGTCGAGAGGGTGCTGGTACCGGAGCTCAAACCCGGCGACATCGTCGTCATGGATAATCTCGGCTCGCACAAGGCCGGCGCTATCCGTGCCGCCATCCGCAAGGCCGGCGCCCGATTGTTCTTCCTGCCGCAGTATTCCCCCGATCTCAATCCGATCGAAAAACTCTTCGCCAAGATCAAGCACGAGCTGCGCAAGGCGCAGGCTCGAACCCGACAGGCCATCGACGACGCGCTGGCAGCCACCCTTCAAACCGTCTCGCCGAAAGAGTGCCAAAACTACTTCAAGGAAGCCGGATATGAACGGACGTAAAACAATCCCGCTCTAGAGCGCTACGCGTCCTTTTCGGACGCACAAAGGACGCTCTAACACTTTGACTCTACGCATCGTGCTTTCCGAAAATCGATTCCGGTTTTCGGGCCGATGCGCCAGAGCAATTCCAGCAAAAGTGCACAGCGTCCAGAATTGCGTGAAAACAAAGAGATAGAGCACTTTCGTGGTTCGACGAAAAACGGAAAGTGCTCTAGAGACTTTTCCGGAGGAAGCTGCGCGTGCGGCCTTCCGGGAAATCCTCAAGCTCCCCGAAGACCTCATAACCCTGGCTGAGGTAGGCGCGCAGAGCCCGCGTGCTGAACGTGTCGATCCAGGCGCCGCGGCACCCCCGGGCTCTCGCCTCTTCTTCCGCCTTTGCGAGGATATTACCTGATATACCGGTGCCGCGCAGTGTGTCGGGAATGTAGAGCATCTGGGTGAAAAGCCAGCCCCAGGCGGTAAAACCGGAAAGACCGCCCGTCACCTTGCCGTCGGTATCGCGGATGAGGACCGCAAGCGGCCGGCGATCCGAGGGGCCGACATCGCTGTTGTTGAACGCCGAGAGCGCGTCGGTGATTGCCGCGAGCTCTTCTGTCGAGGGCGCGGCGGTGAGCTCGAATTCCGGCATGAGATTACCGCCCTTCGCGCCACCACATGGCGCCGAAGGCGAGCAGCAGGATGCCGACGCCGGCGAAACCGGCAAAGAGCGGCAGCGTGTTGATGCCCTTCAAGACGGTCTCGCTGGTCATGCGGATCATCATGCGATCGTTGTCGGAGACGCGCACCTGGCCGCGCACCGGCAGGATCGGCGGCACCGAGATCGCGCCATTTGCATTGGAGACGCGGGCGACGAGACCCTTGCTTCTGTCGGCGACCGGTTTCAGCACATCGGTCGTCGAGATCATCGCCTTGAATTCCGGTGCATCGACGGCGCCGATATGGACAAGCGTCGACAGATTGCCGTTGCGAATTTCGAAGAGACCGATTTCGTCCATCCTCTTCTCGGCCTTGTAGAGGCCCGGTTCGGACTGGGTAAGCGGCAGAGTTTCGGTCTTGCCGGAAGGATAACGCACGGTGGCGTTGCCGGGATTGTCGCCGATCGTCTGGCGCGTGATCTCAAGGGTCCGGCCGGAGGCGCGCGCCGTCAGCGCTTCTTCCTCGAGCGCCGGCTCCTTCATCAGCCAATGGGCGATACGGCGATAGAGCGAAACGTTCGGACCGCCGCCTTCGAAGCCGCGCGCCCAGAGCCAGCCCTGATCGGAAAGCAGCATGGCGACGCGGCCCTGACCAGCCCGGTTCAGCACCAGCAGCGGGTGATTGTCGGCGCCGAGCATGATCGTCTCGCCCTGCGGCCGGTCGACATCGACGCTGCGGAACCAGCGGCCCCAATGCGGCGGGTCCTCGCCCGACCCGTCAAGGCCGCGCGTGACGGGATGTTTGCGGCCTTCCTCGGAGAGGCGGGGATAGAAGGCCTTTTCGATCATCTCTCCGGTCGGCGTTGCCGGCAGGACCGAGGAAAGTGGCGTCAGTGCAATGGAATCGGGGCCAGCGTGCTCGGGACCGGCGGCGATCAGCAGCGCGCCGCCGTTGTCGACATATTGCGCGATGTAATCGTAATAGAGCAGCGGCAGCACGCCGCGGTGTTGGTAGCGATCAAAGATGATCAGGTCGAAATCCTTGATCTTGTCGACGAAGAGCTCACGCGTCGGGAAGGCGATCAGCGACAGCTCGTTGATCGGCGTTCCGTCCTGTTTTTCCGGCGGACGCAGGATGGTGAAGTGGACGAGATCGACCGACGCATCGGATTTCAGCAGGTTGCGCCAGGCGCGCTCGCCGGCATGCGGCTCGCCGGAAACGAGCAGGACGCGGAGATTCTGGCGGATGCCGTCGATGACGTGGACGGCACGGTTGTTGGCGGTGGTGACTTCGCCGGGAAGGGCTGCGACCGAGAATTCGAGCACATTGCTGCCGCCACCCGGCACCTTGAAGGAGAAGGGCGTATCCTGCCCGGGTGTCGCCTGCAGGGTGGCGATCTCATCACCATTCAGCTTCACCGTGACATCGGCCGTGCCGCCGGGGCTCGGACCGTCGTCGAAGACGCGCAAGATCACCTGCTGCTCTTCGTTGACGATGCCGAAGCGCGGCCCCTTGATGACTTCGATGCGGCGATCGAATTCGTTGGCCTTGCCGGTTACGAGACCATGGATCGGCGCGTCGAAACCGAGCGCCTGATTGGCGGCTGGAACATCATGGACTTCACCGTCGGTCAGCATGATGGCGCCGCCGATGCGGGCGGGCGGGACATCGGCAATGTTGGCCGACAGCGCGTCGAACAGGCGCGTGGACGGCACGTCGGAATTGACGTCGCCTTCGACATCGACGAAGCGGGGCTCTATCTGGGGGAAGCGGGCGAGCTGTCCTTTGAGGGCAGCAAGCGCATCGTCGGTCATCTTGACGCGATCGGGTGTCTGCTGGCTCTGGCTTCGATCGACAAGAACGGGGACGATCGTCGACAACTGATCCCTGTCTTCCTGCAGGAGCACAGGATTGGCAAGCGCGGTCAGCATGGCGAGTGCTGCCAGCGTTCTGATCCAGGCGCCGCGGATGCCGCGCCAGATCGCGAAGACGGCGATGATCGTGCTGACGGCAGCCAGTGCGGCCAAAACAGGCCAAGGCAGGAAGGGCGAAAAGTCGAACGTCATCTCATTGTCCTAACCGTTCGAGGAGGTCGGGAACATGGACCTGGTCGGTCTTGTAGTTGCCGGTCAGCATATACATCATGATGTTGACACCGGAACGGTAGGCGTATTCGCGCTGCGTTTCATCCGACGGCACGGTCGGCAGCATCGGTACGCCGTTGTCGTCGATCGCCCAAGCGCCGGCGAAATCATTGCCGGTGATCAGGATCGGCGAAACGCCGTCGGCTGTCGCCGCCGATTTTTCGCTCGGCCCCTGACCGCCCTGCCGGGACTCAATCCAGAGCGGGCTGCCGGTATAACGACCGGGAAAGCTCGACAGGAGATAGAAGGACTTCGTCAGCACATGGTCTGATGGTACCGGTTCGAGCGCCGGAATATCGAGATTGGCGAGGATTGTCTGCAGCCTCTCACCGTTGGCGCTGACATTGCCGCCATTGTCCAATGCGCTGATCTGATCGCGCGTATCGAAAAGCACAGTGCCGCCATTGCGCATATAGGCATCGATACGGCTGATCGCCGCCGTCGACGGCATCGGCGCCGTCGCCGAAACCGGCCAATAGATGATCGGATAGAAGGAGAGCTCGTCTTTGGTGAGGTCGATGCCCACGGGCGGTGCCGGCTCCAGCGTCGTGCGAAAAGTCAGGAACTGGGTCAGTCCCTCGAGACCGCGCTCGGATATATTGTCCACGTCCTGTTCGCCGGTGACGACATAGGCGAGGTGCGTGTTATCAAGCCTCTGCAAGATGAGGTCGTCGCCGGGCTGGGAGTCGTCGGCGTGAAGCGTGCCGGGTTGGATGAGAAAGCAGGCGCCGACGGCGACCGCGATCATCGCTGTGGTGCGGACAGCCGGGCGCAATCGCGAGAATGCGCCATTCATGAACAGAACGATCAGGCTATCGGCCAAGAGCAGCAGAAAGGCTGCGAGAAAGAGTGCGGGTTTTGCCGACCAGCTTTCGCCGCCGATCAGGCCTTCGCGCACGGCATTGGTCCCTGTTGTGTCGAGCGGCGTCAGTTCGGCGTTCTCGGGCAGCACGTTCAGGGAGGTGAAACCGTCCTCCGAACCGTAGAGCCCGGGCGGGTTGTCGAAATTCGCCGTCGGTTCGGCTCCGGCCTGCGGGATGAGCGGCCGCGCCGAACCCGTCTCGGAGACGAGCGTGCCCGTGGCCGTCAGCATACGGAATGGCGGCAGGGTTTCGGAGACACGCGCATTGCCGCGCGCTTCCGAAGTCACGCCGCCCGAGCGCGATATCTGCAGGAGGTGACGCAGCATGTCGACGAAAGTGCCTGAGATCGGCAGATTGGACCAGGTTGCTTCCGCGGTGACGTGAAACAGGACGATCTGGCCGGATGCGAGCTGCTTCATCGTCACGAGCGGCGTGCCGTCAGCCAGGTTCGCCCAGGTGCGTTCGGCAAGATCGGGTGTCGGTTCGGCAAGCACCTGCCGCTTGACGACGACATCGGCAGGACGCGCTATCCGGGCGAAAGGTCCGAAACTTGGAAATTCGGCAAGTGACTGCGGCTCGCTCCAGGACAAAGTGCCGCCCAGCGCCCGTTCTCCCTGGCGCAGGATGACGGGGATCAGCGGATCGTCCGCAGGGGCTGCCGCCATGCGCGGGCCGGCAAAACGCAGGAGCATGCCGCCATTCGATATCCAGCGCGTCAGAGGCTCGTAGGTCTCCTCCGGCAGCCGGCCGATATCGGCCATGATGATGATGGAGGGATTGCTGGCGAGAAGTTTTGGTATTGCGACCGAAAGATCGGAATCGGCAGGTTGGATCAGATCCGCGTAGGGCTGCAGCGCTCGCTGGATATAATAGAGCGGCGAGAGCAGCGGCTGGAACTCATCCCCTCCTTCGCCCGACAGCAAGACGACGCGACGGCGCTTGAATGCATCATCGAGAAGGTGGACGGCGCCTGCGGTGGCACCGTTGTCGACGCTGACGCGTGCGAAATCGTTGCGCATCTCGAAGGGTGCGGTGATCGAACTCGTCGCGACGCTCTGGCCGGGGCGGAAGTCCACCCTATCGTTGGCGATCGAGCGGCCCTGGGTATCGACGGCGTTCAACGCCACGGATGCGGCATGCGAGGTATTGAGCCGAGTGACCTTGACGGTCATGGCGTCTGCCGCATTGTTGGCGGCGGTGATCGCCACGGTCCGCGCAGCATCGCCTTCGATTAGGCGCAGATCGGCGGGCTGGAGTTCGGCGAGCCTGCGCACCGTCGAGTCGTCGGGCTTGGCGGCGGCGCCGTCGGTCAGGAAGGCGAGGGTACCAGGCTTGATGCCATTCATCGCGGCGCGCAGCGCCTGGAAGGCGCGTTCGCGGTCCGGCACAAGCGGTCGTGGCTCGGCGGCACGCAGCTTGTCGCGGGCGGCAGCGGCGGTGCCGGGCACGGCGTCGTTGGTCGGATCGGCGGTGAAGGCGATCGACACAGGCGTGCCGGCGGATTCGGCATCGTCTATCAATGCGTCGGCGGTCTGGATGCGGCGCTCCCAGTCCGGTGCCGCCGCCCAGCTGTTGTCGACGAAGAGGACGAGCGGGCCACCTGATGCGAGCGAACTGGTGCGCGGATTGAAAACCGGATCGGCGATCGCAAGGATGATGGCGGCGGCGAGCAGCATGCGCAGCAGCGTCAGCCACCACGGGCTTTGCGCCGGCGTCTCCTCGCGCTTCAGCACGGAGGCGAGGATCTTCAGTGGCGGGAAGACTTCGGTCTTGGGACGTGGCGGCGTCAGCCGCAGCAGCCACCAGATGACGGGCAAGGCAAGGAGCGCGCCTAGAATGGCGGGATAGGCGAAAGCGAAGGGAAGGGCGTTCATAGCTGCCCTCCATGCGTAGCCTTGGCCGGCATGCCGGACAGATAGACGTGCACCGCGACCAGCGCCTCCGACGCAAGGTGATCGGTGCGGTGGCTGGCGAAGGTCCAGCCGAGATGGCGCAGCGACTGGCCGAGGCTGTCCCTGCGGGCGAGATAGGCGGTGCGATAGGCCTCGCGGATATGTTCGGCGCGGCCGGAGATAAGCTTGGCGCCGCTCTCCGGATCGGTGAATTCGGTGCGGCCGCTATAGGGGAATATCTCCTCGGCGGGATCTGATATCTCGACCACGTGGCCGCGCAGGCCGCGGCGGGCAAGCGGGCCGAGCCGTTCCATGATTGCCGGCGCATCGTCGAGGAAATCGCCGATGAGGACGAGGTCGCTCCAGCCGCGGATCATCGCTGTTTCCGGCAGGCCGCCGGTCAGCGGTGTGTGCATGAGCGCGGCTGCGAGGCGTTCTGCGGCGTTGCGGGCGGAAGCGGGTTCCATGATGCCGGGGCAGCCGATGCGTTCGCCGGAGCGGGCGAGGATTTCGGCAAGCGCCAGCATGATGACCAGCGCGCGGCTTTCCTTGGAGACGCTGCCATAGCTCGACTTGTACATCATCGAGGGCGACATGTCGCACCAGAGCCAGATCGTGTGCGCGGCCTCCCACTCGCGCTCGCGCACGTAGGTATGGTCGTCGCGGGCGGAACGGCGCCAGTCGATGCGGGACAGGCTCTCGCCTTCGGCATAAGGGCGAAACTGCCAGAAATTCTCGCCGATGCCGCGCTTGCGGCGACCATGCCAGCCGGCGATCACAGTGTTGGCGATGCGCTTGGCTTCCACCAGGCAGTCCGGCACCAACGCGGCCCGCTGCCTGGCGCGGGAAAGGGCATCGCTGCCGGGTGTCGGATTGACGATCTGTCCGATAGATGCCACGCGTCCGGCTTCCTTATCCCTTTGCCTGCTTGACCAGTCCGGCGATGACATCGCGCACCGACATGCCTTCGGCGCGGGCGGCGAAAGTCAGCGCCATGCGATGCTGGAGAATGGGTTCGGCGAGCGCGAAGATATCGTCCAGAGACGGTGCGAGACGGCCTTCGTAGAGCGCGCGGGCACGCGCGCAGAGCATCATCGCCTGGCCGGCGCGCGGGCCTGGACCCCAGGCGACGTTCTTGTCGGTCGAGGCATTGCCCTGTCCTGGGCGGGCGGAGCGTACCAGCGCCAGGATGGCATCGACAACCGTGCCGCTCACCGGCATCTGCCGCACCAGGGTCTGGATTTCGATCAGCCGCTGCGCATCGATGATGGCTTCCGGCCGGGTTTCGCCCAAGCCCGTCGTCTCGAGCAGGATCTGGCGCTCGGCCGCAAGTTCGGGGTAGTTGACGTCGACTTGCAGCAGGAAGCGGTCGAGCTGGGCTTCGGGCAGAGGATAGGTGCCTTCCTGCTCGAGCGGGTTCTGGGTGGCAAGCACATGGAAGGGCGCCGGCAGGTCATAGCGCTGGCCGGCGATCGTGATGTGATATTCCTGCATGGATTGCAGAAGGGCCGACTGGGTACGCGGTGAGGCGCGGTTGATCTCGTCGGCCATCAGGAGCTGGGCGAAGACCGGACCCTTGACGAAACGGAAGGAGCGGCGTCCACTGTCGTCCTGGTCCATCACTTCGGAGCCGAGAATATCCGAGGGCATCAGATCGGGCGTGAACTGGATGCGGTTGGCGGCAAGGCCGAGCACCTCGCCGAGCGTCGTCACCAGTCTGGTCTTGGCAAGGCCGGGAACGCCGACGAGCAGGGCATGACCGCCGGACAGCACGGCGAGAATGGTGTTCTCGACGACACTTTCCTGACCGAAGATCACCTTCGAGACTTCCCCGCGGATGGCGGCGATATCGGAGAGCGCTTTTTCGGCGGCGGCGACGATCGCCTTTTCATCGAGGCTGGCTTCGGTCTTCATCATACCCACGGGCATCTCCAACGGCTGAAATCATTCGGCAGCGAATCGGCGGACTTATACATGTGCCTCATACCCGATAGAGTTATGGAGATGTGACGGGCTGACAAGTTCGTTACGAATGACTATCTCGTGACTTTACTTCGTTAAGGACAAACCGGGACGGAAGAATGGCAGCCGAGGAAATCAGCGGACAGGCGGATGCGGCGGGACTTGCCGCGCTGATTTTGCGTGCCTCTGAGGAAAATGCCGGCAAAAAACGAGGATTACCGCCAGTCGAACGGTGGAATCCGCCTTTCTGCGGCGATATCGACATGGAAATCCGGGCGGACGGCACCTGGTTCTACATGGGCACGCCGATCGGCCGACCGGCGCTGGTGCGGCTGTTCTCGACGGTTTTGAGGAAAGACGACGACCAGAAGACCTATCTCGTAACTCCTGTGGAAAAGGTCGGTATAAGGGTCGTCGACGCGCCTTTCATCGCCGTGGAGATGAGCGTGACGGAGGGGCAAGGCCAACAGGTGCTGACTTTTCGTACCAATGTCGGCGATGTCGTGGAGGCGGGAGGAGAGCATCGGCTGCGCTTTGCCATTGCGGGCGAGAATGCCGAATTAAAACCCTATCTGCATGTGCGCGGGCGGCTGGAGGCGCTGGTATCGCGTGCAGTGATGTATGAACTGGTCGCGCTCGGCGAGACTTTCAAGGTGGAGGGGCAGACGATGTTTGCGATACGCTCCGCCGGCGAAGTCTTCCCGATTATGCCGGCCGACGAACTGGATGCTCTTTGCCGATGAATGATGCGATCACCCACCGCTACCCGCTGTTTTCCGCAGCCGAATTCCGCCGCCGCGCGCTCAACCAGAATGGCGGGCCGGTCGACCATGCCTGGCGCGATCACGGGGACCACATCCTCAATCCCGATATCGTGGCCGAGGTCGAGACCTTCAAGCTGCGCGACGCCGCCGTGCTCGTGCCCGTCGTCGATGACGGCGAGGAGGCGTATGTGATCTTCACCAAGCGCACGACGACGCTGCGCAAGCATTCCGGGCAGATCGCCTTTCCCGGCGGCTCGATCGACCCCGCCGATATCTCGCCCGAAATGGCAGCGATCCGTGAGACGGAGGAGGAGATCGGCCTGGCCGGTTCTTTCGTCGAAACCGTCGGACGACTGCCGAATTACCTTGCCTCGACGGGCTTCCGCATCACGCCGGTGCTCGGCGTCGTCACGCCGGGCTTTGCGCTGACGCTGAACCCGACCGAGGTGGACGACGTGTTCGAGGTGCCGCTTTCCTTCCTGATGGATCCTGCCAATCACACCCGCGACAGACGTGTCATCGACGGCATCGACCGGCATTTCTACCGCATGCCTTATGAAACCAGAATGATCTGGGGCATCACCGCCGGCATCGTCCGTACGCTTTACGAAAGGCTTTATGCATGACCGGCCTTGCCGACCAAGCATGGTTCCGCGATCCGGCCCTCGGCCGGATCCTAGCGCTTCTCAACGCCGATGGCGGGGAAGGGCGGGTGGTTGGCGGTGCGGTGCGCAACAGCCTGATGGGCCTGCCGGTCAATGATGTCGACATCGCTACGACACTCAGACCGGAGGCGGTGATGGAGCGGGCGGCGGCGGCTGGCATCAAGGCAGTCCCAACCGGCCTGGAGCACGGCACGGTGACGCTCGTCATCGACGGCAAACCTTTCGAGGTGACGACGCTTCGCACCGATGTCGAGACCGACGGGCGGCATGCCAAGGTTGCCTTCAGCACTGACTGGAAGGCAGATGCCGAACGGCGGGATCTGACGATCAACGCGCTTTATGCCGATGCCGAGGGCGAGGTGGTGGATCTCGTTGGCGGACTTGCCGACATTGAGACGCGAAACATCCGCTTCATCGGCGATCCTGCAAGGCGAATTGCCGAGGACCATCTGCGCATCCTGCGTTTCTTCCGCTTCTTTGCCTATTACGGTTCCGGACGGCCGGATGCCGAAGGGCTGAAGGCATGTTCCCTCGCACGTTCGAAACTGAAGACGCTTTCGGCAGAGCGCGTCTGGTCTGAACTCAGAAAGCTGCTTGGCGCCGGCGATCCCGGCCGGGCGCTGCTGTGGATGCGGCAGGTGGCGGTGCTGACGGAAATCCTGCCGGAGTCGGAACGATGGGGGATCGATGCAATCCCTTCGCTGATTACCACCGAAAAGGCGCTCGGCTGGACGCCCGATCCACTGCTGCGCCTTGCGGCGATCGTGCCGCCGGATGCTGAGCGCATGGAGCTGCTTGCGGCCCGGCTCAAGCTCTCGAATGCGGAGGCGGCCACCCTCAAGGCCTGGGCAACGGCAGCGCCTGTTAATGACGATATGTCGCCGGCCGCCTTCGAACGGCTGCTTTACCGCAACGGCGCCGACGGCATCACGACGCGGCTGAAGCTGGCGCTTGCGGTTGCGCGCGGCAAGGCCGAAGGTGATTTCGACGAGATGGCGCGGTCGGCGCGGCTCATCAAGCTGCTGGACAAGGCAATGCACTGGAAGAAACCGCAGTTTCCGCTGAACGGCGGCGATGTGATTTCGGCGGGAATCGCGTCCGGTCCGCGTGTCGGCGAGCTGCTTGCCGGTCTGGAAAACCAGTGGGTGGAGGAAAATTTCGTTTCCGACCGGGCGGCGCTGCTCGCCCGGCTGCAGGAGCGCGTGCAATAATCAGGCTGCGTTCACCTCGTCGCGGATGCGAGCCTTGATATTATCCACCATGTTTTCGCGGATCGTGGTTTCGCCGTGAGCATTTTTCAGGTGCTCAACGGCACGGCGGACCACCTCGGCGTCGCTATCCGCCCGTGTATGCCAGGCGCAGCCCGGAACGAGAGTGCCGCATTCGAAAAGTCGCATGATCTTCTCCTCTGTTCGAAACACAATGACGATCGCGATCTTACGCGATTTATGAATGTGCGGGGGGAGGGAAGGTTCCGGCCGGCATCGACATGCCGGCCAGCAAAGGCAAAGTCAGTCGGGCATCGCCCAGGCTTTGTAGGTATCCAAGAGATGGCGGGGCATGTTGCTGTTGGCGGCCGCTGCTTCATTCTGCAGCTGTTCCGGCGACTTTCCGCTGGCCAGTTGCAGCTTGACCTGCTCGACGAAGCAGGACAGCGGCAGATCCGAGCCGCTCTTGGCCCGCAGTTTCTCCGCGATGCGCGTTAAAAACTCAGGCGTGTCGATCGCGCGGGATGTTTCCTGGACATCCGTGGACGCAGGCGAGCCACCTTGTATCGTCATGACAATCCTCCTCGATTGTTACGCACATACACATAAAGTTAGGACGCACTGAGTTTTCGTGAAGGTCTATCAACTCGAATTTATCGACGAGATCTCACAGTTTCATGGCCAGCGGACAACGGGGGGCAACGATGAGAGAATGGATTCAACGTTGCCGCCGGTCTTCAGGCCGAAGATCGTGCCGCGATCATACAGCAGATTGAATTCGACGTAGCGGCCCCGGCGGATCAATTGTTCGTCGCGGTCGGCCTCCGTCCACAATTTATTGAAATTGGAGCGGACGATCTTTGGATAGACCATGGAGAAGGCCCGGCCGACATCGCGCGTGAAGGCGAAATCGGCATCCCAGCCGCCGGCTTCCTCGCTCGAATGCAGCCAGTCGTAGAAGATGCCGCCGATGCCGCGGGCCTCGTTGCGGTGTTTCAGGAAGAAATATTCGTCGCACCAGGCCTTGTAGGCATCGTAATCGGCGACGGCATGATTGCGGCAGGCGATCTCCATGGCCTTGTGGAAAAGCTGGCTATCCTCATCCTCCTGCGTGCGGCGGCGCGACAGCACCGGCGTCAGGTCGGCTCCGCCGCCGAACCAGTGGCTTGATGTGACCACCATGCGGGTGTTCATATGCACCGCCGGAACGTTTGGGTTGACGGGATGAGCGATCAGGGAAATGCCCGAGGCCCAGAAACGCGGATCGTCCTTGGCGCCAGGTATCTGGCCACGGAAATCCGGAGAGAACTCGCCGTGGACTGTGGAGGTGTGGACGCCGACCTTCTCGAAGACGCGGCCTTCCATCATCGACATTCGGCCACCGCCGCCGCCGGCGTTTTCGCGTGACCAGTCCTTGGCGACGAAGCGGCCAGGCTGCTGGTCGGAAAGCGGCCCTTCCAACTCATCCTCGATGGCCTCGAAGGAGGCGCAGATCGTATCGCGCAATCCCTCGAACCAATTGCGGGCGGCGGCCTTCTTGTCTTCGATGTCGCCGGGCAAGCCGATCGGCAGTTCAGGTCGTTCCATTTGCGCCTCCGGCGATCGACATCTCCTTCGGAGGCGACTCGCTCATTCTTGATTGCACGCCATAATTAGCAGTTGGTGCTGCATCTCGCCAAGCGTGGCCAATCATCGTCCGTGCGCTTCCAAGATTCGACTCGCAAATCAAGAATTTCGATATTACCTTTTCCAAGGAGGTAAGTTTGATGAAAAAAGTTCCAGGGCCTCCGTCCTTCGACGGCCTGAAGCGCAGGATAGCGAGACATCGGGCGGAAAATCCTCCGCGCAAGAAAGACCATTTCGTGCGTGAGACATATTGCCTCGGCCTCATGGACGCACGCGCCAAGGCGCGCGAATGGTTCGACGAATATCCGAAAGCCGCCTATTGGACCGAGGTGGAGAGTTGGCGTCAGCTCGACGGAGACCAGATCGAATTCACCATGCGCCGCCTGCCTTCGGCCGACTGACCGTCACTTTGCGGTCGCCCGCACTCGGCTTTCGATCAGCAGGCCGCTTTCATCCATGATCGGATGCGCCACCGAGACGATGTGGGCGTTGATGCGCTTCAGGTCGCGCAACATGTCGAGATGCAGCGAACTCGTCTGCAGGCTGTCGGTGCGGCCGTCACGCAGACGTTCGAGATGGCGCTCGGCAGACTGCTTTTCCATGCGGCGCACCTCTACTTTTACCTCCATCATCTGACGCGCGAGATTGAAATCGCGGGTGACGAAGATCGTCTGGGCGACCCGCAGATTGTCGATCGTCAGGTCGAACAGCTTGCGCAGTTCCTGATGACCGTCCTCGGAAAATTTCAAGCCGAGGGAGATCTTCTTCGCCACCTGCTCCGCTAGGCCCTTCTCGATGATGTCGCCCATATGCTCAAGGTTGATCGCATAATCGATGACGACGATCGAGCGGCGGGCGTTCTCATCGCTGAGACCCTCGCGGCCGAGCTTCGAGAGATAGACCTTCACCGCCTGCTGCAGCCGGTCGACGCGCTCTTCGAGGGCGGGAATCTCGGCAAGTTTGGAGGGATCACCGTGTTCGAAGGCTTCGGACACCCGGATCAGCATGCGCTCGATCAGGTCGCCGACGCCGAGCACTTCGCGGGTAGCGCTGGCCAGCGCCACGACCGGCGTCGAAAGCTCCTGCGCATCCAGATATTTCGGAGCGCTGTCGGGCTCGGCTTGATCCGGCACCAGCCGGGCCATCAGGGCAGCGAGCGGCCGGGAGAATGGCCAGGCCAGCGCCGCCAGCAGAAGGTTGAAGGCAAGATGGGCATCGACCGGCAGCTTGGCAGGGCCGAAGGGCAGCATTTGAATGAGTTCCGCGCCATATCCTGCCAGCGGCAGGGCGATAAGGCAGCCGAGCGTGCGGACGGCGAGATTGCCGAGGGTGACGCGCCGCGCCGAAACCGGGCCGGACAATGTCGCGACGACAGGCGGTATTGCGCCGCCGAGATTGGCGCCGAGCACGAGCACGATGACGAGTTCGGCGGAGACCACGCCGGCCGAGGCGAGTGACAGGATGAGCACCACCACCGCAAGGCTCGACGAAGATGCGAAGGCAAGTGCTGCCGAGACGATCATCGCCACGGGCAGGGCGCCGTCCAGCAGGCCGATGAAAGCGGCAAGGGCGGGAGAGGCGCGCATCGGTTCCGTCGCAAGGCCAAGCAGGTGCAGCGACAGCAGCATCAGGCCGATGCCGATCAGCGCTGTGCCACCACCCTGGCTGGTGCTTGAACGGCCGCGGCAAAGCACGATGCCGACAAGAATCAGGAGAGGAGAGAGCCATTCGATGCCCGTTGCCACGATCCAGGCGGTGATCGCGGTACCGACGTTAGCGCCGAGCAGGACGATCTGCGCCATGCGCGGCTTGATCAGGTCACGCTCGACGAAGGAGGCCGTCATCAGTGCCGTTGCCGTCGAGCTCTGCAGCGCGATGGTTGCGACGAGGCCTGACAGGAAAGAACGAAGGCTGCCGCGCGTGCCGGTCGCCAGACCTGTTCTCAGGCGGGCGCCGAAGGCTCTGGATACGCCATCCTTTACCTGCGCGAGGCCGAACAGCAGCAGAGCCACGGCGCCGAACAGGTTGATCATGATAATTGTAGAGTCCATTTTGTTGTTTTATTCTTCTTTCACGTCCTAAGAGCGTGGTTTTTCTAAATAAAACTTTCCAAACCGTTGGAATCTTAGAGGTCGGGGAGCAGTTTTTATTGTTCGGCTAATAAATATAAACCGGTTTGACGGCTTGGCAATGTCAATTTCCGACAATGCGGAGCTGATTTACGATTGCGCCGGATTATTCTCCGCCAGTCTGATGTCGTTCAAGCCCAGACAGTCTGGCGCATCGCCTCGCCGACGATCATCGCGGCCGAGACTGCGACGTTGATCGAGCGCTGGCCTTCGACCATCGGGATCAGGACGCGCGCATCGGCCCTCTCATGCACCTGATCCGGCACGCCGGCGCTTTCGCGACCGAAAAGCAGGATATCGTCCGGGCGGTAGGCAAGATCGGTATAGCGATCCGCCGCCTTGGTCGAGGCGAGGATCAGGCGGCGGCCGGTGGCCAGACGCCACGCCTCGAAGCGGTCCCAGCTGACATGGCGGGTGAGGGCGGCAGCGGCGATATAATCCATGCCGGCCCGTTTCAGGTTGCGGTCGGAAATGTCGAAGCCGGCGGGCTCGATCAGATCGACCGCGAAACCAAGGCAGGCGGCAAGGCGCAGGATCGTGCCGGTATTGCCCGGAATATCCGGCTGATAGAGTGCCAGTCTAAGTGAAGTCATGATGCGCCATCTTCCCGCTTTCACCGCCAAAGGCCTAATGCAACTGTGATTTCGAAGCAACATGACGCGTTTGGGCCCGAAAAGATGAATTTTTTGGCAGAATAGGGCTGGAAAATTCGTCGTTTTCGCGTTATCGGTGCATATCTTCAATCGCCAGCAAGGAGCGCCAGAATGAATATTTTGCTGTATGTGCGCCTCCCGGCCGTGATGCCAAGCGGTGCGATTTTCCGCCGATAGTGCGGCTTGCTTCCCTGAATTTCCTTTCTGATCCATTGTGCGGCTGTCTCAGCCTCGCCCCTTGAACGTTCGGTTCCCATGTGTGCTTGCGTAGCGCTGGGATGGCGCGAAGCCGGGAGCCGGAACGCTGACGTTTCGGAGCAATTTCATGTTTGGCTGGTTCGAACAGCGACTCAATCCCTTTCCAAGCGAGGACCCCGTCGTCCCGCCGAAAGGCCTTTTTGCCTTCTGCTGGCACTACAGCAAGCCGGCCGCGCCCTGGCTCGGCCTGATGGCCGTGCTGACCGCACTGATCGCGATCGGCGAAGTGGCGCTCTTCCAGTTCCTCGGTGACATCGTCGACTGGCTGACCAATGCCGACCGCGCCACCTTCCTGGAGAGAGAAGGTCACAAGCTTTTCTGGATGGCGGCGCTGGTGCTGGTCGGCCTGCCGCTGACTGCCGGGCTCGATTCTCTCATCATGCATCAGATGATGCTCGGCAATTATCCGATGATCGCACGCTGGCAGATGCACCGCTTCCTGCTGCGCCACAGCATGTCGTTCTTTGCCAATGAGTTTGCCGGGCGTGTCGCGACCAAGGTGATGCAGACGTCGCTTGCGGTGCGCGAAACGGTGATGAAGATCCTCGACGTCTTCGTCTATGTCGTCACCTACTTCCTGACGATGATCGTCGTCATCGCAGCGGCCGACTGGCGGCTGATGATCCCGATCCTCGTCTGGCTCGCAGTTTATATCAGCATCGTCGCCTATTTCGTGCCGCGGCTTCGCAAGATTGCGGCGGCGCAGGCGGATGCGCGCTCGATGATGACGGGACGCGTGGTCGACAGCTATACCAATATCGCGACCGTCAAGCTGTTTTCGCATGCGGGGCGCGAGGAGGTTTACGCCAAGGAGGGCATGGACGAGTTCCTGCAGACCGTGCACAAGCAGATGCGCAAGGTGACGCTCTTCCATATCAGCGTCTACATGAACAACTGCATCGCGCTCTTCGTCATATCGGGCCTGTCGATCTGGTTCTGGCTGAATGGGGCGATCTCAGTCGGCGCCATCGCCATCGCCATCGGTCTTGCCATGCGTGTCAACGGCATGTCGCAATGGATCATGTGGGAAGTCTCGGCACTGTTTGAGAATATCGGCACGGTCTATGACGGCATGGAGATGATGAGCAAACAGCACGACATCGTCGACAAGCCGGGCGCACCCACCCTGACGGCGAAGAAGGGTGCGATCCACTACGACCGGATCCGCTTTCACTACGGCAAGAGCAAGGGCGTCATCGACAATCTTTCGCTCGACATCAAGGCGGGCGAGAAGGTCGGCCTGGTCGGCCGCTCCGGCGCCGGCAAGACGACACTGATGAACCTGCTGCTGCGCTTCTATGATTTGGAGGCCGGCCGCATCACCATCGACGGGCAGGACATCGCCGGCGTTTCGCAGGAAAGCCTGCGCTCGCTGATCGGCGTGGTGACGCAGGACACCTCGCTGCTGCATCGCTCGATCCGCGACAACATCGCCTACGGTCGCCCCGATGCAACGGACGCCGAGGTGATCGAGGCCGCCAAACGCGCGAATGCCTGGGAGTTCATCGAAGGTCTCGTCGACTTGCAGGGCCGCGAAGGGCTGGACGCGCAGGTCGGCGAACGCGGCGTCAAGCTCTCCGGCGGCCAGCGGCAGCGCATCGCGATCGCCCGCGTCTTCCTCAAGGACGCGCCGATCCTGGTGCTCGACGAGGCGACCTCGGCGCTTGATTCGGAAGTTGAGGCGGCGATCCAGGAAAACCTCTTCGCCCTCATGGAGGGCAAGACGGTGATCGCGATCGCCCACCGGCTTTCGACGCTGACGGAGATGGACCGGCTGATCGTGCTCGACAAGGGCCGGATCATCGAGGCCGGTTCGCACAGCGAACTGATCGCGGGAGGCGGCATCTATGCCGACCTCTGGAACCGCCAGTCCGGCGGCTTCCTCTCCGATCATGCCGAGGAAGCGGAAGTAGCGGCGCAATAAGATGCAATGAGGCCCTCTCCACGGAAGTGGGGAGGGCCTCTTGAATTCTTAGGATGGCTATGAGCTTGCTGGACGGTTGCTGAAGACCTGACCGCGTTTGCTTCCCGTTCAAAGGCTGTCGGCCCAATCAATCGCGCGGTGATGTTCGATGAGGACGATGGTGTTGGCGGCGGCGATCGTGCGCAACGCTGTGATGCGGCGGCGCTCCTCCTGGTCGATCCAGGCGGTGATGGCCTCGGTGACGATCTCGTCGCGCGGCAGCGCCAGATCGATGGCCAGGGCATCGAGCCTTTCCGCGAGCGGAAGCGGAATATGCGCATCGAGCATTTTCGTTTCCATGAACGTTGTCTCCGGTGAAGCGCGATCGTAACGTCAGATTGTGACCGGTTGAGGGGCAGTCAATGTCGATGCCGCCGATGTTATCGATAGTTACCAAAATATAACATTCTGTCCGCTTTTCATTCTCTTTTCCGGGTCGGCTAATCCGCCTATATCGCTTCTATGTTGCTGAACCCCATCTTGCGTCGATTCGAAACCTGGATCGACCCGTTCCGCTCACGCGCCAATCTCCAACCGCCGCGCTCGACGCTCGGATTCATCTGGTTCTATATCAGCCAGGCGAGGATGCCGTTTATCGCCATGCTCGTTCTCGGTGGGACATCGGCGGCAATCGAGGCTGCACTATTCTGGTTCGTCGGACGCTTGGTCGATATCCTCGGGAGCATCACGCCTGGTGCCGGCTGGAACGGTCTTCTCGCCGCCCATGGCGGCGAATTGTTCGGCATGCTCGCCCTTATCGGGCTCGTACGCTTCGTCGTCGCCTTCCTGATCGCACTCGTCGACCAGCAGGTGATCACGCCGGGCTTCTACAATCTCGCTCGCTGGCAATCCTATCTCTACGTCTCCAGGCAGTCATTGTCGTTCTTCCAGAGCGATTTCTCCGGGCGCATCGTCACCAAGGTCTGGTCGGCGGGGCAAGCGACCGGCGATCTCGTCACCTCGCTGATGGAAAGCGTCTGGTTCGTCGGCATTTATGCCGTAACGACGCTCGTGCTCGTCGCCCGGCTGGACTTTTCCCTTGCCGCCGTCGTGCTGTTCTGGCTTGGCGCCTTCAGCCTGCTTGCGCGCCACTTCGTTCCGCGCATCCGCCATCATTCCCGCGAAACGGCGGAAGCCGGATCGATGCTGAACGGCAGGATGGTCGACTCCTACAGCAACATGCAGACGCTAAAGCTGTTTGCGCGCGATGAGGAGAGCGACCGCTATATGCGGCAGGGCTTCGATATCTTTCAGGATACGGTGCTGCGCTTCACGCGGTTCATCACCGGCGTCAGGGCCTCCATGGCGCTGCTCTCCGGCCTGATGATCGTGACGATGGCCGGGCTGAGCGTCGATCTCTGGCTGCGCGGCCTGGTCAGTTCGGGCGCGGTGGCATTCTCTCTGGCACTGGTGCTGAGGTTGAATTTCCTGCTCGGACGGCTGATGACGCAGTTCAACGGCATCATGCGCAATCTAGGCACCATCCAGAACGCCGCCGAACTGATCTCCCAGCCTCTAGGGCTCGTCGATCGGCTTGATGCGAAAAACCTGGTGGTCCGGCAGCCGGGTATCCGCTTCGACAATGTTTCCTTCCGCTACGGCAAGGGTCATCAGCCGGTCGTCGAGAATTTCTCCCTGACCATCCGGCCCGGCGAGAAGGTCGGGATCGTCGGCCGTTCGGGCGCGGGGAAATCAACGCTGATGAACCTGCTGCTGCGCCTCTACGATATTCAGGACGGCCGCATTCTGATCGACGGCCAGGATATTGCAGCCGTGACGCAGGAATCGCTCAGGATGCAGATCGGCGTCGTCAGCCAGGACACCTCGTTGCTGCATCGTTCGGTGCGCGACAATATCCTGTTCGGACGGCCGGATGCCGGCGAGGACGGGCTGGTGGAGGCGGCGAGGCGCGCCGAAGCCATCGACTTCATCGCCCGCCTGCAGGATCAGCAGGGCCGTAGAGGTTTCGATGCGCATGTCGGCGAACGCGGCGTCAAACTGTCAGGCGGGCAGCGGCAGCGCATCGCCATTGCCCGCGTCATGCTGAAGGACGCCCCAATCCTCGTTCTCGACGAAGCGACGTCGGCGCTCGATTCGGAAGTGGAGGAAGCGATCCAGTCCAATCTCCATCGGATCATGGAAGGCAAGACGGTGCTTGCGATCGCCCATCGGCTGTCGACGATCGCCGCGCTCGACCGGCTCATCGTCGTCGATCTCGGCCGGATTATCGAGGAAGGCAGTCATGACGAACTGCTTCGCCACGGCGGGCTCTATGCCGAACTTTGGGCGCGCCAGTCCGGCGGCTTCCTCGCTACGGATGAGGACACGGGCTCAAGGATCGATGACAAATTCCGCCATGAGGCCAAAATGATTTGATCCGAAGCCGTTCTCGATGCGGCGCACCGATTTCAGCCGCAGCGGCGCCCGGGTAAAGACGTGATCGATCGGAATACCGAAGGCGCCGGCCCGGATCGGCCATGTCGCGGGCTCCAGCGATACCGTGCCCAAGCTTTGGGTGCGCATGAGATACTGCACGTCTGGCGCCAGAATCGACGTATTGAAATCACCGGAAAGGACGAGCGGTCCCGAAAGGGAAGGGATGATCTCCGCGAGATCCCAGATTTCGAGGCCGTGGAACTCATCGTAATAAGGTTTTGTCAGGTGCGCGGCGAGGAAATTGACCTTCTGGCCGTCGAAATCGATCGTCGAGATCGTCAGCCGATTGCGCCAGAGCAGGCCGAGATTGCGGATGTGGGGTTCGATCAGCGGACGTTTCGACAAGACCAGCGTATCGCATTGCTCCATGCCGACGCCGCATCCGATGTAATAGGGATAGGCCTTCAACAACCGCGGCAGTTCAGACAGCACCGGTTCGGCCTCCAGGATGTTGACGACATCGGCGCCCGAGGCGATGACCATGTCGGCGATGTCAGGGCCGTTTGCGAAATTATCGTTCTCGATATTGAAGGACATCAGCCTGAACAGGGCCGGGCGGCTCTCCTCGACTGATGGTTCGATGAACTCGCGCATCATCACGACGCCGTGGACGGCAAGGACCACCGATACCGCGAAGGTCAGCAGCGCATACCAATGCCGCTTGACGAGAAGGGCTGCGACGGAGGCCACCACACCGGCCACCGCCAGATGGACCTGGAAGCTGTAAAAGAACGACAGCAGATAGAAATCGGCAACGTATCGCAGAGAGACGATGGCGAGAACGAGGGTCGTGAGGACGCTGAATACGCAAAAAATCGTGTCTCTCATCCGCTCCGGTCCGGCTCGCTGGCGTGGCTGCGACTGCGCCTATCACGAGGCCGTTTTTGTTGCAATGCAACATAACGGCAAGCGCGTGTTTGCCTTAAAAAATTCCTCCGAAATTTCCCGCGACATTGTGCCCTCATCCCCTTGCCAAGGCTGGACATAATTTGCGATCAAGCATAGAACGCGCCGGATTGCCGGGGAATCTATGGCCGAATTGTGTCCAGAGAGATTCGCCGGTAGAGGGGGCAGGGCGGAATTCCGCGAAAATTGCGCAGAGGATGTTAGCCGTGAGCGAACACGAAACGACAAGCGAGGGCATGGGCGAACCCACTCGCCGTGATTTCCTTTATCTCACCACTGGTATGGCAGGCGCCGTCGGCGCCGTTGCAGTCGCTTGGCCATTCATCGATCAGATGCGTCCTGACGCTTCGACGCTCGCTCTCGCCTCCATCGAAGTCGACGTTGCCAGCCTTGAGCCTGGCATGTCACTGACGGTCAAATGGCGCGGCAAGCCGATCTTCATCCGCAATCGCACGCCTGAGGAAGTGGAAGCGGCAAACGCCGTCCAGCTTGGCGATCTGAAGGACCCGATCGCGCGCAATGCAAACCTTCCTGTCGACGCTCAGGCAACGGGTGTTGACCGTTCGGGCGGCAAGGGCAAGGAAAACTGGATCGTCATGATCGGCACCTGCACGCATCTCGGCTGCGTGCCGCTCGGCCAGGCCGGTGAATATAATGGTTGGTTCTGTCCCTGCCATGGCTCGGTCTACGACACGGCCGGCCGCATCCGCAAAGGCCCGGCGCCGCAGAACCTGGCGATTCCGACCTTTTCATTTTTGTCCGATACCAAGATCAAGATCGGTTGAGGGGAGACTGATTAATGAGTGGCCATTCCAGCTACGAGCCATCAACCGGCCTCGAGAAATGGGTCGATGCGCGCCTTCCATTGCCGCGTATGGTCTATGACAGCTTCGTCGCCTATCCGGTTCCGCGTAACCTGAATTACGCCTACACCTTCGGCGCCATGCTCGCCGTCATGCTGGTGGTGCAGATCCTGACGGGCGTCACGCTCGCCATGCATTACGCTGCCGAATCGTCGGTCGCCTTCAACTCCGTTGAAAAGATCATGCGCGACGTCAACCACGGCTGGCTGCTGCGCTATATGCATGCCAACGGCGCGTCCTTCTTCTTCGTCGCGGTGTACCTGCACATTGCCCGCGGCCTCTATTACGGCTCCTACAAGGCGCCGCGCGAAATCCTCTGGATCCTCGGCGTGGTCATCTACCTCTTGATGATGGCGACCGGCTTCATGGGCTACGTTCTGCCCTGGGGCCAGATGTCCTTCTGGGGCGCCACCGTCATCACCGGCTTCTTCTCGGCCTTCCCGCTGATCGGCGAATGGGTGCAGCAGTTCCTGCTCGGCGGTTTCGCTGTCGAAAATCCGACGCTGAACCGCTTCTTCTCGCTACACTACCTGCTGCCGTTCATGATCGCCGGCGTCGTCATCCTGCACATCTGGGCACTGCACGTCGTCGGCCAGACGAACCCGACGGGCGTCGAGGTCAAGACGAAGACGGACACGGTGCGCTTCACGCCTTATGCGACGATGAAGGATGCTCTCGGCGTCTCAATCTTCCTGCTGGTCTATGCCTATTTCGTCTTCTACCTGCCGAACTTCCTCGGCCACGCCGACAACTACATCCCGGCCGACCCGTTGAAGACGCCGGCCCATATCGTTCCGGAATGGTACTTCCTGCCGTTCTACGCGATGCTGCGTTCGATCACCTTCAACGTCGGTCCGATCGACTCCAAGCTTGGCGGCGTGCTGGTGATGTTCGGCGCGATCATCGTGCTGTTCTTCCTGCCCTGGCTCGATACGTCGAAGGTCCGTTCGGCCGTTTACCGCCCCTGGTACAAGCTGTTCTACTGGCTGTTCGTGATCAATGCGATCATCCTCGGCTGGCTCGGTTCGCAGCCGGCGGAAGGTGGCTATGTCATGATCTCGCAGTTCTGCACACTCCTCTACTTCGCTTTCTTCCTGGTCGCGATGCCAGTTCTCGGCCTGGTGGAAACGCCGCGCCGCATCCCGAACTCGATCACCGAAGCGGTGCTCGAAAAGCGCAACAAAACAGCTGCAGCCAGTGCGGCGGCCAAAGCGTAAGCGAGCGAAGGAATAGGAATATGAAAAAGCTTGTTGCAAGCATTCTGCCGCTCGCTGTCGCTACCGTTCTCAGCAGCGCCGCCTTTGCCCAGGAAGCGACGCCCGCAAACGGCGCGGCTCCCGCCCATCACGAGGAAAGTGCGACGCCGCACTATCCGCTGAAGGAGCCGAAGGAGGAGGAATGGACTTTTGCCGGTCCGTTCGGCCACTATGACAAGGGTCAGCTTCAGCGCGGCCTCAAGGTCTACACCGAAGTCTGTTCCGCCTGCCATTCGATGAACCTTGTGCCCTTCCGCATGCTGGACGAGCTCGGTTATTCCGAGGCGCAGGTGAAGGCTTTCGCAGCGAATTACGAGGTTCAGGACGGCCCGAACGCTGCCGGTGAAATGTTTACCCGCAAAGCGGTCCCTTCCGATCACTTCCCGGCGCCTTTCCCCAACGCGGAGGCCGCTGCTGCTTCCAACAACGGTGCGGCTCCGCCCGACTTTTCGCTGATTGCAAAGGCTCGCGAAGTCGAGCGCGGCTTCCCGCAATTCGTCTTCGACATCTTCACGCAATATCAAGAAGGTGGCCCGGATTACATCCATTCGCTGCTGACCGGTTATGAAGAGCCGCCAGCCGGTTTCCAGGTGCCGCAGGGCGGCCATTATAACCCTTATTTCCATGCCGCGGCTGTCCTTGCCATGCCGAAGCCGCTCTCCGACGGCCAGGTGACCTATGACGATGGCGCGCCGGCGACGGTCGACCAGTATTCGAAAGACGTCTCCGCCTTCCTGATGTGGGCCGCCGAGCCGCATCTTGAGGAGCGCAAGCGTACGGGCTTCATGGTGATGATCTTCCTCTTGATCTTCACGGTGCTGATCTACCTGACGAAGCGCTCGATCTACGCCAACAAGGAACATTGAGCGGTTCCCGATCGACATTCAAAAGGCGGCCTCGGGCCGCCTTTTCTGTTGGTTCCGCCCCTGGCAATTGATAGGGTGCGGCCAGTTTCATGCCCTCGCAGAATATGGACTTTCCATGGACAATACGATTTCGGAGCTCGCAGCCAGCATCCGCTCCATTTCCGACTATCCCAAGCCCGGCATCATTTTCCGTGACATCACCACGCTGCTCGGCAATCCACGCACTTTCCGCAGGGCGGTTGACGAACTGGTGCAGCCCTATGCGGGCACGAAAATCGACAAGATCGCCGGCATGGAGGCGCGCGGCTTCATTCTGGGCGGTGCCGTGGCCCACCAGCTTTCCTCGGGCTTCGTGCCGATCCGCAAGAAGGGCAAACTGCCGCACGAGACCGTGCGCATCGCCTACAGTCTGGAATATGGCGTCGACGAGATGGAGATGCATCGCGATGCGGTGCAGCCCGGCGAGAAGGTGATCCTGGTCGACGACCTGATCGCCACCGGCGGCACGGCCGTCGGCGCAACGAAGCTGCTGCGCCAGATGGGCGCGGAAGTGGTCGGCGCCTGCTTCGTCATCGACCTGCCGGATCTCGGCGGCCGCAGAAAGCTGGAAGAACTCGGCGTTATCGTGCACACGCTGGTCGAATTCTCCGGCCACTGAGTCTTCCTGCCTGCAGCGTCAGTCGAATTCGAGCACGCCGCTTTCGAAGCGGATAACAGCATCGCCGTTTTGATTGACGCCCTCGCAGAGGATGGTGTTGAGGTGCCATCCCGGTCGTGACGCGAGCGCCCTGCTGGAGAGGAAGGCGACGGAGTAGGTGACGACGTCGCCGACGAAGACCGGCCGCAGCCATTGCAATTTCTGGAAACCAGGCGAGGGGCCGAGGTTCGGCGACGTTAGACCCTTTTGTGCGAGTGCGACACTCTGCCTTTCCCAAAAGGCGAGGAAGGTTCGCATCCAGGCGGCGGTGGTGTGCCAGCCCGAGGCGCAGAGATCGCCGAAGAGGGTGTCTTTGGCGGCTTCTTTGTCGACGTGGAAACGCTGCGGATCGTATCGCGTCGCGAAACGGATGATGTTTTCTTCGGTAAAAGTGTAGCTGCCGATCTCGGCCTTCTCGCCAACCGCGTAAAGATCGGACATCCTCATGCTGACGTCTCCGGGCTTATGCCGATATCTGCGGGACGGGCACGCATGCCGAACATGACCGAATTCTCCGAGACGCAGACAAGTTCGCCGCGCTGGTTTTCCACCTCATGGCGGAATTTGACGATGCCCATGCCGGGGCGTGAGCGCATCGGCCGGGCTTCGAGCACGGTCGAATGGCCTGACAGCGTGTCGCCGGCAAGCACCGGCTTTCGCCATTCCATCAGATCGACGCCCGGCGCACCTTCGCAGAGCGAATGCAGCACATAGCTGTCGGCCATCATGCGCATGAACATCGAAGAGGTATGCCAGCCGGAGGCGGCAAGCCCGCCGAGAATGCTGGCGCGGCCGGCAGCCTCGTCGAGATGCATCGGCTGCGGATCGAATTCCCTTGCGAACTCAATGATTTCTTCGGCGACGACCAGCTTCGGGCCAAGCGCGAAGCGGCAGCCGGGCCGGAAATCCTCGAAGGAAAGTTTTTCTGCCGACATTCGTTCCTCCCGCCATATGCAGCGCACAATGCTTACAATAGCATCCGCGCGGGCTCAATGATTCCGGGGAGATAAACGGGTATGACGGAACTGAGATCGATACTCGACGAAGCTGCACGCCAGGGGCTGATTTCGCCGGAGGCAGGCGGCCGGCTTTTGCCGTTTCTGGCCGAGCGCGGTGTCACCGTCAGAGAGGCACGGCCGGTAATGGCAGCGCAGGAAGAGCATGCCTGGTCGGATACCGAGACACCGCGTTTCGTGCGCGGCTTTCACGATGTGCTGATCACGATCGGTGTCGTCGTGGCGCTCGGCGGCCTCTGGGGGCTTGCCGCACTTTATGCCGTGCTGCCCGCGATCATTGTGCTTTCGGAGATCCTGGTGCGCCGGCAGCGGCTTGCTCTGCCGGCAGTCAGCCTGACGATCGCGCTGTTCTGCTGGACATTCCTGCTGATGTCCTACTTCTTCAAGCCGATAACACCCGCTTTCAACGGGGCGGAGGCGACGCAGTTCGTTGCCGGCTTCCCTATCATTCTCGGCGCCTATTATGTCCGCTATCGTGTGCCGTTGGCGTTGGCGCTCTGCATCATGTCGGCCCTTGCATTCGTCCTCACCCTGCTTTTGCGGCTCATGCAATGGGCGAGCGGGGATCCGCAATTCTTCGCCAACCATCCCGTCTTGCTCGCGGTGGTCTGCCTCGTTTGCGCGCTCGGGCTGTTCGCAACGGCGCTGTATTTCGACCTTGGCGATCGGATGCGCCGGACGACACGCTCCGATATCGCCTTCTGGCTTCATCTGGGTGCTGCACCGGCGCTGCTCTTCAGCGTCCGCCTGCTGATTTCGTTCGACGGCAATTTGCTGGATGTTGCCCAGACGGCTTCGATCAAGACGCCGATCATCGTTATCAGCGTTGTGGTGCTGATGCTGATCGGCCTTGTCATCGACCGGCGGGCCTTCGTCACGTCTGGACTGCTGTCGCTCGGTTTTGCGATTTACGGCATTTTCCGGCAGGGAAGTGCGACGGTTGACACCTATATCTTCACCACGCTGATCGTCGTCGGGGCGATCGTGCTCGTCATCGGAACGGGCTGGATGCCGCTGCGCCGCATCGTGCTGCGGGCGCTGCCGGCCGCCATTTCGCAAAGACTGCCGCCGGCCGTCTTAGGGGCAACTCCGTAAGTCTGACGATTTCGCCCAAACCGCTGAGCGATTTGGGCGAAATGAATTGATCGGGATAGCGGCAGTTTCCGTTCAGGTGTTGAAGCGGAAGTGGATGACGTCGCCGTCCTGGACGACGTATTCCTTGCCTTCGTCTCGTGCTTTGCCGGCATCCTTGGCGCCGACTTCACCGTTGTATTTGATGTAATCGTCATAGGCGATGGTGTTGGCGCGGATGAAGCCGCGTTCGAAATCCGAATGGATGACGCCGGCGGCCTGCGGCGCCTTCGTGCCGCGCTCGATCGTCCAGGCGCGTGTTTCCTTCGGGCCGACGGTGAAATAGGTGATGAGGTGGAGCAGCTTGTAGCCGGCGCGGATCAGCCGGTCGAGGCCCGCCTCGTCAAGGTCGAGGGCGGAGAGGAATTCTTTGGCCTCCACTTCGGGAAGCTGGGCGACCTCAGACTCGATCGCCGCCGAGATCGTGACGGTTTCAGCACCCTGCTCCTTCGCCATCACCGCGACGGCCTCGGTGAATTCGTTGCCGGTCGAGGCATCGCCTTCGGCGACGTTGCAGACGTAGAGCACCGGATGCGAAGTAAGAAGATTGAGGCTCTTGAGGATGACGATTTCTTCCGCGTCGAGCGTCGACAGCAGCGTGCGAACCGGCTTGCCTTCGTTGAGCAGCTTCAGCGAGGCTTCCATGATCGGCAGCATCGCCACCGAATCCTTGTCCTTGCCGGTGGTGCGCTTGCGGGTCTGCTCGGTGCGGCGCTCCAGGCTCTCGAGATCGGCAAGCATCAGCTCGGTCTCGATCGTCTCAGCATCGGCGACCGGGTTGATGCGGCCCTCGACATGGGTGATGTCGCTGTCTTCGAAGCAGCGCAGCACATGCACGATAGCATCGACCTCGCGGATATTGGCGAGAAACTGGTTGCCGAGGCCTTCACCCTTCGAGGCGCCGCGCACCAGGCCGGCGATATCGACGAAGGAGATGCGGGTCGGGATCAATTCCTTCGACTTGGCGACGTCGGCAAGCTTGCGCATGCGCGGATCGGGAACGGCGACTTCGCCGGTGTTCGGCTCGATGGTGCAGAAGGGATAATTCGCCGCCTGTGCGGCGGCCGTCTTGGTGAGCGCGTTGAAGAGGGTCGATTTGCCGACATTCGGCAGCCCGACGATACCGCATTTGAAGCCCATGGCTGAAACCTGCTGTTCTTGAATTCCTTGCTGGTGCCTATGAGATAAAGGAGCAATGTGGTCAAGTCTTAGAGAGCTTTTAGCGTACCTCACTTGCCGACGGATCGGTGCTGGCCTATTCTTGAATACCGATGGAGATTTCGACGTATTGCTGATTTCATCAGAATGCCGGTCGCTGTTCGTATAGACGCAGTGGCCCTATCGGTGTCGAAGCCGGCGACAAGCTCTTGCCTGTTTGGGGCGGGGAGCCGGCCGGCCGGCTGTCGAAAATTCGTCATCGACAATGATTAGATGGTTTTGAAGATTCCTGATCCCATGTCATCAACGGGTGGATTTTTCCGATGAGTGACAGTGACATTGCCGTGAAACCGAAAAGCAAGGTGAAGCCGAAGCTGGACAAGCCGAAGCTCTACAAGGTCATCCTCGTCAATGATGACTATACCCCGCGCGAGTTCGTCATCATGGTCCTTAAGGCCGTCTTCCGCATGAGCGAGGAGACCGGCTACCGGGTGATGATGACGGCGCACAAGCTCGGTTCCTGCGTGGTCGTGGTCTGCGCCAGAGATATCGCCGAGACCAAGGCCAAGGAAGGCATCGACCTTGCCAAGGGCATGGGCTTTCCGCTGATGTTCACCACCGAACCGGAAGAATAGGTGCTGCCTGAGGGCCGCCTCTAAAACGGGGTCAAAGCCGGCGAATCTGATAGCCGGTCTTCTCCTGCACGAAGCCGCAATTCTCATAGAAGCGCAATGTTGCCGGATTTTTGGAGCCGGTGAGCAGCATCACCTTGTAGCAGCCGGCGCTCCAGGCGTCTGCAACCGCATGGGCGATGACGGCGCGGGCATAACCGCGCTTGCGATGATCGGCATGGGTGACGACGTTTTCGATGAGCGCATAGGAGGCGCCGTTCCGCGTCAGGTTCGGCACGACGACGAGCGTGACGGTGGCGATGGCTACGTTACCCGCGACACCGATGAAGACGGTCATGCCCGGCTGAGCCAGGATGGCGGAAAAGCGTTTCTCGGCACTGGCCTCGTCAAGAACCGGATCGGTGGGGTTCAGCTGTCGGTAGAGGGCCAGGAGACCGGGAAGATCGCCGCGGACGGCAGGGCGGATGATGACGTCTCGATCCGGCATCAATCTCAATCGCCCTTGTTGCCGAACATCTTTTTCAGCATGTCGGCCATCGGGCCGGTCACCGGCAGCTTCGGCTGGTTGTGGCCGCGAGCCTGCTGGATATGCGACTGGCCGGCCGGCCTCTGCTCTTTCGCCGGCCTCTCCTCCTCGGCCTTGCCGCCGAGCGCCAGCGCGATCTTGTTCATCAACTGCGAATCCTCGTTTCGCACCAGCATGTCGGCATTGTCGGCGAGCGTGTCCAGAAGTGGCTCCACCCAGGCCTTGTCGGCCTTGGTGAAATCGCCGAGCACGTGGCTCTGAACCATCTCCTTGACGCCGGGATGACCGATGCCGAGGCGCAGCCGCCGGTACTCCTTGCCGCAATGGGCGTCGAGCGACTTGATGCCGTTGTGGCCGTTGTGGCCGCCACCGGTCTTCAGCCGCGCCTTGCCTTGGGGAAGGTCGAGTTCGTCGTAGATCGCCACGAGATCGGCCGGCTGGAGCTTGTAGAAACGCATCGCTTCGCCGACGGACTCGCCGGAAAGATTCATGAAGGTCTGCGGCTTGATCAGCAGCACCTTCTCGCCGCCGAGCTCGCCCTCGGCGATCTCGGCCCTGAACTTCTTCGACCAGGGCGAAAAGCTGTGGCGCCGATGAATGGCATCGACGGCCATGAAGCCGATATTATGGCGGTTGCCGGCGTATTTGCCGCCGGGATTGCCGAGACCCGCGATGATCAGCATGGTCTGTTTTTCCTTGCTAGAACTTCCAGCCGTTCACCACCGCGAAATGAAAGCAAAGTCAAGCGGAAAGGGCAGCGGTCTGTCGGCCAAGGTCACTCAGACAGGATCAGTTCGACAGGTTCATGCCGTATTTCAGGAAGATCTGCTTCTGGTCGCCATCGGCGATCAGCTTGTCGAGGGCAGCCTGCATCCTGGCGAGCAGATCGGCCGGAAAGTTCTTCTCGCAGGCGATGCCCATCGGCTGGGAGGAGAGCACTGTCACCATCTCCACCGGCTGATCGACCTGCAGCTTATCGAAATAGAGTTCGGAGATCGGCATCATGTCGATGCGCCCGCCAAGCAGTTTGCGCAGCGTCGCGTTGAAGTCGCTGGCGACATCGAGCTTGGTGAAGCCCTTCTCCTTCAGGATCGTCTCGGTGTAATCCTCGCGCTGAGTGCCGACCGTATATTTCTTCGCCTCGTCCAGATTGCTGGCGGTGACATCAGAACCCTTGCGGGTGATCAGGATGTTGCGGTCGATGAGCAGCGGCTCGACCCATTTAAACAATGCGTCACGCGCGCCGTTGTGGGCGGTCGCGAAGACACAGGTCATCGGCGCCGTGCGGGCAAGGCTGAAAGCGCGTGCCCAGGGCATGATTTCGATCGTGTAGTCGACGCCGATCGCGGCCATTATCTTTTCGACCTGCTCGACGGTCGCGCCCTTGATCTCCTTGCCTTCGCGGTAGTTGAAGGGGGCATAGTCCTCGGTCGCGAAGGTCACCGTTTGCGCATGGGCGGTGCATGGCAGCGCCAGGCATGCGAGAAGCAGGAGCTTTTTCATCGGTATCATCTCCTTCGTTCTTCGTTTACGAGGCGCGTGCGATGGCCGATTGCGAGGCCATCAGTTCCTCGATCAGCGTGGCTGCGTGCTGCGGACGGTGGAAGAGGTAGCCCTGGCCATAGTCAAGCCCCATCTGGTGGAGCGTGCGGCACTCCTCTTCGGTCTCGATGCCTTCGGCAATAACGGTACAGTCCATCTTGTGGGAGAGCGTGGTGATGCCTTCGATCAGCATGCGGCTCTTCTGGCGCACATCGTCATCGCCATCGTTGATCGCGCGCGTGAAAGACTGGTCGATCTTGATAATGTCGACAGGGAAGCGGTTAAGGTAGCTCAGCGACGAATAGCCGGTGCCGAAATCGTCAAGCGCGATACGGCAGCCGAACCGACGAAGCTCGGTGACGATCATGCGGATCTCAGGGTTGTCGTGCATCAGCACAGCCTCGGTGATCTCGACGACGATGCGTTCGGGACGGATGCCGTGGCGACCGACGATGACGGCAAGACGGGCCGGCAGCGCCGGCTCGAACTGCAGCGGCGAGAAGTTGATGGCGAGATAGGTATCCTGCATATCGGGGATGCGGGAAATCTTCGCGAGGTTGGCGACCGCCTTTTCCATGATGACGTTGCCGACGCGGACAATTTTTGCCGTCTCCTCGGCGACACTGATGATCTCGGCCGGCGGCATCAAGCCCTTCTGTGGATGGTTGAGGCGCATTAGCGCCTCGAAACCTGATATGCCGCGACCGTTCAGGTTGACGATCGGCTGCAGGAAGGCCTCGAACCAGTTGTCGACGAGGCCGGCTTCGATATTGGCTTCGATCTCGGCGCGGCTGCGGGCACGGTCGAGCATGGCATTGTCGAAGAGCTGCGCGCCGTTTTTGCCGTCGCGTTTCTTGGCATACATCGCCATGTCGGATTTCTGCAGCAGTTCGGCCGCGGTTGCGGCATGATGCGGATAGATGGCGATGCCGACGGAAGCGCTCAGATGCATGTCCGGGGCAAATGGCGTTTCGAAGAGCGTGGCAATCTGCTCGCACATTGCCTTGGCGCGTTTTTCGGCATCCTTCGCCGGCAGCAAGATGGCAAATTCGTCGCCGCCGAGACGTGCTGCCTCGTCGCAGGGGGCAAGATGGGTTTTCAGGCGCTCGACGAGCTCGACCAGCGCCATGTCGCCGGCGGCATGGCCCATATTGTCGTTGATCCACTTGAAGCGGTCGAGATCGACGAAGAGACAGGCGAGTTCCTGGCCGGCGGCGTCGGCGGCGGCGATCTTGTTGTCGAGGACGGCCTCGAAGCCCTGGCGATTAAGAAGCCCGGTCAGGTGATCGGTGATTGCCTGGCGGTGGTTGCGGTCCTCTGAGGCCTTGAGTTCGGTGACATCGGTCATGACCGATAGCGAGAGGCGGTCGTGAGCGCCGGCTTCCGCCTCTGATTCCATGATCAGGACGTCCATGGTGCGACCGTCCAGGCAGACAAACTTGACAGTGACGGTCATGCCGCTTTCGGCCCGGCGGCGCTTGACGAATTTGTCGCGGGTGGCGGAAGTGACGAGATCGGCGAAGTTGCGGCCGATGACGGCGGCACGGTTATAACCTGTGGCAAGCAGCCAATAATCACTGACGGCGGTGATGCGGTCTTCCTCATCGAGCGAAAAGAGCATGGCGGGCGTCAGATTGTAGATGTCGGTGGCGCGGCGGTGGGCGAGCTTCAGCTCCTTTTCCTCGCTTTCGAGCTTGGTCTGCATCTCGTTAAAGCTATGGGCAAGCCGTCCCATCTCGTCGTTCGACTGCCAGTCGACATGATGGCGGGAGCCCAACTGGCGGGTGGCCTCGATCGCCGCCGCCAGCCGCATCAGCGGCTGGATGACGAAGAAACGGTTGCCGATCAGCGCCGTGCCGAAAACGGTCAGCACCGCGAAGATGAAGATCGAAATGAAGACGACCTCTTCCTGCTTCAGGCCGGAAAACAGGCCGAGTGCCGGATAGTAGACGCTGATGCTGCCGAGGTTCTTCGGACCGTCGACAGTGTTGTAGATGATGGCGCGCGACACCTGCACCAGCTTACCGTCGAAGGAGCGCGGAATGGTGGACTGGCTGACATCGAGCTGGCCTGACTGGTCACGCACTTCAACCTTGACGATGGCGCCCTGGGAAACGACCGTCGCGCTGATCTGAGTAACGCTCTCCTCATCGAGGTCCCACAGCGGTTTGGCCAGCGCCTGGGCATTGGCGACGAGAAGAACGGAGATATGATCGCGTATTTCCTTGTCGGCCCGTTCCGAGGAAAGAAAAAGGAAGAGAACAAAAAGGGGAGCGACAAAAACAAGCAGCGCTCCGCAAACTATCGCAAAAAATCTGTTCTCAACGGAATTGTTCATGTTTCCGTCTACTCCCCCAGGCCGCCATATTTGCCGTCGCGCATTAAGGCGGGCTTCTTTGCAGCTGACGGAACATGCTTTCACGAATTTGTTAAATGTTGCTGAAACGGGGCCTTACGGGACAATGAAAAGCCCGCTTTCCCAGTGAACTGGCTCCTGAAAGTTGGACGACAACCTTTCAGGAGCCAGTTCACGGGAAAGCGGGCCATATGCTTTACAAATCCGTCGAAGCGATCAGGCTTCGGCTTCGCCTTCCGCGGCGCTCTCGTCAATGCCGGCAGCCGGAGCGATAATCGTCGCGATCGTGAAGTCGCGGTCGATGACCGGGGTGACGCCCTTCGGCAGAGTGACTTCCGCGATATGGATGCTGTCGCCGATCTTCTTGCCGCTGAGATCAATGTTGAAGAACTCAGGGATCGCATCGGCCGGGCAATGAACTTCGACTTCATGGCGAACGATGTTCAGAACGCCGCCGACCTTGAGGCCCGGGGACTTCTCTTCATTGATGAAGTGAACCGGGATTTCGACCGTCACCTGGGTGTTGCCGGAGACGCGCAGGAAATCGACATGCATGGTGAAGTCACGGACCGGATCGAGCTGGTAGTCCTTCGGCAGAACCTTGTGCTTCTTGCCGTCGACTTCGATCGTCGCCACGGTGGTCATGAAACCACCGGCGTGAATGCGCTTCGTCACCTCATTGGTGTTGAGAGCGATGGTAATGGGGGCCTGCTTGTCACCATAGATGACAGCGGGAATCAAACCGTTGCGGCGAAGTTCACGGGCGGACCCCTTACCAACCCGTTCGCGCGCCTCGGCCTTGAGCTCGTAAGTTTCCTGGCTCATGGCTATTCCTTTCGAGGTTATTTGGAGAGTTCGGCGGCGGGCAAAAGCCTTGTTCCGACGAACCGGAGGCGGTATGACCCGACCTCATCCGCGTTGCCTCCAAGGGTGTCTACACGGACCGGTGGCCTATATTATAAGTCGATCGGAAACGCAAGTTGCGGATTCGGGTTGTTTTTTGCCAAGATACACGCTTTCGCCAAGGTTTAACCATCGAAAACGAAATCGGCGGCGATTAATAAATCCTGCGTTTACCCGCCAATATAAGCAGGGCCGTCTCAATTTGCCGGTTGCCTCTCATGTTGCGCGTCCTTTCCTGCATCACCGTCGAACATAGCCTTCCGCATCTGATCTTCGCCACCGTTATTTGTGTGCTCGGATCGATGCTGTCGATGCGCCTCTTCACCCGGGTGCGCCGATCGCAGGGGCTGCAGAAAACCAACTGGCTGTTTCTCTCCGGATTCGTTGGCGGCTCGACCATCTGGACGACGCATTTCATCGCCATGCTCGGCTACCAGACGACGGTGGCGAACGGCTATGAGCCGACGCTGACGCTGCTGTCGCTGTTTGCCGCCGTCGCGACGACGATGACCGGCTTTGCCATCGCGTCAATCGCGCAGAAGAGCGCGCTTATCGAGGCAGGCGGCGTGATCGTCGGCCTCGGCATCGCGGTCATGCACTATGTCGGGATCGCCGGGTACGAGGTCGAGGGTCGTCTCGAATGGCAGGCCTCTTATGTCGTCGCCTCGCTGGTCTTGGCCGGCTTGTTCGGCGCGGTCGCCACCAATCGCGTCGGCCGGCCGATCACACGTTTCTGCCGCCACGGAGCTGCCCTTTCGCTGATCCTTGCGATCGTGCTTACGCATTTCACCGGCATGGCGGGGCTGACGATCCAGCCGGATGCCACTGTTGCGGCGCCCACCGAGATCATCTCGGACGGCATCATGACCGGTCTCGTTAGCGCCGTCATGATCATCATACTGGCGCTGGGTGCCTCCACCTATATCATCGACATGCAGTCGACGCAGGCAGCCGTCGAGCGTTACCGCCATCTGTCGCTGCATGACCCGCTGACCAATCTTGCCAATCGCGCCGCCTTCAACGAGCATCTGTCGGCGCTGGTCAATAAACCGACGGACATGGCGGCCAATATCGCCGTGCTCTCCTTCGACCTCGACCGTTTCAAGGAAATCAACGACGTTCACGGTCACGCCGCCGGCGATGCCGTGCTGCGCGCCGTCGCCGAGCGGCTGTTCAAGATCATGCAGGACGGCCAGTTCGTCGCGCGGGTCGGCGGCGACGAGTTCGTGGCCGTCATGTGCGATTATTTCGTCCGTTCGGACGCCAAGGGACTGGCCCAACGCATGCTCGACGAGATCGCTCGGCCGATCGAATGGAACGGCCATGCGCTGACCGTCGGCTCCAGCATCGGTATCTCCACCTATCCCGGACTGGCGGACAATTTGGACGACCTGTTGTCGCAGGCCGATATCGCCATGTATCGGGCAAAATCGACGGCGACCAACAGCATATGCTTCTACGAGCCCTCGATGGACCAGGCAGCGCGCGAACGCAACGCGCTGGCGAGCGAGATGCGGGAGGGATTGGCGCGCGGCGAATTCGAGCTATTCTACCAGCAGCAGAATGACACGGTGACGCGCGACATCGTTGGCCTGGAAGTGCTCCTGCGCTGGAGACATCCCGCGCGCGGCTACATCTCACCCGTCGAATTCATTCCGATCGCGGAAAAGACCGGCTTTATCATTGAGCTTGGTGAATGGGTGCTGCGGGCCGCTTGCGCGGAAGCGGTGACCTGGAAGAACCCATTACGCATCGCCGTCAATGTCGCGCCGCAGCAGCTCGGCGACAACCGCCTACCGCAGATCGTGCATCGGATCCTGCTCGACACCGGCCTGCCGGCGGCGCGACTCGAGATCGAGATCACCGAATCCGGCATCATCGCCGATCATCAACATGCGCTGCAGGCAATCCGCCGGCTGAAAGCGCTGGGCGTAAAGGTGGCGATGGACGATTACGGCACGGGTTATTCGTCACTGTCGACACTGCAGAGCTTCCCGTTCGACAAGATCAAGATCGACCGCGCCTTCGTCGACGGCGTTGTCACCAACAAGCAGTCTGCGGCGATCGTGCGTTCGACGCTCATTCTTGCGGCAAGCCTCGACATACCGGTGCTTGCTGAAGGCGTCGAAAACGAAGACCATATCGACTTCCTTCGACGGGAAGGCTGCCTGCAGGTGCAGGGCTTCCTCTTCGGTAAGCCGAGACCGCGCTCGGGCATCGAGGCGATCGTCAACGGCGAGGTGCCGGCAGTACAGCAGGAAACGGTTCTTGCGCCCGCCGTGAAGAAATCCGCGGCCGCGTGAGTGGCAAATTGCCATTCTCTGCCGCAGCTGAGGTTGACATCGGCGCGCTTCGCATCTTTGGATGGCCGCGTTCAAAAAGGGCTGAGGAGAAATCGGACTATGCGTCTCAAACTTGTCACGGCAACGAGCTTGCTGGCACTTTGCCTTGTCACCACGGCCCGGGGCGTCGAGATCAATCAGGATGGCGCCAATGCGGTCAAGGACAATCTGACGAAGCTGCTTCCCGAGGATCTGGCGAAGAGCGGCATGGTCACCGTCAATCCGGCGGGCACACGTTACGAGATCATCTACGATCTGGCGAAGCTGCTTGCCAAGGCCGATCCAGCGACATTTGCGATCAGCGGGCTGACGCCGTTCTCGATGTTCGCTACGCCGCTCGATAGCGGCCTCTGGAACATTGAGGGTGACAACAAGCTCAATGTCTCCGGCCATTTCAACGGCCCCGACCAGAAGCCGACGGATTTCTCCTACTCCATCGCTTCACTTGTCTATACCGGCGTCTTCGACCCGGCGATCAGCTACCTGCGCTCCGGCACCTTCACCGCCAAGGACATCAAGGTCGCCAGCAAGTCCGACACCGAGGAAGTCCATGCCAGCTTTGCCGGGATGGACCAAAAGCTGACCTCGACGGACAGCGCAGGCGGCAATGGGCGTATCGATTTTGCGGGCAGCGGCTCCATGTCGACTTTCGTCGAGCAGGTTTCCGGCCTGCAAATGCCGCCTGTTGAAATCCGTGCCGACTCGATCGATTTCGATGCCAAGGTGAACGGCCTGCCGGCCAAGCAAATCCGCGAGATCGTCCTTTTCATTCTCGACCATCTCGAGGAGAAAGAACTAAGCCCGGAAAACAGCGGCAAGATAAAGGGAATGCTCAAGCAAGCCTTTCCGATTCTTGCCTCGTTCAGCGAGACGATCGGGGTCAATAATCTGACCGTCAGCAACCAGATGGGCAATGGCGGAGTCAAGGCATTCGGTTACAAACTGGTTATGGATGGGCCGAGCGACGCCATGCGTTTCGGCTTCGGCATCGATGCGCAGGATATCAGCCTCGACAGTCCGGCAATGCCGGCAAGTTATTCGCCCTTCGTGCCGACCAATTTCGATCTGCAACTCGCCATTCCGAATCTGGATTTCGCCACCTTCGGCGACGCGCTCATGGCGATGGATTTCAACGCCAAGCCGCCAGAGCAAAGCGGCGACGAGATGGCGAAAAAGCTCTTCCGCGATGGCCGGCTCACCATCGAGTTTCCGAAGGTCAGCGCCAGGTCCGATGTCTACGACGTCGACATGACGGGCAAGATCGAGGGACGGGTCGATACCCAGAAGGACTATTCGATGGAGGCGACGATCCTTGCCCGCGATCTCGACAAGACGATTGCCGCAGTTCAGGAGCTTGCCAAGACGGATCCCGACCTCAACCAAGTCTCCTTCGGCATGATGATGGTGAAGGGCTTCGCCAAGACCGATGCGGATGGCCGTTCGCGCTGGGACATCAGCATCGGCCGCGACGGCGCGATCACCGTTAACGGCCAGGTGGTCAAGGAAGCGGACCAGGAAACGGTCCAGCCGCAATAGCGTATACTGGGGTCTTTCGACCGAAGAGCAGATGCGCCGGCTAGGGTATCACCCTTTGCGGCGCAGCAGCGCCGTTGCCATGTCGAGAAAGACGCGCAACTTCAGCTGCGTCTGCGAGCGGGCGGGGAAATAGGCAAAGAGACCGGGCGTGGTCGGCAAGAAGGGATCGCACGCGTTCGAGCCGCCCTGATGTCACGGCCTCGCCGACGGAAATATCCGGCAAATAGGCAAGACCGAGCCCGGCCTCCGCGAGCTCGAGCAGCAGCAGGAAGTCGTTGACCATCAGGCTGCCCGGCGCATCGACGGAGAAGTCGTGGCCGTCTCGCTCGAATTCCCAGCGATAGATGACGCCCGATGTCGGATAGCGGTAGCGGATCGCCTGATGGCGGGTGAGGTCCTCCGGCGTCACCGGCCGACCGTATCGGGCGAAATAGCCGGGCGAGCCGACGACCGTCCAGATGATGTCAGATGTCAGCCGCATGACGATCATGTCCTTTTCGATCGCCTCGCCGATGCGGATGCCGGCGTCGAAACCGCGTTCGGTGATATCGATTGCCGCATCATCGACCGAGATCTCGACGGAGATATCGGGATAGGCGTTGCGAAATTGCGGCAGCAGCGGCGTCACGATCAGCGGCACGGCCATGCGCGGCACGGTGAGGCGCAGGTGCCCGAGCGGGCGGTCGCGGAAGCCACCCAGCATGTCGAACGCATCTGATATATCGGCGGCAGCCGGACGGACGCGCTGGAAGAGCGCGGCACCGGCTTCGGTGAGCGCGACGCGCCGCGTGGTGCGGACGAAGAGCGGCACGCCGAGCTTCACCTCGAGCGCGCGGATCGTCTGGCTGACGGCAGTCGGCGTGACGCCGAGCGATGCGGCGGCAGCGGTGAAGCTCCTGGCGTCGGCGACGGCCAGGAATTCCGTCAAACCGTTGAAGGGGTCGGGCGCCATCGGTCTATTATGAAGTTGAACTTCATAAGCCTTATCGATTCGGCGGATTTTTCGCAATAATGTTTTGAGGCATTATCTTTCCATCCGATCACGACAATCCAATGGATGGAGGATGACATGCAATATACGACCCTCGGCCGGAGCGGCCTTGCCGTTTCCAGGCTTGCCTTCGGCGCGATGACTTTCACATCGGGCGACCGCAGCTTAAGCGCGATCTACAAGACCGATGCCGATGTTGCCGATGCGCTTGTCGGACAGGCACTTGATGCCGGCATCAACTTCTTCGATACGGCAGACGCCTACGCATCCGGCCAGTCGGAAACGATCCTCGGACAGGTGCTGATGGCGCGGCGCAGCGAGGTGGTTATTGCCACCAAGGTCGGCTTCCGCACCGGTACGCCTCTCGGCCGGGCCGGGCTCTCCCGCCGCCACATCCTCTGGTCGGTCGAGGAAAGCCTGAAACGGCTCAGAACGGACTGGATCGACGTCTATATCGTCCACAAGGAGGATCCGTTCACGCCGCTCGAAGAGACGCTCGCGGCGCTCGATGCCGTGGTGCGTTCCGGCAAGGTGCGTTATATCGGCTTTTCCAACTGGTCGGCCTGGAAGGTGGCGGCGGCGCTTGAAATCCAGAAGGCGAAGGGGCTGGCGCCCTTCACGCATGGACAGATGTATTATTCGCTGCTTGGCCGCGACGTCGAGCGCGACATTCTTCCGATGATGCAGCGTTACGGCCTCGGGCTGACCGTCTGGAGCCCGCTCGCCTCCGGCTTTCTTTCCGGCAAGTACACCCGCGAAACGCTCGGCGATCCCGACAACCGCTATTCCGGTTTCGACATCCTGCCCTTTGACAAGGAACGGGGCTTCGCGCTGATCGAGCGCATGCGGGTGATCGCCGCCGCGAACGGGGCGAGCGTCGCCCAGGTGGCGATCGCCTGGGTGCTTACGAAAAAGACGGTCTCAAGCGTGTTGCTCGGCGCCTCGAAACCGCATCAACTGGCCGACAATCTCGGTGCGGCGGAGCTGGTGCTTGATGAAGGCGACCTTGCAGCGCTCGATGCGGCGACTGAGCCGGCGCCGGTCTATCCGAATTGGTTCATCGACAATCTCGTCGACCAGCCGCAGAAGGCGGCCCTCGGCCGCTGACCGCCGATAGAGGATTTGTCGCAAGAGGCGCGTCGCCACGCCATTGGGTCGAACTGACGTCGAGCCGGGGCTCCGGCAATCATCATCGCATTGACTAGTCGTAAAATAACTAGTATTACTATGACTATGACTATGACAATCAAACGCTCTCCAACCGCGCTCGCTGTTCTTGGAATGCTCATGGAGGAGCCGCTGCATCCTTACCGGATGCAGCGGCTCATTAAGGAGCGCGGCAAGGACGAGGTGATCAATGTAACGCAGAGGGCGAGCCTCTATCAAACAATCCAGCGGCTCGAACGCGAGGGTTTGATCACTCCGCAGAAAACGGTCCGGGATGACAAGCGTCCCGAGCGGACCGTGTACGAGATAACCGAGAAGGGCCGCGACATCGCGCTGGAATGGATGCGCGAGATGTTGTCGACCGTGACGCGGGAATATCCGGAATTCCCCGCAGCCATATCATTTCTTCCTCTGCTCACACCGAATGATGTGTTGGGTCGGCTTGAGCACAGGGCAAATACCATCGAGTCAGAGCTCCGCCGGATCGACGGAGTCCTACGGGAGGCGCAGGCCGTACCAAGGCTCTTCCTTCTGGAGATGGAATATCTCCGGGCGCTTCACGCAACCGAACTGTCTTGGGTCAACGGCGTTGTCGAGGACCTCAGCGCCGAGCGCATCACCTGGACAGACGAGTGGCTGAGGCAAATCGCCGCGAAGTTCTCGATCGACCGCAACCTTGACCCGGACTAGTACCATGAAAGTTTTGATTATCGGCGCCGGGACCGGCGGTTTGGCACTCGCCCACCTGCTTAAGCAGGCTGGGGTTTGCATAGCGGTGTATGAGCGCGACTTCGCGCCGAACGCCGACACCGGTGGCTATCGCGTCGGCATCAGCCCGGCTGGAAGCCGAGCGCTAAAAGCCTGTATCCCCGGCGAACTCTACGACCTCTATGTCGCCACCTGCGCTAGGTCGCCGCGCTATTTCAACATGCTCACGGAACAGCTCGGCGAAGTGCTGAGCTTCGACGTCGATGATGCAGACCCGAATGCTCTCGACGGTGAAAAGAACGTGGTTCGAAAGACGCTGAGGCGGGTTCTGCTCCGGGGACTTGAAGACGACGTGTTCTTTGGGAAGGCGCTTCACGGTTACACAAGTAACGCGGACGGGTCCGTCACCGCGTGCTTTCAGGATGGAAGCCTCGCGACGGGAGATGTCTTGGTGGGTGCTGACGGCACGGGTTCCACTGTATGCAAGCAACGCTTGCCGGACGCGCGTCTGGAAGACACTGGGATCGTGTCGCTCGGAGGCAAAATTCCTATGTCGGCCGAGACGAAAGCTCTGCTGTCGGACAAAATGTTCAAAGGCATGTCGCTGATTATGGCGCCGATGGGCTTCGGCGCAATCATTCACTCGCTCGAGTTCGCCGATAGCCGAAGTGACCCCGGGTTTGCTTCGCGTTGGCCGGATTTCGTCGAAGCACTCGACGAGGACAGCATCGGCTGGGGTATCTGGGGCGCTCGGCAGAATTGCCCGCGGGATCCGTCCGGCCTGAACGGAGAACAATTGAGAGAGCTGGGCTTGGAGCTCGCTCAAGACTGGCATCCGCACTTACGTGCTCTCATCCATATGACGGAGCCCTCGACGATCCACGATGTCAAGGTCAGGACCTCGGTCCCGCTGACGCCTTGGGCGAGTTCGAATGTCACTCTGCTCGGTGACGCCGTCCACACGATGACACCCGGACGAGGCGCGGGCGCCAATACAGCGCTTCGCGATGCCGCTCTGCTTGGACGCATGCTGGTCGAAGCGGACCGGGGACGAAAGCCGCTCGTCGAAGCCATACATGCCTACGAAGTCGAGATGCTTCGCTACAGTACCGAAGCAGTCCAAGAATCGAAAAAGCAGATGGATGCTAATGATCTGGCTCATCGACCGATTATCGGCACAGTTCAGCTCGCTTTCATGCGCAGCGTAATGCGCACCGTCAATGCAATACCTGCACTCAAGCGGCGCGCCTTTCGGCAGATGATGCGAGTTCGCGGCGAAAACTAGATAGTCGCTGACAATCAGCAAAATCCGGAAGTTCGTCGGATGCCTGATGTTTTCAGTCAAACAGGCTGGAGACGGACTCTTCCTGGGCCGTTCGGCTGATGGCTTCGCCGATCAGGGGCGCCGTCGTTACGACGCGGATATTGTGTGCCGAAAGCACGGCCGTGGTCGGCTGGATCGAATCCGTGATGACGAGTTCGCGCAGCTTTGAGGAGGTGACGCGGGTAACCGCGCCGCCGGAAAGAACGCCGTGGGTGATATAGGCGGTGACGCTGGACGCACCCTTGGCCAGCATCGCGTCGGCCGCGTTGCAGAGCGTGCCGCCGGAATCGACGATATCGTCAATCAGCAGGCAGTCCTTGCCGGCAATGTCGCCGATGATGTTCATGACTTCGGAGTCACCCGGCCGATCGCGGCGCTTGTCGACGATGGCCAGAAGACAGTCCAGGCGCTTCGCGAGCGCGCGGGCGCGAACCACGCCGCCGACGTCGGGCGAGACGACCACGACGTTGCTGAGGTCATAGTGGCTCTTGATGTCGCGGGTCAGCACGGGCATGGCAAAGAGGTTGTCGGTGGGTATATCGAAGAAGCCCTGGATCTGCCCGGCATGAAGATCGAGCGTCATGACGCGGTCAGCGCCGGCCTCTGTAATGAGGTTTGCGACCAGCTTGGCGGAGATCGGCGTACGGCCGGAAGCCCGGCGGTCCTGACGGGCATAGCCGAAATAGGGCAGGACGGCGGTGATGCGGCGGGCTGACGAACGACGCATGGCGTCGATCATGATCAGCAGTTCCATCAGATGATCGTTGGCGGGAAAGGCGGTCGGCTGCACGAGGAAAACATCCTCACCGCGCACATTTTCCTGGATCTCCACGAAGATTTCCTGATCGGCAAACCTTCGAACACTGGCTTTCCCCAAGGGAACATTGAGATAGTTGCAGATCGCTTCGGCGAGTTGCCGGTTCGAATTGCCTGCGAAAACCTTCATTTTGGTCCGCCTGTTACGCGCTGATAGCCGCGCTTTTTAGTCAGCTTCCCCGTGAATGCAAGGGCAAAGGCGCCACAGGCTTCCATATTTGCAAAAAGTTTGTGACTAACCACCCTGAGTCTGCCGCCAGGAGGAGAATTCCGCTATCGTTTTTGAGCCGATCTGCTGCATCACCGAGGCCGGAACGCCCGCCCAGGGATCGGTCGCAGCCGTCGGCACGCTTTCTTGCCCCTGGATGCGGTGCAGGCGACCCCCGCCGCTGTCGAGAATATCCCAGACATAGACCACGGTGACCTTGCCATCATCGCTGAAGGCCGAGAGATAGCCTTTGAGGATGTAATCGCTGCTCGCGTCGTTGGAACTCTTGATGGAAAGGCCATGCGCGCGTGCCTCGGCGCCGAGCTGGCGCGAGAGCGGGGTCACGGCCTGCACCGGCGCGCCGATGATCGGCAGGAAGCGCACGGTTTTGCCCCGGGCGGAGGAGGGGGCGGGGCTGAGGGCGGCGGTCTGTTGCGGCTGTTGCGTCTCGGCCGGTTCAGCCGACTGTGCGGGGAGCCTACCACTGGCCGCCGGCGGTGGCAGCGATTGTCCCTCGATCGGGGTGGAGGCGGCCGGCGAGGAGCCGCTCCTCGATAGGGCGTTTGCCTGCTCCTGCATCGTCGTCGGTGGCGCGCCGGTGCCGGGTCGATAGGCCTGCTGCGACTGATCATAGGCTGGATGGTAGCCGCGCTGTTGCGAGCTTCCCGAGAAACTCGGCTGGCGGGTACCCGCCAAACGCTCGGCCTCGCTCTGCGTCACCGGACTCGAAGGTGCCGCCCCTGAGGAATCGCCGATATCGACCTGCGGGGTCAGCGCATCGGTGGTATTGCAGGCGGTCAGCAGAGCCATGACGAATAGGAGCGTGGGCACAATCGCAGCTCGCGTCATCCCTTGATCCGTCCTTCCCACAATCGCAATCAGCCCCACCCGAATTTATGCGGGTGGGGACGGTCGTCTGTCAATTCCGGATTCTCACCGGTCAGAGGCCGATGAAATCGAGCGGATGGCGGGACAGCGCGCGCGGCGCATCCGTTGTCGTCAAATAAGTCTGGCCGAGCGTCATCGCCGTGCCCGTATCGGAATCGGCGATGATCATGTGCACGAAGAGCGACATGTTCGGCTCGATCGGCTGCGGATTGCCGACATGGAACATCTGATGCTCCATCCAGGAGGGCGAGAAGCGGGCGCCGAGCGAATAACCGCAGGCATTCAGCCGGTGGCGGGCCAGGCCGCGCTCGTCGATGATCTTGGCATGCATGTCGAAGACATCGCCAAAGGTCTGGCCGGGCTTCAGCACGGTCTCGATCGCCTCGATGGTTTCGCGGCAGGCGTTGTAGAGCTCGCGGTGGCGGTGCGTCGGCGCGCCGATGACGATCGTGCGCATCATGGCGGCGTGGTAATGCGCATAGGCGCCGGCCCATTCGAGCGTCAGCTGGTCGCTGGCGTCGAGCTTGCGGCGGCCGGCCTTGTAGCGGCAGAGCAGCGCGTCGGCGCCGGAGCCGATGATGAACTCGTTGGCGGGGTAGTCGCCGCCGCCGGAAAAGACCGCGCCCTGCATGGCAGCAAGGATATCGGCCTCGTCGGCGCCGGGTTTCGTCAGCCGGATCGCCGCATCGAGCGCATCGTCGGCGAGAACGGCGGCGCGCTCGACATAGGCGACCTCCGTCGGGCTCTTGATCAGGCGCAGGCGGCTGACGAGATAGGAAGCATCGACGATCTGGCCGAAGATGGTCAATTGCGCGTCGAGCAGACGGGCGACGCGGCCGGTCATGCCGTGCGTATCATATTCGACACCGATGCGGGCGCCAAGCAGATCCATCTCGACCAGCAGGTTCTTCAGGTCGAGCGTCGGATCGGCATTGACCCGGTCGACCCAGATATGGATGTCATCGAGGATCGAGGTATGCCTCGCCTGGCGAAGATCGGCCGAGCGGGTCATCAGCGCCATGGTGCCGTCGCTCTTGACGACCAGCGTCTGGAAGAAGCAGTAGCCGAAGGTGTCGTAGCCGGTCAGCCAGTACATGCTTTCCTGGGCGAAGAGCAGCAAGGCGTCGAGCTTTTCTTCCTTCATCTTCTCGGTGAGGCGCGCAAGCCGGCTTGCGAATTCGGCCTTTTCGAAATGCAGTGCCATTCTGCTCAAGTCTCCCTGATTGATATCGCGGAAATCTGGCGGCCGTAATCCGGCTCCTTGCGATGTGTCGTCCTGCGGTAGGAAAAGAAGCGCTCGCTATCCGGATAGGTGCAGAGGCCGAGGCTTTCGGCACGCACGCCGGCTTTCGTCAGTCGGTCGACGGTTAACCCCGGCAGGTTGAACATGGCATGGCCGGGCGTCGCGGAAGGCACAAAAAAGCGCACGTCCTCCGGGTTTTCGGCGACGAAACGCTCGACGAACTCGGGACCGACCTCATAACTTGCCTGGCTGATCGAGGGGCCGAGACAGGCGACGATGCGAGCGCGGTCCGCACCGAGAGCCTCCATGGCGGCGATGGTATTTTCGATCACGCCCGTCAGCGCGCCCTTCCAGCCGGCATGGGCTGCGCCGATGACGCGGTTATCGGGATCGGCAAAGAGGATCGGCCCGCAATCGGCGGCGAGCACGCCAAGCGCGATTCCCGGGCTGCGCGTTACCATCGCATCGGCGTCAGGGCGGGCGCCGTCATAATCGGCACCGACCATCACGACATCGGGAGAATGGACCTGATGCACGGTTGCCAGCCGCTCGACCGGCAAGCCGAACCAGGCGGCGACACGGCGCCGGTTTTCGAGGACCTTGTCACGTTCGTCGCTGGAGCCGAGGCCGACATTGAGGCCACGATACAGCCCTTCGGAAACGCCGCCGGCCCGCGTGAAATAACCGTGCCGGATAGTGCTGCCCGCCGCTTCGTTCAGGAGCGCGCTTTCGATCGGTGCGGGAGAGGCCGCGTCCTGCATCTGTGATTCCGGGTTTTCGAGGGGGTTGTCATTGTCCCAAGCGCATCGCATATGCGGCGCGCTTCAAGTTCTTGTTTCGGGCCGATGTTGAACCAGCCGCGTGCGCCCTGTCAATCCACCGGACGAAAGGGCATGAGATCGATGGCGGGATGGGAGACCGCCATCACCTTGAAGAGTTCGCCCATCCGGCCTTCACCGGCGCCGGCAAGCCTTTCGACTGCCGCCTGGATGACCTGCCGGGTTTGCGGCTCGCGATCCCGACCGAGGGCCGCCGCACGTTCGAGAATGCCGAGGCCACTTAGAAAATCACCTTGATGCAGGGCGCCGTTCAGATGGACGCCAGCCGCAAGCGCCGTTTCGGCGAGCTGCTGGAAGTCGACATGACTTGTCAGATCGGCTTCGCCGGGATGGGCGAGCGGCGGGTCGAATTCATGCATGCGCACGGCCTGGAGCGTATCGCCGAAGCCGGTGACGAGATGGCCGTAGTCGACCGTAAGCGCCGTGCCGCCGAAGACGCGCAGCCGCTCGCAGATCGCGATCATCACCGCCTGGCGGGCCGGCGAGATTTCAAAGAGGGTGCCGACCGGAACGTTCTGCACCGGTTCGGGAAGAAGCGCGGGATCGAGACCCGCGACGCCGGCGGCAAAGGTCAGCTCGCCATCGGCGTCGATGCCGACCATGCGCTCGCGGAAACCCGTCGGCATGCGGACGAACTGGCGGATCGGGATGGCGTCGAAGAGTTCGTTGGCGGCCATCAGCGTGAAGCCGGGCGGCACTTCGTCGAATCCATTATGCCAGGCGATTTTCTCGCCGTAAGGCTCGAGTGTCTGGCTCTGGACGTCGCGCAGGCGCTCGCTGGTTTCGACGAGATGCACGCTCATAGCGTCCAGGAGTGGCGGGGCGATCCGGGAGATGACGCGCAGCATGTCAGCCATCATCGTGCCGCGGCCGGGGCCGATCTCGACGAGGCGCACATCCGTCGGTGCGCCGTGGCGCTGCCAGGCATGGACGATGAAAACGCCGATCATCTCGCCGAAGATCTGGCTGACCTCGGGCGCGGTGACGAAATCGCCGGAACGGCCGAAGGGCTCGCGCGTCCGGTAATAGCCGTGTTCGGGATCGGCGAGGCAGAGCGAGAAATAATCGGTGACGCTGATCGGGCCGTTGGCCTGGATGATTGCCTTGATCTTTTTGCCTAGAGCGGTGGTCATGTCGCGCGTCCTGCCGTTTTCAAAGCTGCAGTGCAGCCTGGCGGCGGGCCCGCAGCATCGCCCAGAGGCCGAGCAGGATCATCGGGGAGGAGAGCACCATGCCCATGGTCAGCCAGTTCGTGCCCAGGAGGTAGCCGAGTTGGGCGTCGGGCTCGCGGAAGAATTCGACGAAGATGCGTGACAGCGCATAGCCGCAGACGAAGACGCCTGTAATGAAGCCGGGGCTTTTCAGCGCGCGCATGCCGTAGACAAGGGCGGCCAGCACCACGAGCAGAACAATGCCTTCGAGGCCGGCTTCGTAAAGCTGGCTTGGGTGGCGGGCGAAGGGACCGCCGGTCGGGAAGACTACGGCCCAGGGCACGTCGGTCAACCGGCCCCACAGCTCGCCATTGATGAAATTGGCGATGCGGCCGAAAAACAGACCGAAGGGAACGACGGTGGCGACGATGTCGAACAGGCTCCAGATCGGTATGGCATTGCGGCGCGCAAAGAGGATCATGGCAATCGTCGTGCCGGTCAGGCCGCCATGGAAGGACATGCCACCGTTCCAGATCTCGAGCGCACGGACGGGACTGCGCAGGACGGCGGGGAGATCATAGAAGAAAATATAGCCGAGACGGCCGCCGAGGACGACGCCAAGCGCTGCCCAGACGATGAAATCGTCGAGCTGCGTCTTTGATATCGGCGAGACGTTGCCGGGCCAGAGACTGTCATTGGCGGCGATGCGGCGCGCATAGGCCCAGCCGAGCAGGATGCCGGCGACGTAGGCGAGGCCGTACCAGTGAATCGCCAGCGGACCGATCGAAAAGGCAATCGGATCGATATCCGGGAAAGGCATGATGGCAAGGAGATCGGCTGCTATCGGCAAGGTTTTCCACCTGTTGAGTTGCGCGGAACATGCCGCTGCGATCCCGGACGGTCAAGTCCATTGTTCGTGATGGCTCGTTCCTGGCCGGTGCCGGCAAGCTTATCCCGTGCAAAGCGCTTGCATCGTCGGTGGCGAAGCCCTACCTCAATCCTCGAGGCCCTGAAGGGCTGAATTCACCTCATGCGAAGGGAGAAAAACGCCATGACGACCGGAACGAACCGCATCATGGACGAATTCGCCAAGCTGATGACCGATGCGGCCGGTGCCGCCCAGGGCGTCCGCAAGGAGATCGAAACCGCCTTCAACGCCCAGGCCGAGCGTTGGCTGAACAGCATGGACATCGTCAAGCGCGAGGAGTTCGAGGCCGTGCGCGAGATGGCGATCAAGGCACGCGACGAGAACGAGGCGCTTGCCGCCCGCATCGCCGTGCTCGAGGCGAAACTTGCCGGCGAGGGCGCTTAAGTCCCGATACGACACAGATGCGGCGTTGCCTTCGTGCCACACGCCGCATCTTCCGTAAAAAAAACCAGGTGAGTTTTCCACCTGTGGACACTGCCAAAAAAGCCAATTCGCAGAGTCGCTTATTCTCCCTTCTGAATTGAATTTCGAAGAGCCTTTCCACAGTGGCCGGTCCTATTTTCCGTTCGGGGGGCTGGCAGGGGGCAAGGGGCGCTATACACTGATTTTAAATGATGATTCGAAGCGACTTGGTAAGCTCCGGGCAGGTTATCTGCGTTAAGTCTGGCAGCGGTTCAACGATCATCCGAGTGGTGGTTCCGGTATTTTGCGTGTGTCTTTCTTGTGTTCGTACACGAAGTTAGGTCGCATTCGTTCCGGTCAAGAAGGTGCTGCATGAACCTGATGGAATTGGAAGTCGAGCGTCAGTCGAACCCGGTCGATATGATCGAGTACGTTGCCTCCAACAACGACTGGTCGTTCGAACGGTCCGGCGAGGACGAGATCGCGATGACGGTTGAGGGCCGCTGGACGGACTATCACATCTCCTTCTCCTGGATGGAGGAGTTCGAGGCGCTGCATCTTGGCTGCGCCTTCGATATCAAAGTTCCCGACATCAGGGTCAACGAGGTTGTCAAGCTGCTCTCGGCGATCAACGGGCAGGTGCTGATGGGTCATTTCGACCTCTGGCGTCAGGAAGATGTGGTCATTTTCCGCCAATCGCTGCTGCTTGCCGGCGGTGCCGAGCCTACCAATCGCCAGGTGGAGGTGCTGCTTTCCAGTGCGCTCGACACCTGCGAAGCCTATTTCCAGGCATTCCAGTTCGTCGTATGGTCCGGCATGGAAGCGACGAAGGCGATGGAAGCCGTGCTGTTTGAAACGGTCGGCGAGGCATAAGATGCCAACGACTCCTTTCTCCTCGACACATCCCGTCGTCCTGATCGGCGCCGGAAACATGGGTGGGGCGATGCTCTCCGGCTGGCTGAAAAGCGGCGTTCCGGGCTCGGCCGTCATTGTCGTCGATCCCGGCCCGTCGCCGGCGATGCTGGCGGCGATCAACGAGGCCGGCGCGACCCATCTGACTGCGCTTCCCATGGATTTGAAGGCAAGCGTGCTGTTCCTGGCGGTCAAGCCGCAGGTGATGGAAACTGTGCTACCCGCGGTGAAAAGTGCGGTCGGGTCGGGCACGGTCGTCGTCTCGGTCGCAGCCGGCAAGACGCTCGGTTTCCTCGAGAGACATCTCGGCAAGGCCGCCATGGTGCGCGCCATGCCGAACACGCCGGCCATGGTCGGGCGCGGCATCACCGGCGCCTTTGCCAATTCAGGGGTCAGCGATCAGCAGCGCAAACGCGTCCATTCTCTTCTGCGCGTCTCGGGCCCGGTCGAATGGGTGCCGGCGGAAGCCGATATCGATGCCGTGACGGCGCTTTCGGGCAGCGGTCCGGCCTACGTATTCTATCTCGTCGAATGTATGGCGGAGGCAGGCCGCAAACTCGGTCTGCAGGCGGACCTCGCCATGCGTCTCGCGCGGGAAACAGTCGCGGGGGCTGGTGAACTCATGCACCAGTCCCCCGACGACGCTTCGCGGCTGCGAGAGAACGTGACTTCTCCCGGCGGCACAACGGCGGCGGCGCTCGCCGTGCTGATGGCCGAGAATGGCATGCAGCCTCTGTTCGACGCAGCCCTTGCGGCGGCGCGCAAGCGGGCCGAGGAACTGGCCGGCTGACGGAGACCATATGGTAGAAGAGATCAACTACGCCGATTTCGAGCGGGTCGACATTCGTGTCGGCACGATCATCGAGGCCAGTCCCTTTCCGGAAGCGCGCAAGCCGGCAATCAAGCTGGTGATCGATTTCGGCCCGGAGATCGGCGTTAAAAAATCCTCGGCACAGATCACCGTGCATTATACGCCGGAAAGCCTGCTGGGCCGGCAAGTGCTCGGCGTCGTCAATTTCCCGCCGCGCCAGATCGGGCCGTTCCGCTCGGAAGTGCTGACGCTGGGATTCGAAGACGAGAACGGCGCGATCGTGCTTGCTGCGGTCGAACAGCCGGTGCCAAACGGCCGAAAGATGATGTGAGCGCGAGCTCACACTTAAAGCGCGTCGCGTCGAATCGGATTCATGCGATCCGCTTTAGGTCTTTATGCAAGTCGTTATCCCAAAACCGCTGCGCACTTTTTGTCGACATGCATTAGATCAGGGTGATTTTAGGCCTGATCGGCCTTAAATCACCCAGATCTAAATCAAAGAAATAGAGCATGATGTCGTCCGAAAACCGCGCACACTTTTCGGCATCATGCTCTAGTTGTTCGGGGCTTCGCCCGATGCGCCGGCATCGGATCCTCCACGAGATCTGATTTCCTGCAGAAATGGATTGCTTCGCCGCTCGTCGCCGATGCGGCTGCCCGGGCCGTGGCCGCAGATGAATCCGACGTCGTCGCCGAGCGGCAATACCTTGTCGCGGATCGAATCGAGAAGCTGCTGATGATCGCCGCCGGGCAGGTCGGTGCGACCGATCGAGCCGTTGAAGAGGACATCGCCGAGATGGGCGAAATTCTGCGCACGGTTGAAATAGATGACGTGGCCGGGGGCATGGCCGGGTGTGTGATAGACCTCGAATTCATGGGCGCCGAAAGAGATCTTGTCGCCATCCTTCAGCCAGCGGTCGGGCACGACGTTACGCAATCCTGATATGCCGTATTTCGCGGCCTGGGTCTCGATCCGCTGCAGCAGCGGCAGGTCGTCCTGATGCGGGCCGACCACGTCGATGCCGAGAGCTTCCTTCAGTTCGCGGGCACCGCCGGCATGGTCGAGATGGCCGTGCGTCAGCCAGATTTCCTTGATGGTCAGGCCGTTCTGGGCAATCGCCTGCAGAATGAGCGGCACGTCGCCGCCGGGATCGACGACGACGCCTTCCTTGGTATCGGGATCGAAGAAGATCGTGCAATTCTGCTGGAAGGGTGTCACCGGAATGATGCCGGCCTGGAGCATGCCCATAAGTGCCTCGCTTGGTGTCTCTACTGCGTGGGGTATAGTCCGAAACCGTGGCAAGGGCAGCCGGAATCTTCCGCCATTGCGGTCCGCCTCACGGCAAAACGACGGACTGCAACAAGAATTTACGCCCCTCTCCGCCATTGTAATAGAGCGGAAAAATTGAATTTTGTTCAATTCTTCGAAGCACTTGGATGAAATCCCCCATAAGCCGCATTTCGCTCGGCGGAGCGCATGGGAACATCGTGGAACCCCACGCGTTGTCAGCCCATCGAAACCAAGGAGACGCTCACATGACCTTGAAGAGAAACATTCTGTTGGCTGGAGCCGTGCTCCTGGCGAGCGGCGGTGTCGCGCAGGCTGAGATTATAGCGACGACGGTCAACGATCTCAACGTCCGCGCCGGTCCGGGTCCGCAATATCCGGCAGTCGGCCTTGCTACCCGCGGCTCGACAGCGGTCCTCGACGGCTGCATCGAAGGCAGCCGCTGGTGCCGTGTCGACGTCAACGGCATGCGCGGTTGGGTCTATGCCGATTATCTGCAGGTCGATCAAGGCGGCAGTCCTGTCATCGTCGAGCAGCACCGTGCCGAGATCGGCGTACCCAGCGTGACTTATGAGTCGACCGCGAGTGTCGTGCCGGCCGAGCCACAGCCGGCACCTGGCGACGAGTTGCTCGGCCCCGTCGGAGCGGTCGAGACCATCACCCCGCCGGAGACGGTCCGCACTTATATCGAAACCAATCCGGGCCAGACGGTGCAGCTCGGCGGCGATGTCGTCGTCGGCGCTGAGGTGCCTGACGATGTCACCTTCCAGACGATCCCGGACTACGAGTATCGATACACCAGGATCAACGACCGGCCCGTGCTGGTGGATCCGGGGACCCGCCGGATCGTCTACGTCTATCAGTGACGCACTCAGCGAAGTGCAAACGGGGCGGCCATCAGGTCGCCTCGCTTTTCGCAGGTTCTCCGCCTACCTTCCCGCCAGTATGGTTGATTTTTATAACCTTTTCCTCCCAAATATAATGAAATCTGATGCGCAGATCGGCGTAGCTGGGCGATTGGGAGATCGCCGAGTCTTCGGATCGGGACGGCGATATTCGGCGATATAGAGGCGGATCAGTACGTGGATCTTAGCGTCTTTCCCAGGCGACGAACTCGCCGTTGAACCAGATTTCGCCGTCCAGCTGGTCGAAAGGAACTGAAGCCCTCCCTAAACTCCTCCGGTGCTTGAGCGCCATGCCTGTTGATTGTTGTCACCATTACGTTTTATCCACAGACGCAAGGGGAAATCGCCTATTGCGTCGGAGTGCCGGACGGGCCTTGGTTTCCAGGAGAATGCGAGACCGTGCGGCGCTCGCGCAGAGTTCAGGAAAGTTAGCAGCGACGCAAATTTATCTCAGTAAAGATGACAGAGAGAAGGAAGTGCCGAGTGCCACGACAGACCGGCCCGAAAGCAAGCAAGCCAGTGCCGCTGGCCACGCCGATGGAAGATACGGGGATTATCGATTTCGAGATCATCGAGCTGTTCTTCTTCGCCTATCGCGATTTCGTTTCCGATCCTGACGCCATCCTCGAAAAGAGCGGCTTCGGCCGGGCGCACCATCGCGTCGTGCATTTCGTCAACCGCAACCCCGGCATGACGGTTGCCGATCTTCTCGATACCTTAAAGATCACCAAGCAGAGCCTCGCAAGGGTGCTGAAACAGCTGATCGATTCAGGCTATATTCGCCAAGTGGCCGGCCCTGAGGATCGGCGGCAGCGCAAGCTTTATCCGACGAAATCGGGACGAGAGCTGGCGCTTGCCCTTGCTGAGCCGCAATCGCGCCGCATTGAGCGGGCATTCGAAGGGGCTTCTGCGGAGGTGCGGGAGGGCGTAAAAGCTTTCCTCAGCGGAATGCGGGATAGACAAAGGGCGGATTGAATGGCAGTCAAGACAGGTATTTCCGACGATGCGGCGCATTTGCTGGTGGTCGATGACGACTCCCGCATCCGCGCGCTGCTCAATCGTTATCTCGCCGAGAACGGCTTCCGCGTTACTGTCGCCGCCGACGGCGCCGAGGCGCAGCGCAAGCTCACCGGTCTGGATTTCGACCTCATCATCATGGACGTGATGATGCCCGGCGAATCCGGAATCGTTGTCACCCGCGGGCTTCGCGCCATCAAGAACGTCCCGATCATCATGCTGACGGCGCTGGCGGAATCGGGCAACCGCATCGAAGGCCTCGAAGCCGGCGCCGACGACTATCTCTCCAAACCCTTCGATCCGCGCGAGCTGGTGCTGCGCATCAACAATATCCTGCGCCGCAACGCCAACGGCGAGGGGCTGAAGATCGAACAGGTTATGTTTGGGCCTTACACTTTCTCCTTGACCCGCAAGGAGCTGAAGAAAGCCAGCGAGGTGATCCGGCTCACCGACCGCGAGCAGGAGATCATGCTGCTCTTTGCACGGCGTGCCGGCGACACGATCCCCCGCCATGAACTGATCGGCAACGACACCGAAGTCGGCGAACGGACGATCGACGTGCAGATCAACCGGCTGCGGCGTAAGATCGAGGATGATCCCGCCAATCCCGTCTGGCTGCAGACCGTGCGCGGTATCGGATACAGGCTGAGCATCGACTAACTCAAGGTTCGGGACCGGCGCTGATGGTGACGATCGACAGCTTGCGGCGGGAAGACCGCACTTCTGCGCCGGGCTGGCGCTGGGTCGTCCGCTGGCTGCGCCGCCGGCTGCCGACCGGACTTTACGCGCGCTCGTTGCTGATCATCATCATTCCGATGGTGCTCTTGCAATCCGTCGTCGCCGCCGTCTTCATGGAGCGCCACTGGCAAATGGTGACGGAGCGGCTGTCGCTTGCCGTCACCCGTGACATCGCCGCGATCATCGAGATCATCGAGACCTATCCGCAAAATTCGGATTATAGCGAGATCATCCGTATCGCCCGCGACCAACTCAGCCTGCAGATCTCGATCGAGCCGGACGGCGACCTGCCGCCACCGCGCGTCAAGCCGTTCTTCTCGATCCTCGACGGCATCCTCAGCGACGAGATCACCGACGAGATTCACCGGCCCTTCTGGATCGACACGGTCGGCAACTCGAACCTCGTCGAGATCCGCATCAAACTCGACAACAAGATCCTGCGGGTGCTGACCAAGCGCAGCCAGACCTATGCGTCGAACACCCATATCTTCATCGTCTGGATGGTCGGCACCTCACTGGTGCTGATCGGCATCTCGATCCTCTTCCTGCGCGGGCAGATCCGGCCGATCCTCACCTTGGCGCGAGCGGCTGAAAGTTTCGGCAAGGGGCAGAAGCCTGATGATTTCTATCCGCGCGGCGCCGACGAGGTCAGGCGTGCCGGTCTTGCCTTCATCCTGATGCGCGAGCGAATCGAACGGCAGATCGAGCAGCGCACCGCGATGCTCTCCGGTGTCAGCCATGATCTGCGCACCATCCTCACCCGCTTCAAGCTGCAATTGGCGCTCGCCGGCGACAATCCCGACCTGCATGGTCTGAATGACGACGTCAACGACATGCAGACCATGCTGGAAGCCTATATGGCCTTTGCGCGCGGCGAGGTCGAAGAGGATGTCGGCGAACTCAAACTCAGCGAGATCTTTGCGAAGCTGGAATCCGATTTCGCCCTGCATGGTAAAAAATTCAGCTATTCCATCGAAGGCGATGACGACATATCCGTCCGGCCGAACGCCTTCATGCGTCTCGTCACCAACCTGGCCTCGAACGCGCGTCGTTACGCGGATAGGCTCGACATCGAGGCCAAGCATAATGCCAAATGGCTGACCGTCATCTTCGACGATGACGGGCCGGGCATTCCGGAAAAGAATCGCGAGGACGTGTTCAAGCCATTCTTCCGGCTAGATACGGCGCGTAATCTCGATGCGTCGGGCACCGGCCTCGGCCTTGCGATCGCCCGAGACATCGCCCGCAGCCATGGCGGCAACGTCACGCTCGGCGACAGCCCGCTCGGTGGACTGAGGGCAACGGTCCGCATTCCGGCCTAAACATGTCGCGCAAAACTGTGCAGCGGTTTGAAAGATCGCGACGCGCTTCAGGCACGGGCCGCCGTCAGCTTCACGGCTTTGCGTGCATCGAAATCGTCCAGGTGTTCGACGATCCAGCGCCAGAGCGCGGCGACTTGCATGAGAAGGTCGCGTCCGAGCGGCGTCAACTCATATTCGACGCGCGGCGGCACTTCGGGATAGAGTGTGCGGATGATGAGGCCATCTCTTTCGAGGGTGCGCAGCGTCTGCGTCAGCACTTTCTGGCTGATGCCCTCGACCCTCTCCATAAGGCGCGAGAAGCGCAGGGGTGCGCCGGCATCGGAGAGCACATGCAGGATGCGCAGCGGCCATTTCGCCGCCGCCCGTTCGATCAGTTCGCGGGCCCGCGCATCCTGCTCGTCGGTCATGCTGCTGCAGAAATCGAACATGTCGCTGCTCACGTCAGTTACCTCAAGGTGTGTATAGATCGTATGGGTACCTTCTTTCAATCGGATACAGTAGACCATACATGGGCCGGGAACCACAGAAGGAGGGTTTCCGATGCCCAGGGTCTGGTTGATAACAGGGAGTTCGCGCGGTCTCGGCCGGGCGCTGGCGGAGGCGGTTCTGGCCTCCGGCGACAATCTGGTGGCGACGGCGCGCGATCCCGGCCAGCTTGCCGATCTTTACGAGCAGTATGGCGATCAGGTGCTGACGCTGGCGCTTGACGTGACTGACGATGCGGCGGCAGCGGCGGCAATCGAGGCGAGTGTGAAGCGGTTCGGGCGCATCGACGTGCTTGTCAACAATGCCGGCTACGGCAATGTGGGCTCGATCGAGGATACTAGCCTTGCCGATTTTCGCGCCCAGATCGAGACCAACCTGTTCGGCACGATCATCATGACCAAGGCAGTTATCGCCCTGATGCGCGGGCAGGGAGCGGGGCACATCATCCAGTTCTCATCCGTCGGCGGCCGGATCGGACCTGCCGGGCGCGGCGCCTATTCGGCGGCGAAATTCGGTGTTGAGGGCTTTTCCGAGGTGCTGGCGAAGGAGGTAGCGCCATTCGGGATCAAGGTGACGGTGATCGAGCCCGGCGGCTTCAGGACCGATTTCGCCGGCTCCTCGACGGTGCTTGCCGAAGGGCGGCAGGACTATGCAGAGACGGTCGGCGTTACGGCGCGCTTCCAGCATGCGTACAACGGCCGCCAACCCGGCGATCCCGCCAAAGCGGCTGCGGTCGTCATCCACATTGCCGGTCTCGACGAGCCGCCGCTCAGGCTGCTGCTCGGCAGCGATGCCGTGCGCAATGTCGAGAAAGCGGATGCGGCGCGTATCGAGGCCGATCGTGAATGGCGCGCCGTCAGCGTCTCGACCGATTTTGAGCCGGATGCCGAGGCAGGACCGATGCCTTGGGAAAAGGAGGCCGGTTGACGAGGCAAAAAACAAAAGCGCCGCTGAGAAGCGGCGCTTTGTAGCAGGGATTGTCGTGCAATCAGCCGGCGGTGCAGAAGTGGCTGCGGCCGTCATTGCCGATATAGGTGCCACTGCGCGGATCAAAGGAGCGGTAGCGGTAAGAGCAGTAGCGCTCCCATTGCGGCGACCAGGGTTCTACCGCCGTGCGAACCGGCGCATAGTATCGCGGCTGCTCGACATATTGCGGCTGCTCGACATAAACACGACGCGGGGCGCGATAGACCGGAGCGGGCTCGTAGTAATCAGGCTCATAGGCCGGATCGATGTAGCGGCGCTCTTCGTAACCCGGACCGTTATTGGCATTGGCAATGGCAGAGCCGACGATCAGGCCGGTGGCCAGCCCAACGGCGCCGCCGACCCACGCATCGTTGTTGCCGTGATGATTATCGTGGCGCCAGTGGCGGTCACCGGCCGACGCTTCACCAATGGCGGAAAGCGTGAGTGCAGCAGCGGTTGCCGTCAGCAGAAGGGTCTTGGCGAGCCTGTTCATAAGTGTAAATCCTAATCCCGGGAACCGAAAGCCGGTCCCTTTCTCGATGGTCACAGTCGTACAGATTTGTAGCTGAACGAAGGCTGAACGACAAAACCCGGCATTGCTGCCGGGCTTCAACTCGAACTCGCCAGCCTTGTTAAGGGTTCAGCCCGCAATCTGCAGATTGACGGCCTTCGGGCCCTTGCCGCGGCGATCCGGCTCCGTGTCGAAGCTTACCTTCTGGTTTTCCGTCAGACCGGCCAGGCCAGAGGCCTGAACGGCAGAAATGTGAACGAAGATATCAGCGCCGCCCCGGTCCGGCTTGATGAAGCCGAAGCCTTTGTCGGTATTGAAGAATTTTACAGTGCCAGTCTCTGCCATGCGTCAGGTCCTTTTCTCTCTGCCCGCCATCCACACGGGCAGCATCATAGCATTGCCCCCTTGCGGGAGGTGTTGGCAGGCAATTCTTGAAATTTGAGAAAAAGGTCCCCTCTACCTCGGCCTGTTCCAGGTAGGAGTTTCTCCCGCCATTTTCGGAACCGGCTGACCGGAATATTAGCGTTCCCGGCGCGCAAATACTTAAGGACTTCCCATGCTCGCAAAATGCCCGAACGCGCTGAGAGTGCTGCGTTTAAAGGATTTTGGCAAGCAAAAGTTTTTTAACGTGTCGTTCCGGGCACACCCCTGTCGATCTCCAATTTGCGCAAAAACGCAAAATTTCCTTCGTCGACAGGGAATGATTAACGTTTTATATCGTCGGCAATATAAGTTCCGAGCAGATTTTCCCAAAAATGCAACGCCAACGCGTCTCCCGCATCGGATAATTTTTTTTCCGATGGGTGACTCGCCCATATCTGGACGGGTGATCACGCGGCTGGCAGGCGCCGCCGGGTGAACCCGGGCACAAGCTCGACCACAAGCATAGCGATAAACATTAGCGCGCAACCTGCATAACCTGTTGCCGGCATCGTTTCGCCGAGCAGCAGGGCTGCAAGTGAGGCACCGAAGAGCGCTTCGGAAGAAAGAAAGATCGCTGCCTGCGAGGGCGTCGTGTAGCGCTGGCCGATCACCTGCAGCACGAAAGCCACGCCGGAGGAGAAGATACCGACATAAAGGATCTCCGGCGCCGCGGCCTGTATCGCCGAAAGGCTGACCGGTTCGACGGCTGCGGCAACGGCCAGCGCCCAGACCGCGGTGACGGCGAATTGCACGGCGGAGAGCGCGAGCGGCCTTCCGGTCTCCGAAACGGTCGTGCCGGCAAGGGTGATCTGGATCGCCCAGAAGACGGCGCAGACGACGGTCAGCAGATCGCCAGGCGCCATCGCCGAGAGATGGCCGCCGGACAGAAGGTAGATGCCGGTGATCGCCATCAGCGCGCCCGGCCAGATGATCCAGTGCGGAGCACGGCGCAGGAAGAACACGGCGATCAGCGGCACGAAAACGACGTAGAGGCCGGTGATGAAGCTGGAATTCGTCACCGTCGTCGTCTGCAGTCCGACCTGCTGCGTGGCTGCACCGCCGAAAAGGGCAAGGCCGATCAGGATGTAGAGCTTGGCATGGCGCGCGCTTGTCTTCTCCGTTGCCTTGCGCGCTTCGAAAAGGACAAAAGGCAGCACGGCCAGGGTGGCGACGGCAAAGCGCAGGCCGATGAACCAGAAGGGGCCGATCGCCTTCATCGCCGTCGACTGCGCGACGAAGCCGCCGCCCCAGATGGCGGCTGCAAGCAATAGGAGGAGGTTCGCCTGAACGCGCGTCATGTCGTCCTCAATGGGGAAGGGAGATGTGCCCAAGCGGTTAGCAGTTGCGTTTCCTTTCGGCAAGGGTGAAGACTTCGTGTCGGTTGACGGAGATGAATGCATGCGACACGAGGAACGGAAGCCGGCCGGCGATGCGGCGGCGCCTAGTACGGCAGGTTATTCCCGCACGCCGCTTGTCAGGAAACTCGGCCTTGCACACGGGCAGACCGCCGCTCTTCTCGGCATTCCGGAAACGATCGGTGACATCTATGGCTTCGACGGTTTTGCTTCGGTCGTCCGCGTGCTTCCCGAGACGCCTCAGCGTGCGTTTGACTATGTGCATCTGTTTACGACCGAACGGCCGGCGCTGGAGGCTGTTGCGCCAGCGCTTTTCCGTGTCTTGAGGCGGGACGGCATGGTCTGGATATCCTGGCCGAAGAAGAGTTCACGCGTGCCGACTGACATCACGGAGGACGTAGTGCGGGCGGTTCTGCTCCCAACCGGTCTGGTCGACGTCAAGGTCTGCGCCGTCGACGAGATCTGGTCCGGGCTGAAGTTCGTCATCCGCAAGCAGCTGCGCGGCGCGTTGTGATCGCTCAGCCGTTACGGGCTCGCGCTCTTGAGACCCTGAGCAGCGCGCCGTTATCCTCGTCCGTCACCATCAGCAGCGCACCGTCGGGTGCGATGACAACGTCGCGGATGCGGCCGTATTCGCCCTCGAACAGGCGCTCTTCGGCAACAAAGGCGCCGCTATCGTCACGCTGCATGCGCGAGAGCAGCTGGAACTTCAGCGCCGCGACGAGGAAATTGCCGTCCCATTCCGGGAACATGGCGCCGCGATAGACGGCGAGCGCGCCGGGCGCAATTGAAGGATCCCAATAATGCAGCGGCTGTTCCAGCCCTTCCTTGGCGGTGCCTTCGCCGATTTCGGCGCCCGAATAGTCGCGGCCATAGGTGATGATCGGCCAGCCGTAATTCTTGCCGGCCTCGGGCTGGTTGATCTCGTCGCCGCCGCGCGCGCCGTGCTCTGCGGTATAGAGCTTGCCATCCTTGGCGTCGAAGGTGATGCCCTGCGGGTTGCGGTGGCCTTTCGACCAGATTTCCGGCAGCGCCTTGCCGCCGTCTTTGAACGGATTGTCTGCAGGGATGCTGCCGTCGGCATTGATGTGGATGATCGATCCGGCATCGTCCTGCCAGTCCTGCGAGCGGTCGCGGTCGCCACGGTCGCCGACGCTGATGAACAGCGAACCGTCGCGGGCAATCGCGATGCGCGAACCGTACTGGATGTTGCCTGGCGTGAAGCGCCGCATGGTGAAAACAGGCGTCACGGCATGGAGCGTCTTTTCGTCAGTTGAAAGCATGGCGCTGAAGGCCTCGGTGCCGGAGCCCTGGCTGTTGGCGATGGCGGCGGTGAAATAGAGCTTTCTGGATGTCGCAAAGTCCGGAGCGAGCGCCACATCCATCAGGCCTCCCTGACCACGGGCGCTCACCTTGGGCACGCCGCCGATCGGGCCTGAAACCTTGCCGTCGCGGACGATGCGCATGCGGCCAGGCCGCTCGGTCACGAGATACGCCCCGTCGGGCAAGACCTCGACCGCCCAGGGATGTTCGAGGTGGTCGGCGAGCTTGTCGATCCGCACTGCGAGATCCTGCGTCTTGATGGTGTCGGCTGCATCCGCCGATACGGTGCCGAACAGGACCAGCGCTGTGGCGAAATGGAAGGCGGATATTCTCTTCATCTTGCTTCCCTGTGGTCTCTCCAGGTTGAACGTGGAGCGGGCAGGGGAGGGCTTCAACCCTCATTCGACCTGCAATAACGGCTTTGTGTTTACCGGTTGAACCGATCCCGTCGCCTGGTCGTCGACCAATTCTGCCTCAAGGATGTAGCGCAGCGGCCCGCGTTCGGTGGCATTGAAGGGCCAGCAGGTGGTCAGCACCAGGCGGCGGCCATCGGAGGAGGGATCGATGCCGTTGGCATCCCACGGGGCGATGCGGCCCTCGCCGGCCTTGAAGGTCAATAGTTTGCCGTCGCGGCGAGTGACCTCGATCGTATCGCCGGGCCTTATATATTGCAGCCAGCGGAAGTGCGTGTCGCGATGGGCAGCGATGACGGAGGTGCCTTCCTCGCCCGGTTGCGGCGTATTGGCGAGCCAGGCCGGACCGAAGGCGAGAGCCTCGCCGGAGGCGCCGGAGAGCACGATCGCCTCCTTGCCGAGGCGCGGGGCGCGCACCTTGGCCTCGGTGGTAAAATCCGCCCAGGGCCAGGGTTTTGTTTCTTCGCCCCGCAATTCGGCAGCGAAGGCGCGTTTCAGCAGAACCTGGGAAAGCTCTGCCTTCACCTTCAGCAGGAAGCCGTCACCCATCAGCGCCAGGCCATAGAGGGCAAGGCCGGCGATGGCAAAGGCAATTGCTTTTTCGATTGAGGAAAGGCGCCAGAGGAAGAAACCCTTCTTCTGGCGCATCTTCGGTCGATCATAGGCCGTAGCGGCGGCCATGGCGAGTTCCAGATAGGTCGGAAGCGGCTCGAATTCGGCCGCTTCCTCATTCTGGCTTGCGGAGAGCCTAGAGACCATTTCGCTTGACCCCGACAGCAATAATGCCCTTTAGGCGTCGCCGCCACACGGCAAGCCCGCTTGCCGCCGTCAGCGCCACGAGCAGCATGGTCAGACCGCGGATGATCTGCTCGTCGGCGCGCGTCGCCGTCTGCGGCAGGTTCACGGTCGTGCTTTTTTGCGCGATCATGGTGGCCGCTTTGGCGGTCGGGGCTGCGGCCATCATGTTTGCGATCTCAGGCGACGCGGCGAGCTCCCGTGTTTCGGCCGCAGCCTGCACCGATCCGGGGTTTCCTGTCGGCGTAGCCGAGCCATGGCGCTCCGTGCCGCCAAGAGGAGCAGGGGTTTCGCCGAGGACCTTATCAAAGTCCCAACCTTCCGGCAGGTTGAGCGGCAGCTTGGTTGAGCCGAGTGGCTGGTCGACCGGACGAGACGGAGTGACGTCGACGGCAACCAGGCTGGTGACGCGAGAGACGAGATGATGGGCGAGCGCCACGGTCTCGATATCCTTGTCGAGCGCGGCCGGATCCTGACGTTCATAGGCGCGCGCCTCGAAATCGTCGATCTTGCGCCGCGCCCAGAGCTTGGAGATGCCGTTGCCGTTGGCGGCATTGGCGATATCCATTTCGACGCGCCACGGCTGGTCGCCTGTCTTGCCGATGATCTGCAGCTTGCCGGCGGGCTGATCGTCAGGCAGCTGCGCGGTCAGCACGACCGGCTCGCCGCTGTAGAGGTCCGGCATCGGGTTCGGCGTGATATCCTCGGCCTCGATGCCTTCGAAGGTGGCGGTGATATCGGTCATGGTTGGGTTCTGCAGCTTAGCGAAAAGCTCGCCCATGCGGCTTGCCACCTGATCGGTCGAGCCGATCGCCGTGAAGGTGCCGCGGCCGACTTCGGCGGCCTTGGTCATGAAATAGGTGTTCGGTGCCGAGCCGATGCCGACGGTGAAGACGCGGGCATCGGCTCGGTTCGCGGTGATTTCCTCAAAAAGCTGCTGTTCGTTGCCGATCGCACCATCCGTCAGGAATACGACCTGGCGCAACGCTCCGCTTGCGACCGGTCCCTGGTTGCGCAGCGCAGCCTGCAAGGCAGGCAGCATTTCCGTGCCGCCGTCAGCGGTCAGGCCTCTGACATAGGCGATCGCCTTTTCGCGATTGTCAGGGGTGGCTGCGACGAGACCCTTGAAATAATCGGTCATCGTATCGTCGAAACGGATGACGTTGAAGCGGTCTCCGGGGTTCAGCTTGGAGATGGCAAGCGCCAGGCTCTGCCTTGCCTGCTCGATCGAGGGACCGGACATGGAGCCGGAATTGTCGATGACGAAGACCACCTCGCGTTTTGCCGGCGGCGCTGCCGTATCCGGGGCCGTGGGCGGGGTGACGAAGGCGAGCAGATAGGTCTTACCATCAATCACTTCGCGGAAGAGGCCGGCACTCGGCATCTTGCCGGGAGCGGCCTTCCAGGTGAGCTCAAAATCCTTATCGGCGGGAACGGTTTCCGCCTTCAGGCTGATCGTCCTCGCCTGGTCGCCGTCCTGGCTGATATCGACCGCGTGGAAGGAAGATTTGACGTCGCCGAGCGGGAAACCGGCCTTGAGGTCTACGGTCAGCGAAACCGGATTGATCCTTGCGTTCTCACGCGGATCAAGCGCGGGGGCTTCGATCTTGTCCCGGTTTTCCACGGGGTCGCGCGGCGTGGCAAAACCGGCGCCGTTGTTGAACTCGACGGTCTGGACGATCGGCGGCGGATTGTAGCGCGGGGCGACGACCAACGGGAAGCGCAGCGAGAACTCGCCGCCCGACTGGTGGATCGTCTGCTGGTATTCGATCTGGACGACGATGGTTTCGCCGGGAGCGATATTGGCGACCTGGTTGGTGAAGATGTTCGGCCGCTGCTGTTCGAGCAACGCCGTCTTCTTGCCCTCGGCCTTGGCCTGCGCGTAGATCTCACGGGCTTCCTGGCGAGGCTTGATCTGGCCTTCGATGAAACGTTCGCCGATCTGCATTTTCAGCGCGTCGACGGCGGAATTATCCGGCAACGGGAAAACGTAGGTGCCCTCGACCCAGCCCTGGCTCGGATTTTGGAAGCGCTGCGTCACCTTTACCCTGGCGATCGGGCCGGAGACATCGATGGCGACATCGGTGTTCAGCCGCGGCGCTTCGACATAGAAGCCCGGTTCCTTCGACGGAAAGAGCAGCGAGCCTCTGTTGACGTCGTTCGGCCGGACAAGAGCCGCGAGTTGGCCGGATGCCGGCTGCGCATCGGCGCGAGCGGCGGAGGCAAGCCCCAGCATCGCGGTGATGCAGGCGGCAAAAGCGGTGATGGCAACGAGACATGAAATGGAGATCCGACGCATGCGCATGCGCCTGATGGCAAACTCATCTTCCAGAAACATTGGCATACCCTCAATAACCAATTTCGGATGCCGGATGATGCGGCTTCGATCTCGGCGCGCTCGCGACGGAATTGCGGCGTGGCGCGGCATTTGTTGCGGCTTATTCATGGCAATGGCCGAATTCGACGATGCCACTGATTTGAGAGGATAAATCCGGACGACCTCAGAGATTGATTCAAGATCTGCGCATGGTGTTTCAACCACGTGACATAGGCCTCTCCGAAGGGGGCGGCGTGCTAGACAGGCGGTGCGGCGAACCGATCAATAAGAATCATGCCACCATGACGCCTTTCCGCTTGAAATGCCGTCATACATTGGACATAGAGCTAACCGCAGAACTCCGGTCCCGGCTTTCTGCCCGTTTCAACCATTAGGACCGTTATCATGGCTTTCCTTGCCGATGCTCTTTCCCGTGTGAAGCCTTCAGCCACCATCGCCGTCTCCCAGAAAGCGCGCGAGCTGAAAGCAAAAGGACGTGACGTCATTGGTCTCGGCGCAGGTGAGCCGGATTTCGATACGCCCGATAATATCAAGACGGCCGCCATCGACGCGATCAACCGCGGCGAAACGAAGTACACGCCGGTCTCCGGCATTCCCGAGCTGCGCAAGGCGATCGCCGCCAAGTTCAAGCGCGAGAACGGCCTCGACTATTCCTGGGAGCAGACGATCGTCGGCACCGGCGGCAAGCAGATCCTTTTCAACGCCTTCATGGCAACGCTGAATCCCGGCGACGAAGTCGTCATCCCGGCGCCTTACTGGGTTTCTTATCCTGAGATGGTGGCGCTGTGCGGCGGCACGCCGGTTTTCGTTTCGGCCACCCAGGAGCATAACTTCAAGCTCCAGGCGGCCGATCTCGAAAAGGCGATCACGCCGAAGACCAAGTGGTTCATCTTCAACTCGCCGTCCAACCCGACGGGGGCGGCCTATACGCAGGACGAGCTGAAGGCGCTGACGGATGTGCTGATGAAGCATCCGCAGGTCTGGGTGCTGACCGACGACATGTACGAGCACCTGACCTATGGCGACTTCAAGTTCGTCACGCCTGTGGAAGTCGAGCCGAAGCTTTACGACCGCACGCTGACGATGAACGGCGTCTCCAAGGCCTATGCGATGACCGGCTGGCGCATCGGCTATGCGGCCGGTCCGATCCAACTCATCAAGGCCATGGACATGATCCAGGGGCAGCAGACCTCCGGTGCGACGTCGATCGCCCAGTGGGCGGCTGTCGAAGCGCTGAACGGCACGCAGGATTTCATCCCTGCGAACAAGAAGATCTTCGAAGGCCGTCGCGATCTCGTCGTTTCGATGCTGAACCAGGCCAAGGGCATTGTCTGCCCGGTGCCGGAAGGCGCCTTCTATGTCTATCCGTCCTGCGCCGGCCTGATCGGCAAGACGGCGCCGTCGGGCAAGGTCATCGAGACGGACGAGGATTTCGTTTCCGAACTTCTGGAAACGGAAGGCGTTGCCGTCGTTCACGGTTCGGCCTTCGGTCTTGGCCCGAACTTCCGCATCTCCTACGCGACTTCGGAAGAGCTGCTCGATGAAGCCTGCCGCCGCATCCAGCGCTTCTGCGGCGCTTGCAAGTAAGCGGCTTACTGTAACGCCGATTGAGGGCCTGCCGGTGACGGCGGGCCTTTTTCAATTGCGCTGACATTGACGATGTAGCCGCATGTAGCTACATTTGGCATCATGAAGACCGTCTCGATCCGCGATGCGAAGAACCGCCTGACCGAACTCGCCCGTGAGGTCGAGGAAGGTGAAACCATTGTCGTGACACGCAACGGCCGGCCGGTGTTCGATCTCGTGCCGCATCAAAAACGCGGCGGTTTGAACCTGGAGGCCGGTGAAGCCTATCTTCGTTCCAAGGGTATCACCCGCACGGAGATGTATATCGCCGACGACTTCGACGATCCTTTGCCGGAAGATTTTCTTCTCAAGCCGCTGCCGTGATCATGCGTCTGCTGCTTGACACGCACATGGTGATTGCAATTGCCCAGAAGAAACTGGCGGAGCGTTTTCCGCGTGTCGAGCGGGTGCTTTCGGACGGTGCCGCCATCGGTTTCGTCAGCGTCGCCAGCCTCTGGGAAATTGCCATCAAGACAAGGCTTGGAAAATTGCAGCCCGGATTGCCCCTCGAGACCATTCCCGTTTATCTCGGGGAGACCGGGCTGACGATCCTGCCCATCGATATCGCGCACGTCATCACCGCCGCCAACCCCGAGCCGGAGACGCGCGATCCCTTCGATCGCTTGCTGCTTGCGCAATGCAAGGTCGAGGGGCTGCAGCTTGCGACAGTGGACCGGCTGCTCGTCGATCATCCATTGGCGCTGCGGCTCTAAGTTCACGTTCCGATTCAATATGCTCCTCATCTGAATCCGCTTTGCCTTGCAAGTCGTTGAAATCCGATTCAAAACGTGACGCAGAGCGACGGTCCGGCGGGTGATCTGCGGTTGCGGGTTGGCATCAAACCAACTAGATATCCGGCATCAAGTTTAAATTGCCGCTTCGGGGGGCTGGGATTTTGCAGCAGAGTGCCGTGATCGTCTGTTCGGATGTCAACATGCTGCCGGCCGCCTGCTGCACCCTGCTTTCGGTCAAGCGCAATCTCTCAGGTTCCACTGTTGAGTTCCTGCTTCTCGGCATCGACCTCAAGCCGAACGAGATCGCCGAGGTCGGAAATTTCGCGCGGCTGCACGACATGGCGATCAGGGTGCTGCCCTACAATACGCCGGATACGGCGCTGCAAGCGCGGGGTCGCTGGTCGGGGGCGACGCTGGCGCGGCTCTACATGGATCTGTACATTCCCGATCATGTCGAGCGGCTGCTCTATCTCGATGCCGATGTGCTTACGGTTGCGCCGGTCGACGATCTCTTCGCGATGGATCTGCAGGGCAAGGCGCTTGCTGCGGTCGACGACTATGTCATGGCCTTTCCCGAGAAGGCCGGGGCGCGGCAGCGCAAGATCGGCATGGGCCAGGGCGGCCGCTACTTCAATGCCGGCGTACTGCTGTTCGACTGGTCCGTCTGCCGGGCGAGGGGGCTTTTCGCCAGGACCCGGGAAATCTTCGAGGAGCGGTCGCATCTGTTCGAGAACAATGACCAGGATGCGTTGAACGTCACGTTCGACCGCGACTGGCTGGTGCTCGATCCGCGCTGGAATACACAGACGGGCTTGCTGCCCTTCGTCGATCGGCCGGCCATCTTTCATTTCACCGGCCGGAAAAAGCCGTGGCAGGCCACCGTGCCCTGGGTGCACCGGCGGATGGCCAATCGTTATGCCGAAGATCTTCGCAACACACCCTGGGCGTCTTTCTGCAGGCAACCGTCGATGACGGACCGAGTGGCGGGCTTCCTCTCGCATGTGGGAAAGCAGATCGGCGGGCTGACGCGGCTTGCCCGGATGCGCGCCTATTTCAGCAACAGCTAGTCGGGCGGACCGCGTCGTCCTTGGAAAGTGCATGTGAGCCGATATGGAAGCAATCCCTAGCGATAACAAGGCTACGACCGCTCCGGACGGAGGCTTCAATTTCTTGACGCCGGAAGCGTGGAAGGCGCTGTTGTCGGGCTATTCCCATGTCGTGCTGGTCGCAAACAGCGAGGCGGTCGATCTCGAACGGCTGCGGAGCGAATTGCCGGAGACGGCGCTCTACGTCTTCTTCAACAAGGTCTATAAGGTGCTCGACGAACCCTTCGTCGGCCATTCCATGCTGGTTGCCCGCAGCGACGTCATGGGCGCCCATATCGTCCATCGGCGCGAAGCGGCGGATGTCTTGCGCTTCTTTGGCGGCGACGATTTCCTCGGCGTCGTCAACATCCGGGTCTCCGTCGAGGAAAATCTCAGCGAAAAGAGCTGCTTCGAAGGCGCTGAGGCCCGTCACCTTGATCTGACACAAATGCTCGCCGATCTCTATCCGATCGGCAAGATCGCGACGAGCGGCTTTGCGGTAGCGCTGTGGCTCGCCGATCTGCAGCTGCCGGGCAATATCCTGCTTGCCGGCTTTTCGGCGAAGCGGAGTGAGAAGTGGAAGGTGTTCGACGTGCACGATTGGACGTTCGAGCAGATCTTTCTGCGTCTCTTTGCTCGCATGGGGTCGATCTCCATGCTGGGCGGCGTCGATGCCAGCCCCTATTCGGCGCTCGCCAAACGGTTTCCTGAGGTGCCGCCGGTTGAGATCGCGATGACTGCGGCCGAGGTCTTGTCGGAGCGGCTCGACAATACGAATAGCCAGATCGACAGGCTGATGTCCGTCACCAAATTCATCCGCGCCGTCGACAATTTCTTTCGGCGGTTCAAACCGAAAACCCGCAAGCAGCGTTTTCTCGATAAGTCGAAAGGATGACTGTCGCAGGCCTTTGCTTACAGGCGTGGGTGGCCAAAAATGCTGTTTCCGATACCAATCAATTCATCTCTCTATACTGGCGATCGAGGTGGACAATGGAACAACAGAACGTCCGAATTTTCGTGGGATTCGATCCCAAGGAAGTGGTTGCCTACCACGTTCTCGTGCAGAGCATCATCGAGAAGTCGTCGATTCCGGTCGAGTTCTCGCCCATTGCGCTCTCCAATCTTGGCGGGATTTTCACCCGCCAGCGCAACGCGCTGCAATCCACGGAGTTCTCCTTCTCGCGTTTCCTGACGCCCTATCTGAGCGGTTACGAGGGCTGGAGCATCTTCATGGATTGCGACATGCTGATGCGTGCCGATATCGCCGAGCTTTGGGCATTGCGCGACGAGCGTTACGCCGTCATGTGCGTCAAACATGATTACCAGCCGAAGATCGACACCAAGTTCCTCGGGCAGGCGCAGACCAAGTACGAAAAGAAGAACTGGTCGAGCTTCATCCTCTTCAACAATGACGAATGCCGCGCACTGACGCCCGACTACGTCAATACCGCGACCGGGCTGCAACTGCATCAGTTCAAATGGCTGGAGAATGAAGAGCTCATCGGCGAATTGCCGGTGACGTGGAATTACCTCGTCAATGAATACGACTACTGCGAAGACGCCAAGAACGTCCATTTCACCGATGGCGGGCCGTATTTCGAGGAATACAAGAACGACGATTACGCCGAGGAATGGTTCGCAGCCCGCGAACGCATGCTCTTCGCCCAACAGCCCGCCTAAACAGACTGTGCTTTCCCTTCCTCCGCGGGGCGGGGGCGGGAGCCTTCAAAGCCCCAGCGCGGTCAGCATGACGAAGGTGGCGAAGAGGATGAAATGCGTCATGCCCTCGATAGCGTTGGTCTCGCCGTCGTTGAGGTTGATCGCGGCGGCAATCAGCGTGACCGCCACCATCACCGTCTGCACCGGGGTCATCGCCATGATGAAGGGCTGGCCGGTATAGAGCGCGATCGCTTCCATCACGGGCACGGTCAAGATGACCGTCGACAGCGAGGCGCCCATGGCGATGTTGACCGTCGCCTGCATGCGGTTCCTGAGTGCCGCCCTTAATGCGGTCAGGATCTCGGGTGCGGCCGAAATCGCTGCGACGACCACGGCGGTCACGGCGATCGGCGCGCCGCTATCGCGCAGGCCTTCGGTCATGAAGGCCGCCATGAACTCCGCCAGCAGGCCGATAATGACGACGCCGATGAGAATGGTGGCGATCGAGATCGCGGCCGACTCGTCGTCGCCATGCTCGTCGGGACTTTCCTTCTTTCGTTCGGAGCGCGGGTAACTGTAGCTGAAGAAATAGCTGTGCTGGCCAACCTGCATGCGCAGGAAGAGGCCGTAAAGCGCGATCATCGCGGCGATGGTGAAGGCGGAATAATAGTGCCATTTGTCGCTGGGCACGAATTCCGGCACGATCATCGAGATGCCCATCGCGGTGAGGATCATCACGCCGTAAGTCTTGCCGGAATTGTCGTTATAGGGCTGTTCGCCATGCTTGAGGCCGCCGAGCAGGGCGGCCAGGCCGAGAATGCCGTTGATATCGAGCATCAGGGCCGAATAGATCGTGTCGCGCACCAGCGTCGGCGAGCTCTCGCCGCTCATCATAATGGCGAGGATGATGACTTCGACGGCAACGGCCGAGAGCGTCAGGATCATCGTGCCGTAGGGGTCGCCGACCTTGACGGCGAGCAGCTCGGCATGATGGGCAACGCGGATCGAGGCGAGCACGATGGTGCCGACCAGGGCCGCGGCGGCAACCAGCGCGACGCCGCGCCCCATCTCGATCACTGCGTGTTCCAAGAGATAGGCGATCACTGCAACGACAAGTGCGGCGACCAGAAACTTTTCCTCTTTAAGGCGTGACGCGATCCCCAAGCCTCTGCTCCTGTTCAGATTCATACATTTTATCTAAGTCACTGATTTCGCCTATCAAGAAAGCCGCGGTCGAGTGCCATTTGCAGTCTTCGGCGTTTAATGGAATACTGAACGTCATCGGGGCCGGAAAGCAGATCGCGGCGTCCTCGAATTCTCGTCAAGCGGCCGCGATGATCCGGATCCTGTCCGGAAGCGTGCGGATGCGCAACAAGAAGATGAGGAGACGGATGCATGATCAAGGTGGTCTATGAAGTCGTGCCGCATGACGGCGGCTGGGCCTACAGGCTGGGAGGTGTCTATTCCGAGGCATTCCCGACCCATGCCGAGGCGCTCGAAGCTGCACGCATCGTCGCGGCCGAACAGCAGGTCGGCGGCGATTCCGCCGAGATCAGTTGGCAGGACGAGAACGGCAAATGGCATGAGGAATATGCCGAGGGCGGCGATCGGCCGGAAACCGAGGTGGTGGACGGCTTGTGGAAGGACCGTACAGCCGAAGCCTCGCAAGGCATCTGAAGCTAACCATCGCCCGTCAATGCCCGCGCGACGATCGCATCGACGAATTCGCGCTTGTGCGCAGTATAGCGGTCGCCGTCCATCCGGAATTCGGCTGCCAGCCTGCTTTTGAGCGCGGCATAATCGGCTGCCGCTTGCGGATGCGCGATGAGATAATCCCGGAAAGCCAGCCTGTTTCGATGCGTGCCGTTGCCGGAAGGGCAAAGGTAGACCCGTTCCGCCGGCACCGAACCTCTCGATAGAAAAGCCCAGACATCGTCGTCATAGCGATTGCCGCGCGGCTCGTAGCCTTCGGCCAGAAGCACGCGTGTGGCGTCCTCGATATGCTCGAGGCCGGGAAGAACGATGTCGATGTCGATAAGCGGCTTGGCCATCATGCCCGGTATGGACGTGCTGCCGATGTGATCGATGGCGAGCGCCTGCGGCAGCAAGGTTAGAAGCTTGCCGCGGATACGCTGAAAGGCTTGCGGCCATCGCGGATCGCAGGGCACGAGTTCAACCGCATGGTGCTTTGTCATTTGCATCCCGCCGGGGTGCGCGTCCGATAAGACGCGTTAAGGAGGCTCTATTGCTTCGAAATTTGCGCATGATTCTTTGCGAAAATCGATTCTGATTTTTGCGATTATGCGCTGGTCGAATATCGGAGATAGTCCTGAAGCCCCTTGACCAATACGTCAAAGGTAGCGCGGCAGCGCGGCGAAGACTTCAGGCTCTCATGCATTGCCACCCACGTGCCGAGCGGTAGGCTGAAGGCATCAGGCAGGATGTGAACCAGGTCGGGATTTTCGCGCGCGAGTCCTGTCTGGCAGATGCCGATGCCAACGCCGGCACGGATCGCCGAAAGCTGGGCGAGGTTGTTGTCGGAGCGGAAGGAGAATTCGATGCCAGGCACCGCATAGCGTTTCATCACCATACGGACATAGGCCGTCTGCCGGTCGAAGCCGATGAGGCGGTGGTTTGCGAGGTCAGCCAGGGTTTGCGGAATGCCGTATCGTTCGAGATAGCGGCGATGGGCGTGAAAGCCGAGCGGGATATCGCCGATGCGGCGCACGACGAGTGCAGTCTGCTGCGGCTCGGCCATGCGCACGGCGATATCGGCCTCGCGGTTCACCAGGTCCTCGATCGTATCGGATGCCGAGAGCTCGATCTGCAATTCGGGATAGGTTTCCTGCAGCGGTCCGAGAATTCCGGGCAGCACTTCGACGGCGATGACCTCACTGGCGCTGATCCTGACCGTTCCAGCCACGCGCTCGCGCTGGCCGGATGCGGTGCGTAAAAGGGCGGCCGTGGTTGCCGCCAGCGTCTCGGCGTAAGGCCTCAGCGCCAGTGCGGCGTCGGTTGGCAGCAGCCCATTCGGCGAGCGGGTGAAGAGTTCGGCGCCGATCGCCAGTTCCAGTGCGTCGACATGGCGGCCTATGGTCGGCTGGGTCAGCCCCAGTTCGCGGGCGGCGGCCGACAGCGATCCCTGTTGGAGCACGGTCAGGAAACTGCGGTAGAAATCCCAGCTCGGTTCGGAGTTCATGTATTTTCGTATAGCAGATGCACTTCTTTCGTCAATTTCGTTTATCTCCCTCTGATGGCATGATCCTCTCATCCAATCGAAGGAGATGATTGTCATGAATAGCGAAATGAAAACGACGGCCCTCGTTCTCGGCGCCACCGGCGGTATCGGCGGCGCGGTTGCCCGCAGGCTGCTTGCGCGCGGCTGGCGCATCCGGGCGCTCAATCGTGATGCCGCCAAGGTGTCGAGGAACGAGCCAGCCTTCGACTGGATGCAGGGCGATGCGATGAATGCCGGCGACGTCCTGAAGGCGGCTGAAGGCGTCGGCCTTATCGTCCATGCCGTCAACCCACCCGGCTACCGCGACTGGGAAACGCTGGTGCTGCCGATGCTCGACAATACCATCGCCGCTGCTCGCGCCGTCGGCGCGCGAATCGTGCTGCCGGGCAACAT